>CABZTD010000005.1 GCA_902528515.1 K189A clade bacterium
CAGTAGCACCGGCCATAGCTCCTGAAATGATAAGTGACGTTTCCAAAATGACTGGCTCTGACGACTGGCCTGCTGGTGAGTTGTCCGGCTTGACTCTATTGGACAAATTTCTTGACAGCTCTGTTGAGAACTACGCAACGCACCGAGATCTGCCCAGCCTATCTGGCACCAGCAAACTTTCGCCGCATCTGGCGGCAGGGACCGTGTCTGCCAATCACTGCTTGCGCGAGGCCTACAAGCGCAACCAGGAGCGACTCGTTGGCGGCAATAAGAGCATCGATACCTGGATCAGCGAGCTTATCTGGCGGGAGTTCTATAACCACATCATGGCCGAAAACCCACGTCTGGCCATGGGGCGCGCATTTAAAACCGAGACCGATGCATTGCCTTGGAACTGTAATACCGAGCAGCTTGAACTTTGGCAACGCGGCGAGACGGGCTTTCCTTTTGTCGATGCGGGTATGCGTCAACTTAACAGTACTGGCTGGATGCATAATCGTCTGCGCATGGTTACCGCGCAATTTTTGGCCAAGCACCTTTTTATAGACTGGCGACTAGGCGAATCCTATTTTTTAAGCCAACTGGTTGACGGCGATTTCGCAGCAAACAATGGTGGATGGCAGTGGAGTGCGTCAACAGGCACCGATGCTGTGCCATACTTTCGTATCTTTAATCCTATTCGTCAGGCCGAGCGATTTGACCCGAACGGTGCCTTTGTGCGCAGCATGATTCCTGAGCTAGCTGGTGCCAGCGCAAAACAAACTCTAGAACCTTGGAAGTTTGGCGGCGTGGGAAGCTACCCAAAACCAATGATCGACTTGAGCGCGGCGCGAGACAAAACACTCCAGGCGTGGAAGAACTCCAAAAAACTGCTAGAACGTCGTTAACCCTCGAAAAACTCGATGGTGACCTCGGTCCCCTTGCCAACATTGCTCTGCACATGAATTAACCAATCAAACTGATGGACCAATCGTCGCACAATGGACAGTCCCAATCCGTGGCCCATGCTGCTGGCCCGGCTGCGCTCACCTCGATAAAACGGCTCAAAAGCATGCTGTAATTCCTCCGGACTCATGCCGATGCCGGTATCGATTACGCTGATTGTGTTCTTGCGAATCCGCACAATAACCGAACCTTGCTGCGTATAGTTGATCGCGTTGCGCAGCAAATTCGTCAGGATGATCTGAATCACTCGAGACGGCGCTTTGACCCATAACTGCGCCTGTTCATCTATCAACAGATCCAAACCGCGCTCTTCCGCCATGGGCACTAGCTGCTCAACATAGCCAGGTATCAATTCGTTCAGACAGCGAATTTCATGAATGCGCTCGACTTCCTCGCCCCGTGCCAGCAGCAACAAGGTTTCTATCAGGCCTTCCATGTCGTCCACTGTGCGCCGCATGCGCTTAAATGCTTTGACATCATCTTCCGAGCGATCATCTTTACGCTGCAGTAAATCCAAGGAGCCCTTAAATACCGCTATTGGCGTTCGCAGCTCATGAGAAGCATCACGAGTAAAGATCCTTTCACGCTCAATGAAGGTATCAAGTCGCTCAGCAAAACTATCAATGGCGTCGATCATCACATCAACTTCTAGGTTCGCTAGGGCGCGTAGATCGCCGAGATCTACTGCGGGCTGGTTATAGCTACCAAACCGAAACTCCTCTAGGTAGTCTGCCAACTTCACGATTGGTGATATAGCTCTATGTGACAGTCGATAGGTCAGGAACGAAAAACCGTAAACTAATAACAGTGCCAGAGAGAGCGGCAGAATACCGAAATAGAAAGCAAGTTGAGAGACGTCCTCACTGAAGAACACTAGATACAGCCTGGGGCCAAGGTCCTCGCTTTGCTGACTCACGAACAGTGTGGGAGATTCATCGTTCATGGACACGCGCCCTAAGAAACCAGCCGGGTGCTCCAGTAGTTGCTCTGGCACACTGTTGTTGGGTCGCGAGGTTGATTCAGGATTACCATCGGGATTAACCAGATACCCGCGCATGTTAGCAGTATTAGGGAGTGGATGGTTCGGGTCCTCCTCGTATAAAGACCAGTAGTGGGAGGCCTCATTCTGCAGTGCTTCAGTTATGAGGAAATCTTCAACAATTGTATTGGTGATATAGATGCCCGCGGCTACGGTCGCACTAAGCAGTACAACCTGTAGCGCTACCACACGCCCGAGCTTGGTCATCAGCCTGGTTCGACGAATCTTCACGCAGCATCCCCAAATGACAGTATTCTTAAAGTGAGAGTCTCCCTTCTCTCAGACCGAACACACCAGTGCATTTATTCGGTCCCTGTGGATAATGACATAGGAGTTACTCTACGGTCAGGCGGGATTTCGCTCTGCTAAAGACGAAGTAGAACAGCAGCATCCACACCAGAGCTAAGACTACTAGGCCCTGAGTGCTTGGTATCGTGACGGCGCCAAAACGCTCTCCCGTTAAATAGGACAAAGGTGCACCACCACCCACCAATAGCGCACCCAAGACCGGGCGGTTTACTAAAAATATCAGGCTGTGACGAATGCTCAATCCCACAGCAAGCCAAAGCATGATGATCCAAACGGGAGCAAGGGTGACACCGGGCGAGAGGGTCAGGGCTGCGCTGCCATAGTCGAGCACGCCAACGTGATTCCAAAACGTATCGAGACAAATACCGATTAAGGCCAGTGCTACGACGAAAGGACTGTCTTCTCGCAACTCTCCCTGCCAGAAACTCATCGCGAACATGATGGCAACCGCAGGTAAACCATAATCGATACCACCTAAGACACAGCATACCCAAGCCGCTTTTAACATCAACGCGTTGGCTATTTTGTAACGCCCTGAAACCGCCAAAAAAGATTGTCCGGTGTCGCTAGCCACCTTGGCTTTGATCAGCGTTGCCTATATCTGCGGCGAAGCCAGACCCCCTTTGTTCCGCGCTGGGGCTCAGAGTCGGCAGCTTCGCAAGCAGTTGCTCTGCAGCATCCACACCACTGCGAAACCCGTCTTCATGGCCACCCATTCCCCAATATGCACCGCAGTAAAATGTGCGGTCCAAACCACTAACCTGCGCTCGTCGCTGTTGGGCTTCATAAGCATCTGCGTCTAACACCGGATGCCGATATTTGCGCTCTGTCCAAATTCTTTTAGGCGTATCTTGCGGATTTAGCGTAATAAAGAACTGCGGACCTCGAATGCCCTGAACACGGTTCATCCAGTATGTCGTCTCCGAACGACCTGTCTCCGAATCGATTCGCGCATTCCAGCTGGACCAATTACGTGGATCTCTCGGCATGTAGGTCGCGTCGCCATGCAAGACCACTTGGTTATCCATGTACTTGATCGCGCCGAGCACACTGGATTCAGCGAGGGTCGGCTCCACTAAGGCTTCCAACGCCTGATCGCTGTGACAAGCCATAACTACCGCATCGAACTCCAGCGACTCATGTTCGGTTTCAAGCACGACGCTGCTGTCAGTACGTAGCACGCGCAGAATCTTAGAGTTACAGCGAATGTCGCCAGGAAATTGTTCCGCAAATACCTCGAGATACTGTGAAGCTCCGCCGCTAACCACTTGCCACAAGGACTGCGTCGGATGCTGGAATATCTTTTGGTTCTGCACGATCGAAGCAAGATGCTGCAACGGGGTGTCAAGAGCACTCGATTGGCTCTGGGCCCATAGCGCGGCACATAGCGGTGCCATATGACGCTGAACGAAACGCTCACTGTAGTTGTTTTGCCGGAAATACTCACCGGCATTGAGCAGGCCCTGATGCTCTGCTGCCATGGGGGCTTCCAGGTGAAAACGCTGCCAATCCCACAACAAGCGCCAATGCTTCAAAGAAAAAAGTAATTCACTGGAAGAGAAAAATGTTCGCCAACCGATAGTGCTGTATTCGAGTGCCTCTTGGTCTGCGCGAACGCTAAACGTCATATCCGTCCGTTGGGTTGGCACACCAATTTGCGCTAGCCACTGACAAAAATTGGCATGTCCTGAAGGGTGAAAGGCGACAAAGCCTGTATCGATGGTATAAACCTTATCCTCGACCCAAACCGAGTGTGAATCTGTGTGCCCGCCCAAACGACGCTGAGCTTCGAAAAGCGTCACTTCGACGGATTCTGCCAAGCGGTGCGCTGCCGCAACACCGGAGATACCGCCTCCAACAACAGCGACCCTGCGCGCCGCTGAGGCACCTTGGGCTGGGATCTTTGCATTATTCATTAATTTGCTCTATGGATTACCTGCTGATTGAGCAGTCCTAAAGCAAGCAGGCTTCGACCTTGATCGCTGGTGCAGAGGGGTTTGACGTTCCTGAATCAACCCGTCTTCCTGTCACCTAGTACGCACGCTGGAGAATCAGTCTCTGCTTTGGGACTTCGTGAGAAGCATTTTCGTGGTCTTGCGTGAAGTTGTCGTGAAGCAGCAAATATAGTGCTTCACCGATTTTTCACGGAGAGATCAATAGCCTGCTGTAATGAAAAATTTGCCCCTAATATTGTTTGTTAGTGCTTTAGCCTTAGGCTGCGCGAGCAGCACGCCCGAGCAAAATATAGGCGCCTCCTACCCAGATGCTTACCAACGGGCTCTAGTGCAATTTCGGGGAACACCGCATGTTCAAAAAACTGACATCAATGACTTCATAAATTTTCTGTCAAATCTTGGCGCTGACGATACAGCTGACCGCGCTCGAGAGCTGTACGCTCAAGATCTCTACTTCAGCGATGCACTGATGCTGACAGACAGCAAAGATGCAGTCGTCGCTCACTTTCGTGGATTGGTCGACGGAGGGGCCAGGGTTGAGGTGGACATGCTAGATGTGCTACTCCAGGAGTCAGACGTCTATCTCGTCTGGAAGATGACCGCGGAATTTCAGCCGATCCGAAAACCCGTCACCAGTACAACGATTGGCGTCACTCATGCACGCTTCAATACCGCTGGCAAGGTAGTCCTCCACCAGGACTTTTGGGATACGGGCTTAGGCTTCTATCAAAATGTGCCCGGCCTTGGCACCGTCATCAAGGCCATCAATCAACGATTTACGGCCGAGGAAACCCAGAGGTGATCTTGATCGCAGTGCTTCCCGCACTGCTGACGTTGCTCGGTGGTATGATCGCCTGGCGCCTATCCTACCGCTACCAGTGTGCGAGCATCGCCGACATATTTTGGCCACTGCACCACATTGTCAGTATGACGACCATGCTGTTTGTTCTTCCGAAGAGCATTAACAAGCCAGAGCTTATTACTATTATACTAGTACTGCTTTGGGGCTTTCGATTAGCCACGCATCTGAGCATTCGTCAGGCAGGAGCGCCAGAGGATGCCCGATATCGGGCCATTCGCTCAAGCATAGGAGCAGACTTTGGCCGCAAAAGCCTATATCTAATATTTGCTCCTCAAGCGCTTATGGCTTGGTTCATTTCGTTGATGCTAATCCCAGCCCTTACCAAGGCTGAATGGAATGCCTGGGCCTATTCGGGTCTGCTATTAACAGGCGCCGGCTTGATTTGGGAAATTACCGCTGACCTGCAACTAAGTGCATTTTTAAAGCAGAGAGCAAGCCCGGCGACCACTGACTTTGGGGTACTCGACCAAGGGCTTTGGTCTTTTAGCCGACACCCGAATTACTTTGGTGAATGGGTTTTTTGGCTGGGTCATGCGATCACTGCGATAGCTCTTGATAACCACTTTTTGGTAGTAGCTCTGCTGGCCATGGGCCTGTTAACGTTTCTACTATTGCGATTCACTGGGGTCTCTAGGTCAGAACCTACGATTATCGCAAATCGGCCCGATTACGCTGCCTATCAATCAAAAGTGCCAGCTTTTTTTCCGAATCCAAAGAAACTTTGGTCGGCCCTGGCAAGCAACGTGCTCGAAAGTCGAAAGGCAAAGTATCAGATAGGCTGGTGGCTGCTGCCTTGCACCCTCCCCTTTACGGTTTTGCCCGATATTGCGAACGCCCAGTCAACCCCGGTCCAGAATTGGTTTTTCGACGTCCGCATAGACGAAAAAGACGTTGGCTACCATGATTTCAGACTAAGGAAGGATTCAAACGGCTACACGATGGATGCGAGGGTTGAATTTCGCTACAAGGTACTGGGCGTGACCGTTTTCTATTACGAACACGCGGTGACCGAGCGTTACGATAACAAGCTATGTCTGCAGAATATATCGAGCCAAACTAAAACCAATGGAAAGCTGCAGTCGCTTAGCGGCAGTGCCGGGCCTAACGGCTTTGTGCTGGCGACCCAGCCGACAACGACCATAATGATTGACTGCATTTTGACCTTCGCCTATTGGACCCCGAAACTTCTTGAACAATCACAGATTCTAAATGGGCAGACCGGCGACATCGTGGACATCGACGTCGCGCCAATGCCCTCTACAAAAATCGATGCCACTCAGCGTTATGCGCTTAAAGGTGACAAGATCGATATGCACCTAGCCTATGATGAATCCGGCAACTGGCTGACACTGGATTCAATTCTAGAAAATGGTCGTTCTTTGACCTATCGACTGCGCGATTAGCCCGCCTTTTTCAGGCGATCGCACCGTTCGACCCCCTGTCGGGGGTTTTGAAGGGGCTTCTTTAAATTAACCAAAAGTGTACAATTTAGTTTGTCTAAACTAGAAACAAGTTTTTGGGGAGAATCATGAACCACAGAAGATGGGCTTTACTGTCCTCTGCCTGGCTGCTTACTTGCTTTGCATTACAAGCCAGCGCAGAAGACGAGCGAAGACAAATTGAAGAGGTAATTGTCACAGCGGAGAAAGTAGAAGCGACTGTGTCTGATACGGCGCTCTCTATTACCGCCATTGGCAGCGAAATGCTCGAAGACATGGGCATCCAGTCAGCCAACGAATTTATTAACTATATTCCCGCCACTACGCGGGACACTTTCGACATTCGCATTCGGGGTGTTGGGAGAAACTTTCGCGCATTGGGCGGCGATCCAGGTGTGGCTACTTACTACAACGGGGTTTATTCAGAAGACGCGCTAATTGCCCTGACGGAAAACGCACTGTTCGATATCGAGAGGATTGAAGTGTTGCGTGGCCCACAAGGGACACTCTACGGCAGAAATGCCATCGGCGGCGCGATTAACTATGTCCTGAAAAAACCGACTTCAGAACCCTATGCGATGGTTCGAGGGCAATTCGGTTCAAAAGATGCGCGAGAATACTACGGCGTCTTATCGGGCCCGATAACAGATGAACTGGGGATACGTGTCGTTGCGTCTAAAAGACAGTCAGATCCTCGACTCAAAAGTGTGGTAGGCGGCATCGGCGCGGACAGCACCGACGACAGCAACACCGCAATATCTTTTAACTGGAAGCCGATTGAAAGACTTAATATTGATGCGCGTTTCAACGATCGCAATTCAGCTCGTGATATCGGAGCGAACGTGTTGATAAATGAAGGTTGGGGGTCATTTAGAGGATCTAGGATGACCGATGTATACGCTCAAGGTCTCAGATTAGTAGATGCGAGTACGCCTGGAGCGGAACTTTTTACTAACCCCTATACTGGCGAAACAGCATATGGAGCAGTAAACCGACCTGGGGTGGATCTGGCTCCCTCAGCTCCCAACCCAGCCTTCGGTTCTATTGATTACCTCAATAGTCCGGACGACCTGGATAGCGTTAAGCATGAATTGTTGAACAATGGTTATCACTTTGAAGGTTTTGATCAAAGAGGTACTCAGATAACAGTCAACTGGGATGCTTCTGACTCTCTCGCAGTCAAGTACATCTACGGTCACAGTGATTTTTCTTACGACTGGGATTTCGACTACGACAATTCAAACAGCAACATATTAGACCAAGGTAGTGACGGATTTGAGGCCATATACAGCTATTCCCACGAACTTCAATTTCTTTGGGACGTTAATGAAAATCTCTTTGTGACCGCTGGGGCCTACTATTTCAAAAGCTCCAGAAATCAGGAATTGACCCTTCATAGCAGAGCGTCTCAGGGGAGAATTCAGAACTCTGCCAATTACGGGCAGTTAGCCGGATTCTTTCCTGCCTTGGGCATAATTACCGAAGATCCTGCCGTCGGAGGCCCATTAACTATGCAAAGCGCTCCCTTAAATCGCCTTCTTTTGGGCACTTGGCAGGGAGACACCTTCGGCGACAACAATAGCTACAAGCAAGATAACACTAATAAAACGGAGCAAACCGCGTTTTTCGCGCAGGGCGAGTACCAGCTGAACGACGAATGGGCCATTACATTGGGCGTTCGATGGGCAGAAGATGAGAAAGCTGTAAGCGAGATTCGTGGTGGTCTGTACGAAGCGAATGAAGTCTGGTGGGGCCTCTTCGATGCGCCATTTTTCCAGATTGCACCCGGCGTTACGGCCGGCCAATTTTTGCGAAGCCCAGCTCTAACAGGAATTCCGGCTCTTGGGATTCCAGCGGCCGCATTCGCGGGATTCACAGACCTTGCGTGGACAAATTTCTACATGGGCAATGGTCTCCCAACTGGCAACCCCTTACAGCCGCTGGCGCCTGTGTGTCCTTTAGACGCTATCGAGTGCGCCAACCCACTACAACTTGCTGGCATTCCACTTGCTTTTGCCACATACGCGGAAGACGACAATTCGTGGGACGACGTGAATTTTCGAGTCAATTTGGATTGGACACCCTCAGAGGAAACGCTCGTTTATGGTTACGTGACCACAGGTTACAGGTCAGGTGGCTATGGACTCGGCATTTTGGATGCTAGAGCGGGAGGTCCCGGTGGCACGCCAATCAGTGTTCTTTCATACGATGAGGAAACCGTGACGGCTTATGAGCTTGGCTACAAAGGCACTCTGTTCGATGGAACTTTGCAACTTTTCACCGCGATTTATACTTATCAATATGAGAATTATCAGGATCAAATCGACCAGTACGACCCAATACAGGGACAATCAGTCGATATACCCGTGAATACTGGCGATACCTCAAATTCGGGAATTGAAATAGAGGGAACCTGGCTTGCCACTGATGCGCTGACGATAAACGGCAATTACAGCTATACAAAAACCGAATATAAGGACGATGTATTTTTATTGGAAGACGAAAATGCACTGGCTCCTGAGCCTCTTTTTGGTGGCACCGCCTTCAATGTGAATGGCAATGCGCTCAAAGGCATTCCGGAGCATAAATTCACTGCTTGGGCCAACTATGAGTGGATCCTACCTGACGATTCGACGATAGCTCTGACAGGCGCCTATTCGTATATTGGCGAATACAACACCGACTCCATTGAAAGAGATTACGACAAAGTACCGGAGCGCCACCGAGTAGACCTAAGCCTAAATTGGCGGTCCGCTGACAGCAAATCCCGAGTGCGCCTATTCGTCGATAATCTAACAGACGAGACCAACTTCAGGCTGCTCTCTCAGGCAAATCACGAGAGCAACTTTCGCCTCACAGGTTCACTCCTTGGAGAGAGAACCGTTGGCGTTGATATAATTAGGGAGTTTGGAGGCTAATAAGAGGATCTGCTTTTGACGTGATCTAAACCCCGCAGCCGCGGGGTTTTTTTGCCAAATAATCTAAGGTTCTTTCAAGACTTGGGCATGAAGTCGTCCTGTTGCAAAATTCCATTTGACTTAAGGAGCTCAACACGGGTCCGGTCGAAACTGAGCCAGTCCTCAAGAACCTCGAAGTTGTGTTCACCTCGATAAGGAGCCGGGCCGCGAACACCACTGCTGGCTGAAGAAAATCGATAGGGTGATTGCGTCAAAGGGCGACTGCCACCCGTTCTGTCGTCCATTTCTACAATAGCGCCACGCGC
Source organism: K189A clade bacterium (assembly GCA_902528515.1). GTDB lineage: Bacteria > Pseudomonadota > Gammaproteobacteria > Pseudomonadales > Azotimanducaceae > UBA4421. Next base: position 9,773 of record CABZTD010000005.1, read on the forward strand.
TATCAAGGTTGGCTGGTTAATTATGTCTTCGGGCTCACGCACCTTGCCCCAGGCAAGATTCATGGTCTGCATGTCCCTTTCAACCTTTTCCCAGCTATCCAGTCGCAACATGTATTCCGACACAATCGAACGACGAATTGCAATTTTCTCCGGCAATGGTGTCGCTTTGTTGGTTGGATCATCTATTCCTATAAGGGTGGTCAGTTGAACCCACAAGAAGCGAAAGTCCGCGGATAATAAAATAGATCCTGCCCCTGTTCGCCAAACGTCATTTGGCAGAGGGGCAGTTTCTTCTGCGTTTTCCATCGCATATTGAACTTGATCGTCTGTGGCGAATGTCGCATCGATCATGGCGATATCGATGTGCTGACCCTTGCCGGTGCGCTGACGCATAATGACGGCGGACAGAACACCGACTAAACCATGCAGGCTTGCATTGGTATCTGCCACGGAAAGCGGCAAATCTGTCACGGCAATGTCACCGCGATTTGCCTGACGCTGCATCAGGCCCGCTTCGGCATGAATGATGGGTGCATACGCGGGACGGTGGGATTCAGGCCCACCCTGACCAAAGCCGGAGATCGACAGCATAATCAATGCCGGGTTGACCGCCTTCAACGTTTCGTAGCCGAGACCAAGGCGCGACATCACGTCCGGACGGTAATTTTCGATCACGATATCGGCCCCGGCAACCAGATCCTTGACCAGGTCTACCGCACCGGGTGCACGAAGATCCATACAGATATTACGCTTCCCCGCATTTTGCTGATGGTAGTAACCGGGCAGCCCCGCGATGTCGCGGCCCCAAAGCCGGGTTACGTCGCCATCCGGCGGCTCGATCTTAACCACATCTGCCCCTAGGTCACTGAGCATACGTCCGGCAAAGGGACCCGCTAACACTCTAGAAAAATCCAGCACCCTCAGGCCGTTCAGCGGGTAATTTTCATCGGTTTTTTGAATCGTCACCGCCCCATTCCTCAAACGCTCCCAAGCGCTTATGCTCTCATGACTTTAGTCGTATTTGGCAAAGCAAATGACGAAAACCACGACAAAACATGACGCCCGACTGTCAGCAGAACCACGCCTAGTTGCTGACGAGGCGACGCTTACGGGTTCGGTGCACGATCTCGGCTGGGTCCAATCCAGCGCCGATGCATTTGCCAAAAAGCGGGAATATCTTGAGGCGAATAACGGAATTCGTGGTCTCGAACGGTTGCAACCTACAGACATCGAGGACGCTGTACGCATCTTTTACCGAGACGGTTTTGTGGTTATCGAAAATACGCTGAACGATGAGCAGTTAACCCTACTAAAGGAAGCTTCGGAAAGAGTCATCCGCGAGATCTTGGCAAAAGATAAAAACCGTCAGGGCAACCGCGGCTCCCACCGGTACTCCTTTGGCTCAGCAAGCCTCACAGGGCAACTACTTCACGAACCTGCTTGGTCTATGTTGGTGGATCTACCCACGGTGACGCCCGTCATCACAGCGATCTTTAACAGCCGAGACTACATCCTGCGCGGTGCCGGTGGCGACTTTTGCCTACCGGGTGCGAGCACCTATCAGCCACTGCACTCGGACATGAATGACCGCATTGAGTATCAAGGTAAAACCTTCGGCTCGTTTCACGATCCGAGGGGCAGACTCAACTACCGCGACCTACCCTGCCCCTACGTTTGTTGTAACTTCTTAACCAGCGACTTTACCGCGATCAATGGGCCTACCCGGCAGATTCCTGGCACCCAGCACAGTCAGCAGCGCATTCCAAAGCTGGCCCAGGAACCCGAATGGATGAAACTCAGCACGGTCTGCCCGGCCCCGGCTGGCAGCGTACTGATTCGAGACACCCGGGCTTGGCACGGCGGCACCCCAAATCTATCGGACAAAGTGCGCGCAATTCCCAACGCGGAATATCACGCGCCTTGGTACCGCGAACCCATGGGCCGATCCATGCCGCGAGAGATTTACGAATCTCTCAGCGAGCATGGCCAGTATATTGCACGCTACGTGGTCGCCGAGGCCGGTGAGGAGCTGGTCACCGGCTTTCGTGAAGACTTGGGTACGACGCCGCCGGATTTACGAGACTAGGTTTAATCTCAAGGTATTGATACCTACTTGTTTCTTCTCGTGATTGAGAGTGATGATAGTGGTGTCTGAGTGCAGGACCCTGCGAGACCGATCGACGGAAGAGCCGGTACCCGATGAGATCTGAGATTGAACTACTCTGTTCAGCCTAGCGATAACCGAATGCCATGGACAAACAAATCTCACTGCGCACCGAACAAGCGAGCCGAGTTCGCCTTTTTCTGTACCAGCTCGGGATAGTCCTGTTAGTCTTTCTCATCATGATGCCTGTGGCGCTATATTTATCTGGCGCATCGCCAATCGCTTTAACCGTCTGCACCGTCTGGACATTGCTTGGCTCAGCAAAAAACTGCTCGGTTCGACAGATCCAGGTCGACCGTATGAGACAACCTATCACACAAATTAGTGAATCTCCGCCGCCTCACCTTGAGCCGCGCGCAGTTTTTCAATGTCGAAGTCTGGCTGCTGCGCGGCTGAAATAATCACGGCTTCACGCCGCGCCAGCTGCTGCGCGGCTTCTTGCACCTGACCAATCACCTCAGCTGGGATTACCACTGCACCGTGCTGGTCAGCGTGGATAATATCTCCGTCGGTCACCCGCATACCTGCTACATCTACCGGTCGTGCGTAGTCAACCACATGCACGAATGCGTGAGACGGCAGCACACTCGCTGCCAGCATCTGAAAACCCGGCGCAATATCGGGCAAATCGCGCACGCCGCCGTCAGTGATCACTCCCTGGCAACCCAGACCATTGTGAATATTGGAGTTCACCTCACCCCACAAGCAGCCGTAGCCGTTATTACCATCAAGGTCCTGAATCACCGCGATGCTGGGTTTGGGCCCACGGTCGATGTACTCATAATATCCGTCGGAGACTGCTCGCGCTTCTTTGCTCGACAAGTCGGAAGGATGTGCCGCGCGTATTGTCGCGGTTCGGGCATAGCCGATCATGGGTGGTAGCTCTGGGCGGGTACAAACCAGCTGAGAGGTCGTAAAGCCGTAACCTCGACGCTGAGGAATAAGCAGCTCCAACGCGTTACATACGGTTGGGGTATCGAAGCGCTGCAGTGTTTTGATCAATGCTTCATCGAGTCCTGTGGGCATGATTCTTTCCTATTCAGTCAAAGCAATCGCAGACGAGGCCACCACTCGCCAAATACTGTCAAGTTGGGTTATGTCTGCGCTTTCGCTACAGTTTAACTAGTTATCATTGACATCGCCTAGGTCAAAGGGAGAGGAGTTTTACCGTGTCAGATCATCAACCAAGTCGCGCCGAGGTATTGGCAACACTGACCGCGCCAGGCCAGCCTTTTGAGCTCGTCGCGAGCACCGTGTATGGACGTAAATGCCAATTTTTCAAACGCGCTCCGCAAACGCTACGCAACTTATTCGCCGACAACATTAGCGATCTTGACTTTTTAGTCTATGAGGACGAGCGCCTAACGTTTGCGGAGGCTTACCTGAAGTCAGCACAAATTGCTCAGCTGTTGGTCCGCCAGTACGCGATCACCAAGGGAGATCGTGTTGCGATTTCTATGCGCAACTACCCGGAATGGGTGTTGTCCTTTATGGCTATCACCTCCATTGGTGGTATCGCTGTCGCTATGAATTCGCTCTGGCGACCTGATGAGATGGCCTACGGCCTGATCGACAGCGGTGCCAAGGTGTTGATAGCCGACGACGAGCGGCTGTCGCGTTTTGCGCAAATTGAAAATACCCCAGAGACCCGTGTCGACGTGCAAACAATTGCTATCCGCACCAGTGCCTTCCCGAGCAGTCCCGAGCTGAGCTCATTACTGGATAACCTGGCGGGTCAGTGTGGAGTGCTCGATATGCCCCAGCAGCGCCCGGAGGCAGAGGACGACGCCACAATTTTGTATACGTCTGGCTCGACGGGCCATCCCAAGGGGGTGGTCTCCTGCCATAAGAATATCTTAGCCGCGCTCATGAGCTGGGAGCTGGATCAAGCGTCCGCGATTGCCATGTTACCTGAAGCGCCTCCGCCGCCGACTCACCAGGTAGCCACACTGCTCGCGGTGCCGCTGTTTCATGCCACGGGTTCTCATGCGGTGTATCTCGCGAGCTATCGCAGTCAGCGCAAAATTGTTTCCATGTATAAATGGGATGCAGCCCTAGCTGCACATCTGATCGAAGTCGAAAAAATCAGTTCCTTTATCGCCCCGGCAGCGATGACCGGCGACTTGGTACACGAGGCAGCGCGGACTCAGCGCGACCTGAGCACCCTCGCCTCGGTGGGCGGTGGAGGCGCACCCCGTGCACCGGAGCAAGTCCGAAACATTGAAAAGACGTTCGACAACGCCCTGCCCGGCACCGGCTGGGGTATGACGGAGACCAATGCCATTGGCACAGGCATTGGTGGAATGGATTATCTCGAACACCCGGAGAGTTCAGGCCGCTGCAGCGCTGTGATGGAGCTAAAAGTCATAGACGATCAAGGCAACGCCCTCGCTTCGGGTGAGCGCGGCGAACTGCTCATTCGGGGAGCCGCAGTGTTCCGCGGCTACTGGAATCGTCCAGATGCTAATGAAGAAACCTTTTTGCCCGGCGGCTGGATGCGCACCGGCGATGTGGCCTTTTTAGACGATGAGGGTTATCTCTACATCGTCGACCGAATCAAAGACCTGGTCATTCGAGGCGGCGAGAACATTGGCTGCGGCGAGGTAGAAGCTGCCCTCCTGGAACACCCCCTAGTGCAAGAGGCATCGGTTTATGCCGTACCCGACCAGCGACTGGGCGAAGAAGTAGGCACCACACTCTTTGTCTCTTCGAGCCTCACCGAGAGTGAGCTTACGGACTTTCTGCAGGAGCGGCTCGCCAAGTTCAAAATTCCACGTTACATCCATCAACAACGAGCACCCCTGCCACGCACTGCTTCGGGGAAAATTCTCAAACGCGATTTACGCGAAGAGGCCTGCCAGCGACTTGGTCTAGCCCAGTGAGAGCCGTCGTGTTGCTACTGGCCTGCTGGCTAATCGTCGCCTGCGGCCAAGAAGCACCTCGAAATGCAAGGATGACCATGAGCCAAGCGCTGATAAAGGAAACCCAGTCCGGTCGTTTGCAGGGCGCATGGGCGAGCGAGCAGGAAGGCATACAGGTCTTTCGCGGCGTGCCATTCGCACAACCACCTTTAGGCGATCTGCGATGGCGTCCGCCGTTGCCCGCAGAGCCCTGGGAGGACGTCAAAAGCGCAGAACGCTTTGGCCCTGCCTGCTACCAAGCCTTTAGCCAAGACGCCTTTGTATGGAGTCGAGGACAATTTGAGCGCAGCGAAGACTGCCTTTACCTGAACATTTGGACTAAGGCTGAGACCTCGGCTCCTCTACCAGTGATGGTGTGGTTTCATGGTGGCGCGCATACCGGCGGCTTCGCTCATGTTGAGCTTTTCGACGGAACAGCCTTGGCACGAAAAGACGTTCTGCTGGTTACCGCTAACTACCGCCTGGGGCCCTGGGGATTTTTAGCACATCCTGCGCTGAGCGCTGAATCCGACCAAGGCAGTAGCGGCAACTATGGGCTGCTGGACAAAATAGCCGCGTTGCAGTGGGTACATGACAATATTGAGGCTTTTGGTGGTAATGCCTCTAATGTCACTATTTTTGGCCAATCCGCAGGGTCGATGAGCGTCTGCGCGCTGATGACATCACCCTTGGCAGAGGGGCTTTTTCACAAAGCCATTGGCCAGTCCGCGGCCTGTTTTTACCGCTTTACCCGGGACCTTAGCGGTGAGGCGCGGGGCACCAAACTTGCTAATTTCTTGTTACCGGATCAAGCACAGATCAGCGCGGAGGATCTGCGTCTTATTGACTCGGACCAGCTCTTGAAAGCAGCCACGGATAGCGGCTGGGATCACGGTGGCGGGCTAATCGCTGTCGACGGCTGGGTCTTGCCTGAAGCACCGCAGACCACGTTTGCCAAGGGCAAACAAGCCAAGATCCCTGTGCTGCTCGGCTCTCTGGCCAACGAAGGCATTGAGCTTTTGCCGCTAAATGAGGGTCTAACCGAGCCCAAGTTCGACGCTTACCTTGACAAACGCTTTGACGGGATGGCAGCACTGATCAAACAAGCCTACGAAACGGAAAGACTGATAAGCCCTGGGCTTGCCCAGCGCAGTATTGAAACAGATCTTTTGATGGCGCTGCCCATGCGACAATGGGCTGCCTATCAAGCGGCCATTGGCATGCCGAGTTACTTGTATTTTATGGACTATGTGCCTCCGGCCTACCAAATCTACCGAGCCGATAAGCCAAATCTCGACCTGCCCTGCGGACCACGAAGCGCAGGGGCCTATCATTCTGGTGATCTTGCCTTTGTCTTTAACAATGTCGGCAAAACCGGTGACTTCTGGAACGAGGACGACCTAACGATGGCAAATCGAATCAGCGATTATTGGACCGGTTTTGCCAAAACAGGCGATCCGAATGGGCGCAACCAACCGACATGGGAGACATATGCGGCGTCGACCCATAACACCATGATGCTGAATTTAACCGGCGAACAAACAGAAGGCGCACTACGCAGGAAAGTTGATTTGCTCGCCGCCGCCATGGCCGCTCTGAACAAAAATAAGAATTAACGCGCACCCTTGGCTATGGGGCGCCTAATAGTACTGATAACTGAAAGCCAGCGCGGTAAGATCACTACATGAGCAAAACGACAAACCCAACCAGCGACGACAAGCTGACTTTTGAACAGGCTATGGCAGAACTAGACGAGCTTGTCTCTCGTATGGAAGACGGCGAGCTTAGCCTAGATGATTCGCTCAAGGCCTTTGAACGAGGCGTTATGCTCACCCGCGAATGCCAAGAAGCACTAAGCCAAGCCGAACTGCGCGTGAAAACCCTCACGGACGCTGACACCTTGGAAGAACTGAGTTCAGGGAACGAATGACCGACCTCTTCGCAGGCATTAGAGGCGACATTGCTGACGCCCTAGACGCTCTGCTTCCGACACATTCAGACATCGCCCAGCCCATGGTCGACGCCATGCGTCATGCGGTGTTGGGTGGGGGTAAGCGCATTCGTCCGCTCATGGCTTGCGCTGCCTGCGAGGCATTTAGCGGCAGCTTCACAGCGGCACTGCCAGCGGCCTGCGGGCTTGAGTTCATTCACGCATATTCATTAATCCACGACGATCTACCGGCAATGGACGACGACGAGTTACGCCACGGTCAGGCTGCGACCCATGTTGCCTTTGGCGAGGCTAACGCAATTTTGGCTGGTGACAGCCTGCATTCACTCGCTTTCCAATCACTCGCTGAGGCACCGGGACTAAGTCAAGCAGCCAAGCTGCGCTGCATCACCCTTCTGTCTACCGCTGCAGGATGGCCGGGTATGGCTGGCGGTCAGTGTCTGGATATCGCCGCCGAGGGCGAGAATTTATCGCTAGCGCGCCTGGAAGCACTGCACAGAGCGAAGACCGGAGCTCTGATCGAAGCATCCTTGATGATCGGTGCTTATTGTGCGGAAGTCGAACCCGACAATCCTAGACTGGCCCTGCTACGCACCTTTGGGCAGCGTATCGGCCTGGCCTTTCAAATAGTCGATGACATTCTCGACGTAACCGAAAGTTCGCAAACCCTGGGCAAGCCCGCCGGCTCCGACGATGCTTTAAACAAGAACACGTTCCCAAAACTGATGGGGCTCGAGGGTGCTCAGCAGCGTGCAGAAGCCTTGCTGACTCAGGCGTTGACCTTGCTAGAGGAAGCTGACCTAGCCACAGACCTGCTGAAAAATTTAGCGGAGCGTTCTGTTAAGCGCCGCCATTAAGGCGGTTACATCGGCCAATAAGCGGCCATTGGTGCGAGCAATGCCGCGCAAAGTGCGCCAGCTAGCATATCGTCTGCCATTATGCCCAGCCCGCTATGCATTCTACGGTCAAGCAGGCCAATAGGTCCGGGCTTGAAAATATCGGCAAGGCGAAACAGCACGAAGGCTGCGAGAGCCCAGCCAAGGGATTGCGGCAGCCATACTAGTGCCAACCACATACCTGCCACCTCATCCGCCACAATTTGCGGCTCGTCTTTAACGCCTAGACGCGCGACAACAACACTGCATAGCCGCCAGCTCAACAAGAAATAGGCGGCAACAATGCCGAGCTGGATTTGCCAAGTAAGCGAACTTAGCAAGAACCACCAAAACACCAAGGCACCCAGTGAACCCCAGGTACCCGGCCCAAGGCGCAGAAAGCCTAATCCTCCTGCAGTCAGCCAAAGCACTGAGGGTTGCGTCAGATGGCGCGGTGTCAACATGATCTATCGCTCCTCGCCAAAGTGATCAAAACCCTTGGGGGCTAGCGGTACGCTATCCAATGATAGGCCCAATTCTGCGGTCAGCACCCCAATCGGGTAGGTGCCGGGCAGGGGTTCATCACTGGCTATTAACAGTTCGTAGTCGTCCCCGCCAAATAAAGCGTCTTCCAGCGTTGCGCCTTCGGCGATGGGAATGGAAGAAGACTGCAGCGACGCGCCGCAGCCACTGGCTGCGCAGAGGTGGCCCAGGTCTTGGCTGAGCCCATCGGAAATGTCCAGACCTGCTGTCGCTGACATAATCATCTCGAGTGCATCGAAGCGAGCATGCGGTCGATAGTAGGCGCGCTGCAAAGGTGTTAACGCTCCAGAATCTGCCGGCAACATCTGGCCCCTGCGCACACAGGCTGCCGCTGCGCCAAGCGCACCTGTCACTGCTAGTCTTTGACCGGGTAGCCCCCCTGAACGTCGCAGTATCTGTTGGGGCGCAACTTCGCCGTGGACGCTCACCGCAATGTTTAGCGGGCCTTTGGTCAAGTTACCGCCACAGACATATATCCCAAGCTCCTGGGCGGCGTCGGCCATGCCGCGGGCAAGCAAGAGCACCCAGTCCGCACCCAACGCGAGCTGAGATTCATCAATCGACAGCGATACCAAGCAGTATTTGGGCATCCCGCGCATAGCCGCAATATCAGAAAACGATACCATCAGCGCCCGATATCCAATCAGTTCTGGCGGTGCCTTGGCAGGAAAGTGCACATCTGGCAGCAGTGTGTCGATGGAGGCGATCTGTTTAAAGTTTGATGTAGTGGAAATGACTGCGGCATCGTCACCTGGTCCCACGGCAACCCATTCGCCTGCTGCCCGATCACCCAATCCCCGGGTGATGGCATCGATTAACGCAAATTCGTTGCGCATCGAAGTTAGCGACTCTGATTTGCCGCAACTTCACTGCTGCGAACATCTTGAGCAAGACGATCCAGCACCCCATTAACGTACTTGTGGGCGTCTTGCGCACCAAAGGTCTTCGTGAGTTCAACATATTCGTTAATCACCACGGAATACGGCACATCAATGCGATGATTCAGCTCGGTTGCCGCAAGACGAAGAATGCCACGTTCCACCAGGTCCAAGTGCTCTGCCGAACGGTCCAGCAGTGGCTCCAGCTGGGCGTCGAGTGTCTGTTGATGACGAACCATGAGCGAAAGGATATCAGCGAAAAACTCGGCGTCGGCTTTATCCAGGGCCTTTTCACCAAACTCCTCTCGCAGCTGCATCACCTCGGTTTGGCTCACCTGCCACTGATAAGCGGCCTGGGCAAGCGCCCGACGTGCCTTACGGCGAGCCCAGATATGGGTTTCGTTTTTCGGGACGGTGTTTTTTTCGGACATGGGATTCCTGTTTCAGCTAACGCGTGGGCTGTAACCGTAGCTGCAAATCCTCGGCGATCATACGGTGTTCTACGACTTTTGCTCGATGGGCTGCGGCCAGCCGGGACAACGCGAAATCGGCGAGGGGTAGGCTCGCGCTGCCAATGGCCATGGGCGCAATAAAGCAAACCCATTCATCCCACAGTGGTATACCGTGGTGGGGGTTCAGAAAACTGCCGAGGATCTTGGGGCCTGCCTCCACCAACACATTGTTGCAACCGCGCTCTGCTAAGGCCTCGAGTAAACCCGTCAAATTGCGCGGTCCGCCAGCCAAGGCGAGGTACTCTACGGCACCAGGTGTCTGCTGCCCATAGCGCGCGGCTTGATCAAGCCCGTGTACCACCAGGGTGCCATCGCTAAAGATCTGACGATCTGGTGGTGCGCGCAGGCCGCTATCTAGCACCACCCGCAGAGGTTGTTTTAGGGGCTTCGCTAAGAGCTCTTCATCACGCACATTGAGTTGCGGATCATCTGCGACCACAGTGCCTACGCCGGTGATTACCGCATCACTTTGGGCGCGCAATCGCTGCACTTGACGGCGCGCTGCTGCTCCAGTGACCCACTGGCTTTCACCGCTTTCCAATGCCACGGCTCCGTCCAGGCTGCTGGCGGACTTCAGCACTACCCGTGGACGCTTGCGGGTAATTCTCGACACGAAGCCTGCAATCATCTGGCGCGCTGCAAGCAGATCAAACTCGACAACCTCGATACCTGCATGACGCAACATCTGGCAGCCCTTGCCCGCAACTTGGGGATGAGGATCCTGGGTCGCTACCACCACCCGGGCAACCCGGGCATCAATCAGAGTTTGCGCGCAGGCCGGTGTGCGGCCTACGAAGGCACAGGGTTCCAAGGTGACGTACACAGTGGCTCCTGCTACCGAATGACTTGCATCTGCCAACGCATTCACTTCAGCGTGTGCGTGTCCGGCTCGCAGGTGACAACCTCTACCGATGACTTTACCCTCTCGAGCGATAATGCAGCCTACCGGCGGATTCGGCGCGCAGCTGTTGCGGCCTAGGGCAGCAAGTTCCAGAGCAGCTTCAAGAAACAAAATATCTGAATGGCGTGACATAGTTACAGCCGCTATAGCTCAAAGGCTTCCTGGCTTTCGGCCATCCGCCAACTTGTTGATTTCAGCGGCAAATTCGCTGATGTCCTGAAAGTCTCGGTATACCGAGGCAAAACGCACGTAGGCAACAGCGTCCAGGGCGCGCAGCTCTGCCATTACTGCTTCGCCCACCTGCAGCGCCGGAAGCTCGCGTTCTCCAGTTGAACGCAATTTGTGCTTGATATGATTCACGGCGGTTTCAATCTCGTTAACGCTGACCGGCCGTTTCTCCAGGGCCTTTGACAGTCCGTAACGCAGCTTCTCCTCATCGAAGGGTTCACGGCGTCCATCCCGTTTAATCAAATGCGGCATGACAAGTTCGGCGGTTTCAAACGTAGTGAAGCGCTCGCCGCAGCTCAGGCACTCACGTCGGCGTCTCACCGAATCGCCTTCGGCCACCAATCGGGAGTCGATCACCTTGGTATCAAGATCGCCGCAAAAAGGACAGTGCATGTATCTGGCTCCCAAAAGGCGGGTGACCTTACCCGTCCTGAGCTTATTTAAGCCCCTTTAGGATACACCGGGAAGCGCTGGCAGAGTGCAACTACCTTGGCCTGCACAGCTTTGTTAGTCGCTTCATTTTCGATGTCATCGAGAATGTCTGCAATCCAACCGGCAAGCTGCAAACATTCAGCTTCTCTAAAGCCGCGCCGCGTTACCGCGGGCGAGCCTATGCGAATACCGCTGGTAACAAAGGGTGAGCGGGGATCATTGGGTACGGCATTTTTATTGACCGTAATATTGGCTGCGCCGAGGGCGGTATCGGCCGCCTTTCCCGTGATGTCTTTATCGACAAGGTCGAGCAAAAACAGATGATTGTCGGTACCGCCGGAAACGATAGAATAACCACGCTCCATAAGTCCTTGGGCAATCGCTCGGGCGTTGGCCAGGGTCTGGATTTGATATTCTTTGAATTCTGGCGTCATGGCCTCTTTAAAGGCCACCGCCTTAGCAGCGATCACATGCATCAGCGGCCCACCCTGGCTTCCTGGAAAAAGCGCCGAGTTCAGTTTTTTTTCGATCTCAGGATTCGAACGCGCCAGAATGATGCCACCTCGAGGACCGCACAGCGTCTTGTGGGTTGTAGAGGTCACAACGTCTGCATAGGTAACCGGGCTGGGGTATTCACCGGCAGCCACGAGACCGGCAACATGGGCCATGTCGACCAACAGATAGGCGCCAACAGAATCGGCAATCGCTCGGAACTTTTGCCAGTCCAGCCGTCTCGAATAAGCGGAAAAGCCCGCGACAATCATTTTGGGCCGGTGTTCTTTAGCCAGCCGCGCGATGTCGTCGTAGTCGACCTCGCCAGTGGTGGCATCAGTACCGTATTGCACTGGGTTGTACAGCTTGCCAGAAAAATTCACCGCCGAGCCGTGGGTCAGGTGACCGCCGTCAGCCAAACTCATGCCCAGAACCGTGTCGCCTCCTTCCAGCAAGGCAAGATAAACCGCGGCGTTAGCTTGGGACCCTGAATGCGGCTGCACGTTGGCGAAATCTGCGCCAAACAAGGCTTTTGCCCGCTCGATCGCCAGTACCTCTACTTTATCCACATGCTCACAGCCACCATAGTACCGTTTACCTGGGTACCCCTCTGCGTACTTGTTGGTTAGGACGCTGCCTTGAGCCTCCATGGAGCGCGGGCTGGCGTAGTTTTCAGAAGCGATCAGCTCGATATGCTCTTCCTGCCTGCGGGTTTCGGCGTTGATGACTTCAGCCAGCTCCGCATCGAACTCTGCAATGGATTCTTTTCCTACAAACATGGGTACTCTCGTTTGGATTTCCGAAATTTACGGAGTGCCAAGAGTATAAACCAACAAGGGATCGACACGTCCTGAAAGAACTGTGACTTTTGCTAAAATACCGCCTAGAGCTCGGATTGCCGCTGGTTTAAGGGACTAAAGATATCAGGAAATCGCAATGCTCCTCGCACAGAGGTTGCTCTGCACCTTATACTGAGCTGCTTTAGCCTTCCGGAGTACTCATGGCGCAATACGTGTACACCATGCAAGGGGTCACCAAGGTGGTGCCGCCGCAGCGAACGATTTTGCAGAATATTAATCTGTCGTTTTTTCCGGGCGCCAAAATTGGTGTGCTCGGGTTAAACGGCTCAGGCAAATCCAGCCTGCTGCGCATAATGGCGGGCCAGGACAGCGAGATTGACGGCGAGGCCCGGGCGCAAAAGGACATTCGCGTGGGCTACCTGCCTCAAGAGCCTGCTCTGAACGATGACCTCGATGTACGCGGCAATGTTGAGCTTGGCGTCGCCGAGGTGATGAATATTCTCAATGAGTACAACGAAATTTCTGATCGCTTTGCCGAGCCCATGGACGATGACGAAATGGCTAAGTTGCTTGAGCGTCAAGGCGATCTCGCGACTCAAATCGATGCAGTAGAGGGCTGGGAGATTGACCGTACTTTGGATATTGCGGCTGATGCACTGCGCCTGCCGGCTTGGGAAACACCGGTCGCTAGCCTCTCCGGAGGTGAACGCCGTCGCGTCGCTCTGTGCGCGTTACTGCTGTCAAAGCCTGACATGTTGTTGCTCGATGAGCCCACCAACCACCTAGACGCCGAAAGCGTTTCCTGGCTGGAGCGATTCCTGGATGAGTATCCTGGAACCGTAGTGGCGGTAACACACGATCGCTACTTCCTGGACAACGTGGCCAGCTGGATTTTAGAGCTAGACCGCGGCCGCGGTTTGCCCTACGAGGGCAATTACTCCACTTGGCTAGAAGCCAAGGAAAAGCGCCTGGAGCAAGAAGCCTCTACGGACGAAGCACGCCAGCGTACCATTAAGTCTGAGCTGGAATGGGTGCGCTCGAACCCCAAGGCGCGACAGGCTAAGAGCAAGTCGCGGATGGCGCGCTTTGAGGAGTTGGTTGCAGAAGAAGGCGAGGCAAGACGCGAGACTACAGAGCTTTTTATTCCTACCGGTGAGCGCTTGGGTGAAAAGGTGATCGAGATCAACAACCTTTCCAAGGGCTTCGGCGATCGTCTGCTGATCGATGACTTCAGCGCAATCATTCCGCGGGGTGCCATCGTGGGCATCATCGGCGGTAACGGTGCCGGCAAATCGACCTTTTTCAAAATGCTGACCGACCAGGAACAGCCGGATTCCGGCAACATCGAAAAAGGCGCAACCGTAGAACTCGCCTACGTCGATCAAAGCCGTGATGCCTTGGCCGACGACAAGACCGTTTGGGAAGAGATCTCCGATGGCCTCGACATCATTCGCGTGGGTAAACACGAAATTGCCAGCCGTCAGTATTGTGGTCGGTTTAATTTCAAAGGCACAGACCAGCAAAAGTTCGTCGGCACCCTCTCCGGGGGAGAGCGCAATCGCGTGCACCTAGCAAAGTTGCTACGACGCGGTGCCAATGTATTGCTACTTGACGAGCCTACTAACGATCTGGATGTCGAAACTCTGCGCGCCTTGGAAGAGGCACTGCTGTCCTACGCCGGCACTGCACTCGTGATCTCCCACGACCGCTGGTTCTTAGACCGCATCGCCACCCACATCATCGCCTTTACCGGCGACAGTCATGTGAGCTTCTTCGAGGGCAATTACACCGAGTATGAGGCAGATCGCAAGAAACGCTCGGGTGATGCTCAGCCAACTAGGGTCAAGTACAAACCAATACACCGATGAGTGTTCTGGATGCCTTTATGGCATCCATGAATTTGCTGCATTCAGGCTAAAAAGACTGCAGCACCTCAAGTGCCGCAGCCAGGGTCTTAACCCCGTGCACCTGCATCTTGCCTACTGCCTCCTTGGGCCTATTGGGAAAGGGTACGATCGCGTATTTAAAGCCGTGCTTTGCTGCTTCGCGTAGGCGCTCTTGACCGTTAGCCACCGGTCGCAGTTCTCCGGTTAAACCTAGCTCACCAAAGACGATCAGCTCTCGGGGCAGCACCCGATCGCGGAATGATCCTAGCACAGCAAGTAGCAGTGCAAGGTCAGCCCCAGTCTCGGTTATACGCACACCGCCAACAACGTTGGCGAACACATCTTGGTCGCCCAGCGCAATGCCACAGTGCCGATGCAGTACCGCTAAGTGCATGGCCAAACGCTGCTGATCGAGGCCTACAGCCACCCGCTTAGGATAACCAGCCGTCACATCATCGACCAAGGCCTGCAGCTCCACCAAGAGCGGCCGGGTGCCCTCCCAAGTAACCGTGGCAATACTGCCGGGAGAATCCACATCACCACGCTGCAGAAATATGGCGGACGGGTTTGCGACTTCTTTCATGCCCAGATCGGTCATGGCGAAGATGCCAAGTTCGTTCACTGCACCGAATCGATTTTTATGACCACGCAGGGTGCGGTAGCGACTTCCCGCTGGACTGTCCAACATCATGAAGCAGTCGATCATATGCTCCAACACCTTGGGCCCGGCGATTCCGCCTTCCTTGGTGATATGTCCCACCAGCACAATGACAATGTCGTGCTGTTTCGCCAGGCGCGTAAAAAAAGAGGCCGTTTCACGCACTTGGGTGACAGAGCCTGGCGTGGAATCGAGGGCCTGCATTTGCATGACCTGAATCGAATCAAGAATGACAACCTTGGGCCGCTGGCGTTCAACCAATTGCGCGATAACCTCCGCACGGGTTTCTGCGGCAACGTTTAGGTGTTCCATGGGTAGCTGCAGACGCTGGGCTCGCAGTGCCAACTGCTGGAGGGACTCTTCGCCTGTGACGTATAGCACCCCCTGATGCTGGGCTAATGCCGTAGACGCCTGCAGCAGTAAGGTACTTTTCCCCGCACCGGGGTCGCCCCCAATCAGCACCACTGAACCCGGCACGAAGCCGCCTCCCAGCACTCGATCTAGCTCAGCAAAGCCTGTGCCAACGCGTTGGGCTTCAACAGCCTCCACTTCGCTAAGTTTGCGCGCTTGTGCTGTGACGCCTGCATAGCCCACAGAGGTCGAGGCAATAGGTGTGATGTTAACTCGGCTTAGGGTATTCCAAGCGCCACAGGCACTGCATTGGCCCTGCCACTTTCCGTGCTCGGCGCCGCAGTCATTGCAAACATACGCTGACTTTATTTTTGCCTTGGCCATAATGCTCAGCCCCGCTGCGACTTATTGCACAAAGTCGTTGTACATTTCGTGGGCGAGGTCTTCGAACTTGGTGAGATTACTCGTAAATTTCAGCCGCACTTTGCCTATAGGACCGTTACGCTGCTTGCCGATGATGATCTCAGCGATACCGAGATCTTCGGTATTCTCGTTGTACAACTCATCACGATAGATGAATAAAATTACGTCGGCGTCCTGCTCAATAGCGCCAGATTCGCGCAAATCACTGTTCATCGGACGTTTATCTGGACGAGATTCCAGGGCTCGGTTCAGCTGGGACAGTGCAATCACCGGACACTTCATTTCCTTTGCCAGCCCTTTTAGAGAGCGAGAAATTTCAGAAATTTCCGTCGCCCGGTTCTCGCTGTCTTTAGCGGTACGCATCAGCTGTAGGTAGTCGACCATGATCATGTCGAGGCCCCCTGTCTCTCGCGCCACGCGACGGGCCCGGGAGCGTACTTCGCCCGGGGTCAAAGCCGCGGTATCGTCGATGTACAGCCTTTTGTCTTTCAGCTGACTGACCGCGCTGGCGAAACGGGTCCAGTCTTCGTCCTTAAGGTCACCGGTGCGCATGCGCGTCTGGTCAATGCGCCCAAGGCTCGACAGCATCCGCATCAAAATCTGCTCCGATGGCATCTCCATACTGAATACCAGTACCGCGCCACCCGTCATCACCGCATGCTCCACCATGTTTACGGCAAATGCTGTTTTACCCATGGAAGGTCGCGCGGCGACAATGACCAGATCGGACTTTTGCCAGCCCGTTGTCATGCGATCCAGGTCCTCAAAACCCGATGCTTGACCAGTAAGCGCGCCCTTGGTCTGACGAAGGAACTCGACTTTTTCAACGGCCTTTGTAAGCAGCGGAGCCACTTTTTCTGGCCCGCTGTCTTTCAGGCGATTTTCCGCGATTTGGAAGACCGCCTGTTCTGCCAGCTCGAGCAGTGTGTCAGTATCACGGCCCTCCGGCGTAAAGGCAGACTCCGCGATTTGATTGGCTGCACCAATCAGCTGGCGCATCACCGAGCGTTCTCGCACGATTTTTCCATAGGCCACCACGTTGCTCGCACCTAACGTTGATTCCGCCAGTTCCGCCAAATAACTTATGCCGCCGGCCTTGTCGAGTAAACCTTTGGAAGTCAGACGTTCGGCAACGGTCACCGCGTCGAGGAGATTATCGTCGGACGCTAGGTCGTTAATGGCCTCAAAAATAATCTGATGTTGGGTGCGGTAAAAATCCGACGCGGCCAGTATTTCAATTACATCGAACCATGCTCTATCGTCGAGCATCAGCCCCCCCAGCACAAGTTGCTCTGCCTCGATGGAATGAGGGGGAACCTTAAGCGCGGTAACCGGGTTGCTGTCTGGGACGTATTCGGACATGTAGGTATTTTTGTGACAAAAACGCGTTTTGCTGCGAGCTTGGAAGACTCCTCCTATCCGGGAACTTTTGCAAGACTTGCAAGACGTAGACCCTTAATGACGGTCTTAATCACGGCATAGAGCAAATTGAGTCTGAACAAACGCGAAAAAAAACGGGCGAAGCCCGCTTTTTTGAGCTAGCAAAGATAGCGGGAATTATTCCTCGACCACTGCCACCTTAATATCCACTGTGACATCAGAGTGCAGCTGCAGAGCAATGTCGTATTCGCCCAAGGCACGAATCGCGCCTTCGGGCATACGCACTTCGCTGCGCTCCACTTCATGACCATCAGCGACCAAGGCGTCGGCAATATTCTGCGTGCCCACGGAGCCGTACAGACGACCCTCTTCGCCCGACTTCATCATGATAGTGACAATGTGCTCTTGCAGCTTCTCTGCACGGCTTTGGGCTTCGCCCAGCTTTTCATTTGCACTCTTTTCTAGCTCCGCTCGGCGGGCTTCGAATACTTCGCGGTTCGCCGCATTGGCCTGCACCGCCTTTTGCCGAGGGATTAGGAAATTACGTGCAAAACCCGGCTTTACCGAGACCTCGTCACCAAGGTCGCCAAGGTTATTCAGTCGCTCCAACAGAATTACGTTCATGATTTTTCCCCAGTCCGTTATTTGTGTTGATCGGTGTAGGGAATCAATGCCAGATAGCGAGCACGTTTGATCTGTTTCGCTAGGTTGCGTTGGAAACGCGCCGACGCGCCAGTAATTCGGCTTGGTACAATTTTCCCAGTTTCGCCAACAAACTGGCGTAGGGAGTCGAGGTCTTTATAGTCCACCTCAAGATCTTTGAAATTAACCTGTGGTCTTCTTCCACCTCTCATGATTCGGCCTCCTCTGTGGCTTCTGGCTCACTTGACTGTGCTTGCACAGATGCTTCCTCCTTCGTCTCGGCAGCAGCGGCTCGCGACGCGAAATCTTCCTGTCGGCGGCGATCGCGCTCGCGATCTTTCTCCTGCTCACGCAGCTCTTCTTCGTAAAGCTTGGAGTTTCCTATTTCAGCAGCATCGCGGCGGATGATCAGGTTGCGAATAACCGCGTCGTTGAAGCGAAAGGCGCTTTCTAGTTCTTCAATGGTCTCTTGCCCTACTTCTACATTCATTAAGATGTAGTGCGCCTTGTGTATCTTGGCGATGGGATAGGCCAACTGTCTGCGGCCCCAATCTTCGGTGCGATGCACGACCCCATTGCCCCGCTCGATTACGCCCTGATAGCGTTCGACCATGCCTGGCACTTGATCACTTTGATCAGGGTGCACCAAAAAAACGATTTCATAATGTCGCATTGCGCTTCCTTATGGTTGTAGCCCCCAGCGTTCATGTTCTGTGGAGCAAGGATATAAACGGACCTAGTTCAGCCCCGCTAGATTCGTTGCCACTTCATTTTAGGGGCGGCAGAGTATGCACGCAACCGCGTTGTCGATCGCTGCAAAGAGTTTTTCGGTCTTTTTGCGGTGTGAATTAAGTTCGTAAAGTGTCTTGCGCGCGCGGGGCATGGTCAGTCTCATTGCCGACGTTGACGAACGACCTCATAAAGCAAGACTCCCGTTGCCACACTCACGTTGAGGCTCTCCACCTTGCCGAGCATGGGAATGCTCACCAGCTTGTCACAGAGACTGCGCGTTAGGCGTCGCAATCCCCGACCCTCTCCGCCCATCACCAAGGCTATGGCGCTAGAGCTGTCTAAAGACTGCCAGACCTCATCGCCGTTTGCATCGGCCCCGAAGAGCCAAACACCCTGCTCCTTCAACCATGCCAGAGTTCGCGCCAGATTCGTAACCTGCACGATGAACAAATCCTCGGCCCCGCCCTGAGCGGTTTTCATCGCCACGGCGCTGAGTGGCGCGCTATTGCGCTTGGGCACAATGACGACATCGACCGCCGCCGCGTTGGCCGTGCGCAGACAGGCACCCAGGTTGCGCGGATCTGTGATGCTGTCGAGCACCAGTATCACGGGGGTCGGCCCTAACTCTGCCCAGCGCTGCTGCAGGGTCTTTTCATCGGCCAGCTGGCGCGTGTGGCATTCCAGCAGCACACCTTGGTGAGCTCCCTCAATATCGCGCCTTTCGAACCAAGCTTCGTCAATTACCCGATAACGCACACCAGATTCCCGCGCCATGCCGATCAACTCGTTGAATCGCGCATCGCGGCGCCCCTTTATCACGTACAGGTTTCGCGCCAGGCTCGGCGTGTCACGCAGCGCTGCGCGCACAGCCTGAATGCCAATCACCTCATCCATCAGTCTTTCTCTTGCGCCGTTTCATGGCTTTAGGTGTCGCCTGCTTTTTCTTCTTTGTGGTCTTCCCGTTCTTCCAGGGTTCCTTGCCTTTGGTGTCGGACGGGGATTTTTTGGTCTGGGCATTTTTCGTCGAAACCGGTGACTTTTGCTTGCCCAGCTTCTTCTGCGATACCACCAGCTGCAGCTCAATTTTGCCTTGGGGCGGTTCGACATTGGCGACGGTGACCAACAGGGGCTCTCCCAGGGTAAATCGCTCGCCGCTACGATCACCAATCAAGCTTTGCTTACGAGAATCATAGCGAAAGTAATCGTGCCCCAAGTCAGATATATGCAGCAGACCCTGCACAAAGAAACCGTCGAGATCTACGAAGAGGCCGAATTCCGTCACAGCGACGATGGTGCCGGGAAGCTGTTCACCAAGGTGCTGCTTTACCAAGTCACACTTAAGCCAGGCTTCTACCGTCCAGCCAGCCGATTCGGCGCGTCGTTCGTTAGTAGAGCAATGCTCACCAAGGTCGTTAAGCTGTTCTATAGAGGGAACCCAACCACCTCGATTGGTTTTGCCCTGCAAAATGGACTTGATGGCGCGATGCACGAGCAAATCCGGGTAGCGTCGTATGGGGCTGGTGAAATGCATATAGCGCTCTAGCCCAAGACCAAAGTGGCCGACGTTGTTCGGCCCGTAGACCGCCTGCTTCATGCTGCGCAGTATCAGTTGCTGGTATAGCCAGCCTTGATTTTTATTTGCGATTTCTCTCAGCAGGGTTTGATAGGTCTTAGAACTGGGCACCCCGTCCGGCAGCTTTAGACCTACGGCCATCAAGTCTGCGCGCAAAGTTTCGAGCTTGAGCACATCAGGGGCTTCGTGCAGACGGTAAAGCGAGCGACTGTCGTTGGCTTCGACGAAGGCTGCGGCGCAGACGTTGGCGTTGATCATGGCTTCTTCAATGATCTGGTGCGCCTGCAGTCTGGCAACCTGCTGAACACCAGTAACATGGCCTTGCTCAATGTCGATGACGCCCTCGCGGCTATCGAAGTCGAGGCCGCCGCGTTCGTCCTTGGCGCCGCGAAAGGCTTTATGCACCTCGGCTAGCGCCGAGACGGACTTATTAACAGCAGCGCGATCCTCGTCCCGACACGGCAGAAGTGCCTTTTTATCGATATGAGCCTGCACCTCTTCGTAGGTCAATCGACCATGAGATCGGATGAGAGCGTCATAAAAGGTAAAGGTGCGCACCATGCCCTTCGGCGACACTTGCATTTCGCAAACCAAGGCCAAACGAGACACATTGGGTTTGAGCGAACACAGCTCATTTGAAATGGCTTCGGGCAGCATGGGTACGACGTGGCCGGGCAGATAGACCGACGTTGTGCGTTCGGCTGCCTCGTTATCCAACACAGATCGGGGTTTCACGTAGTTAGCAACATCGGCAATGGCTACCACCAGCCTCCAGCCCTTTTGCTCGCCGAGGGACTCGGCAAAAACCGCATCATCAAAGTCTTTGGCGGAAGCCCCATCAATCGTCACCAAGGGTAGCTGAGTGATGTCGCGCCGGTCTTTATGCTGTTTTGAGTCAACTTGCTTAGGCAGCCGCTGGGCGGCTCGGAGCACTGCATCTGGCCAATGCCGAGGGATGCTCAAACTCTCCAGCGTCGCCTCTATGGCCTGGGCGACCACTGAGGCATTTGGCATCACATCCCGAATTCGGCCAACCGGCCCAAAACGGTCATGATCAGTAATTTCAACACGGACCGCATCGCCTTGCACAGCGGCGCCAGTTCCCTCTGGCAGGCTGATGCGGCCCTCAATGCTTCGGGCAATCGGTTCCACGTAAGGATAGCGACCTAGCTTCTTAAGTATGCCAACCACCGGAAGGCTGCTGCGCTGACTAATCGACATTACCAAGGCACCGACGCCGCTGGCCTGTTCGACTCGATGATAGACGACCGTGTCGCCTAGCCGCGCGGCAGGAACGTCTTTGCGCCGATCTTGCGACCTGATGATGGGCAAACCGTCTACCGCTAGCTTGCCGCCATAGCCTGTTACTTCGCCTTGCACAGCACCTTGCAAAGTATCGATTTGCGCTTCGGTTTCAGGCACCCGGGGCATCTTGCCTAGACCTTGGCTATTCGCCCGCGCCTTGGCCAAGGCGTAGCGATGTCCATCTCGCTCGGTGATCTCGCCCTGCCTGATCAGGCCCTTGAGTAATTGTCGTGCTCGCTTAATCTCGTGCGGCGCCTTGGCGCCAAGCGCGGCGGTAATGGCCTGCCACGATTGCGGCTGATCATCTGACAAAAACGTTAGCAAAGAACGGGCGTTGAGCTTTTCCAGGCTACGCGGCGGCGGAGGTGGCGCTTTGTCGTCGGTAGGTTTCGTCAAGATTGACACCTTGTTATTGAGTTAAGTAAAGTCCGCCGCCCTATCGGATCACGCTTGCCCAGGTGGTGAAATTGGTAGACACGCTAGCTTCAGGTGCTAGTGGGGGCAACCCCGTGGAGGTTCAAGTCCTCTCCTGGGCACCATTCAGAAGTTTTCGCAATTGCTTCCGACACTTCTTTGACGTCCTTAGGGCGAGTTTGCAGCAGTGCATTCTGCCACCGCGAAGCGCGCATTACTGGCTTGTTTACTGGAATTTCTGGACTCTGCTCTGGGATCTATGCGAATTCACGACTCCTCGCAGTTCAGGTGTTGTAGAGATCTTGTTGTGGAGATGCATGACCAAGCTATCCCAGCAGCATCCATGCTTTCTTTAGATAATTCTTGGCCAACCTTTGGTTAACAAATATTTGGTAACTTTTAGTGCCTGCTGGGTGCTACCGACAGAGGCTTATAGAACCAACAACCAACGAGTACTTATCGCTGCGACTGATAATCATTGGCCTACAACGGTTTTCACACAGTATTTTCATTGATCTTTTTACAAGCACCAGTTGCTTTTAAACCTAACGTAAATCGGTTATTGCTTGGTTACTCTAACTTCCTAATTTAGCTGCAATTTTCTCGGTTTTTGGCTCAAAAAAAACCTCGACGGGAAGGTGAGAATGCGTAACATTCGCGGCCTAACCAAGAGCAAGGAGAGTTGAGTTGAACCCTTTTTCTCGTTCAGTTCTGAGCGCAGCCTTTATGGTTAGCATTGCATTTGCACCAGCAGTGCATGCTGAACAAATGGTTATCGAAGAAGTTATTGTGACCGCTCAAAAGCGCGAGCAAAGCATCCAAGATGTACCCATCGCCATTTCGGCTTTCGATCAACAATTTTTAGACGACGCTGGTATCGATGACGTTTTGGAACTGCAGTTTTTCGTTCCTGGACTGACTATTTACAACAATCAATCTCCTGCGCAGACGAATATCAACATTCGCGGCGTGGGTACCGCTGGAAACAGCCTTTCGTTGGAATCATCCGTTGGCGTTTACGTTGATGGCGTATATCGCTCCCGACAGTCATCGAGCATCGGCGATCTTGTCGACATCGAGCGTGTCGAGGTACTAAAAGGCCCTCAAGGCACCCTCTTCGGTAAAAACACTGCATCAGGCGCTGTTCAGTTTCTGACCGTTAAGCCGAATCTTGAAATCCGTGAGGGCTTTTTCGAAGTTCAAGGTGGATCTGAGGACTACCGGAACTATAAAGGCGCTATCAATGTGCCGCTGGTCCCCGGGACTTCAGCCATTAGAGTTACTGGCAGCCGTACCGAACGCGATGGATACATGAAAAATCTGGCCACCGGCAATGATTTGAACAATCGCGACCGCTACAGTCTTCGCGGTCAGTTTCTGTTCGACAATGGAGATGGCTTCACAGCACGAGTTATCGCTGACGTGTCAGAACTCGAAGAACAATGCTGCGCGGCTAGCAACATTTTCGATGGGCCGGGCGATACCAGCGCGGGCTTCCTGGCTGCTGGTGGCACACTGCCTCCCGCTGGCAACTTGCCCGGTGCTAGTTTCGTGTTACCCCTCGATTTCGTCGCATCCGCAGTTGGCTACACAGACGCGCCAGTGGTTTTGGCCGATCGTTATAACGAGGATGTGGTTGCACAAAATATCGATCCCTACGCGGACATTAGAGAATCCGGCCTATCAGCGGAGCTCAATTGGGAAGTATCTGAGACGATGACGTTGACCTCGATAACAGCGTTTAGGGCTTACGATGCCGACGACTTCGTCGATGCTGACTTCAATGCTTTAGACATTCTGAGTACTAGTGGCGGAACAACCGAACAAGACACCTTCAGTCAAGAGTTTCGCATTGCAGGTACCTACTCTGATCGTATCAACTACGTCGCGGGCGCTTACTTCTTCAATCAAGAAATTGACCGTCAGAACCGGCTAGGGCTCGGCACAGTGGCCAACCTCTTACTTACTGGTGGTTTGCCAACATCGTTCTTCGTTGGAGGCGCTGAGGCATGTCCTTTGATCGGCATTTCTGAAGAGGTCTGCAACAGCGCGGCATTCCCTGCTGGCGAATACGCTGACAATGTCTCGACCCAAGAACAAAAAAGCTGGGCGGTATTTGCTCAAGCCGACTTCGACGTCAGTAAACAACTGGTGTTGACGGCTGGCGTTCGCTACCTGAACGAAGAGAAGGACATGAACGTCACGTTCACCGAGTCGATCTTTACACCAGTATGGGGGGCATTTACTCCGCTATCGCCGTTCGTTCCCGACGTTGACAAAGAAACCTTTGAAGACACCGCAGTTACTGGCACGTTGAAGCTATCTTACTTCTTCAACGAAAACGTGATGGGCTACGTATCTTGGGGCCGAGGCTACAAATCCGGCGGCACGAACATTGACCGTATCTCGCCAGCGACTGGCGCACCTCTGCTGTTTGACCCCGAGACTTCTGACTCCATTGAGGTTGGTCTAAAGGGCGATTTCTTTGATCAGCGTCTTCGTATCAATGCATCTGCCTATCAAACTGACTTCGAGGATTTCCAAGCGAATAGCTTTGTCGGCACAGGCTTCGTCCTGCAAAACGCCGGTGAGATTCAAAGCAGTGGATTCGAGTTAGACGCTCAGGCATTGATCAATTCTTGGTTGACCATCGCTAGCGGTGTTGCTTACGTGGACGCAGAGTATGATTCGTTTGTCGGCGGAGCCTGCATCCGCACGCCTTACGGCGCGGAACCAGATGCGAATGACGCGAACTTCCCTACATTCTGTGACGTCTCAGGCAATCGAGTCGGCAGCACGCCAGAATGGACCTACTATGCTTCATTAGTTGCTGAACGCCAACTGGGCGAGGGTTTCCTGTATGGGCGCCTTGATTACAATTGGCGTGACGAGATGTTCATTGGCAACGACAACGACCCGAATAAAGCCACTGACTCCTTCGGCATTGGCAACGTTAAGGTTGGATACCGCTTTAACGACGATCGTTACGACTTAGCGATTTGGGCGAAGAACGCCTTCGACAAGGATCACCGAACCAGCGCGTTCAACTCTGTGATACGTGAAGGGTCTTTGACTAGCTACCATTTGGAACCCAGAACCGTTGGCATCACTTTGCGAGCAAGCGTGCAGTAGCTGACAGAATAACGGCGCGGTTTTCACCAACCGCGCCGTTATTCCAATGTTTCTCACTAATCATCCAGCTCTGGATGTGTTCTGGTCACTTTCAACACCTATCGTCACCCTGACCTGTGTTTTGCAGCGGGACTGCGTCGCCAATCTAGTCGAGGCGATTTAGTCATTTGTCTGCATCAGGTGCGCTGCTATGCTCGTCGTGTTCGCATCCACGGACCGATCTTCACAAACAACAAGGAAAAGAAATGCTGAAGCTAATTACGTTATTTGCCGCAACACTCTTCGCCAGTGTCTCCATGGCTGACGATCACATGAGCCAAGATCTTGAATCGACTGTTTATGGCTCTTCAACGGCCTTAGTGGTGAGTAATCCCACCGCTGTCGTGGCAGCAATGAATGCTTTTCGAGCATCCGATTCAGGTAAAAATTTCCCCGGCAACGTACTTCTAAACCAAGTCGTTGCGGATGGCACGAGTGCGGCAACTCATGCGATTAACGTCTTCTATCCCAGTGCCGCGGCGATGGACATGGTGCAATCTGCCCCTCCCAGCGCAGCTGGTATGCAGATGTTCTCAACGGTGCAAGCCTCCGCTGATCCAACCGAGCGATTTGTTTTTAGAATGCAAAGAGGTCGGGGCTTGGCAAGTGAGCCCGGTAACTTGACCCTAATAATTGGCCTTGAAGTCACTGACGGCGCAGCCTTTCTCACGGCCTTCGACAAGCTCTGGAATTCTGCTGCCATGAAGGATTTTCCCGGTGGCACCTACTTTGGAGATTTCATGGCTGATGGTGATGCCCCAGCAACTCATTGGGTGTCATTCGTTGCCAAGGATATGGCCTCGCTGAGCGCTGGCATGGACGCCGTGCAGGGTTCAAAAGCGATGGCCGCGTATCTGCAAGACGCCAACGCCTTCAGAAAGGTTACTCGAAATACCATGTACAGAACCGTGCTTGCCTTCCGGGCGGGTCAATAGTCCAGGACGACACCTCCTCTGTCCAACGATAGCCAGCGGCATTC
Source organism: K189A clade bacterium (assembly GCA_902528515.1). Classification (GTDB taxonomy): domain Bacteria; phylum Pseudomonadota; class Gammaproteobacteria; order Pseudomonadales; family Azotimanducaceae; genus UBA4421. The sequence goes on from CABZTD010000005.1 coordinate 35,963, forward strand.
TACCGGGAGCGCCGCTGGCTCTGCGTCCACACGAAACTATTAGTCTCACCCGCTTGCGCCAATGATCATTATCGTCTGGGGCGTTGCTGGGTCTGGTAAAACCACCATTGGTAAGGCTCTTGCGGTTGGCATGTCGTGCCCCTACTTTGACGCCGATGACTTTCACCCAGCCGCCAACATCAAAAAGATGGCTAGCGGCCAACCACTCACCGACGTCGACCGGCTGCCATGGCTGAAGCAGCTGCGCGAGATCGTCGATGCATACGATGGCCAGAAGAGGGCCGTTCTCGCCTGCTCTGCACTCACCGCCTCTTATCGAAGCATCCTCGGATTCGGCTTACCCCATGTGCGGAGCGTGCTGTTGGATGGCCCAGAAAGCCTCATTGCCCGTAGGTTGAAAATGCGCAAAGACCACTTTATGCCGGCATCGCTGCTGCGCAGTCAGATCGCCTTACTCGAACCAGAGCATGGCGGTCTGACCATCAATATAGAACAAGCGCCAAGCGCCTTGGTTCAGGTAATACAGCACTGGCTGCAGATCGAGGAGCGCGCTAATTAAAATGATTCTAAGGCTTTCCACCCGCTGCAATCGGTTTTAGCATCGCTACGCAATCACGGAGTATGTATGACAAGCCCAACCGCCCTTGACCTACCCATGGTCGACCCACTGCCCGAGGTCACCCGAAAGTATTTTGATATCTGCCAAGAAAAGCTTGGCTTGGTGCCGAACGTGCTACAGGCCTATGCCTTTGACATCGACAAACTCAATGCCTTTACCACGTTCTATAACGATCTCATGCTCGGCAATAGTGGCTTGAGCAAGTTGGAGCGCGAAATGATCGCCGTGGTTGTCTCATCGATAAACCGCTGCTTTTATTGCCTGACCGCCCATGGCGCAGCGGTGCGCGAGCTTTCTGGAAACCCAATATTGGGTGAGCAACTGATGATGAATTACAAAATCGCCGAGCTAGCACCAAGGCAGCGTGCCATGCTGGATTTTGCTGCCCTGCTGACCACCGCCAGTTCGTCGGTTGAGGAGTCTGATCGCCAGAATTTGCGAGATCACGGCTATAGCGATCGCGACATCTGGGATATCACCAGCGTGGCGGCTTTTTTCAACATGACCAATCGAGTCGCCAGCAGCACAGCCATGGTACCTAACGATGCCTATCATTCTCAGGCTCGCTAAGAGTGCTATGTCCCGCTACCGCTTAAGCTTTGATGCGACCTTCACCAAGTTTTTGACACAGTTAGTGTTTTACGGAGTGCGATCATGAAGCAGTTTCTTTTATCGTTTAGTGCCACAGTGCTGCTGGCCTGCTCGGGTACCGCCCTGGCAACTGAGTCTTTAGCCTTCGACGTGCTCGAAACTCATGACGATATCGAGATCAGACAGTATGCGCCCCACCTGTTGGCCACGGTTCGCGTGGATGGTCAGTTCGATGAAGCGGGGTCTCAGGCGTTTCGTCCGTTGTTTAATTACATCAGCGGCGATAATCGCAGCGACGAAAAGATCGCTATGACCGCACCTGTGCTGCAGCAACCAGATGAGCGCAAGGGCAGCTGGCTGGTCTCCTTTGTCATGCCCAGTGGCTTTGACAAAGACTCTTTGCCGGTGCCAACTTCTAAAATTGTCCAAGTGTCCGAGCAACCCACCATGCGCATGGCTGCGCTTGAATACCGCGGTGGCTGGAGCCAGTCACGCTATGACGAGCACGAACTGCTGTTACGTAGCGCGCTCAGTGCCAAGACCCTAACAGCCTGTGGTGATCCAAGGTGGGCCAGACACGACCCGCCGTTCATGCCCTGGTTCTTGCGCAAAAATGAAATTTTGATTCCGCTGTGCGAGTCCTCTGGAACCCTCTAGCACCCATTCTGCGACCGCCCGTGTTTTAGAGGCTAAAGTCTACCAAGGTAGCCGCTCACCGCTCAGGCGCAAGAACGCACCGTTATGCTCTGGCTGCAAAGATTCGATCAGTTGTTTCAGGCTGCTTGCACAAGCTGCTGAGGATTGCACAGGTGCCTTACGCGTCTGAATAAATGCACGTGAGAGGTTCGTTGCTGTGGTTCCGGGATGCACCGCCACAATGGCTGGATTACTGCGCCAGCGCGCGCACTCAATCGCCAAACAGCGCACGCCCATGTTTAAGGCGGCTTTTGACATTCGGTAGCCGTGCCAGCCGCCGATTCGATTGTCTTCAATACTGCCTACCTGCGCTGACAGAAACGCTGCTCGCAGGCCGGGCGTGCGCAGCTTCGAAGCCATGGCAGAAAATGCCGTCAGTGGACCAACGGCATTGATCATATAATCACGCTGCAACTTTTCTGCATGCAACTGGCGAAGGGATTTCTCTGGCCCGTGATCCGTATAGGCTAGTACACCGGTACAGCAAATCCAACGATCTATGGTGTCTTCAACTTTATCCGCCAGAGCCTTCACCGACGCAGGATTCGCTAGATCAAGCTGCACCCAACGCACCAAGGGTGAGACGTCACTGACCGCACGATGGTGCGTCGCATAGATCTGTGTTGTTTCCCGCGCCCCGGCGTAAACTTCTAACAGCGCCCGACCAATGCCGCCGCCTGCACCCAAGATCATGACTTTCATGAGTTCACCATTTAACAAATTAGACATATAAATTAACCAAAACATGGTCAAAGCGCCGTGATAATCAAATTTCCAGCTTTTTGTCTAATTTAGAGTTGACTAACTGACAAAAAAAGTAGATTTTACTTCGACATTTCAATGAGGGAGCCATAACGTATGACTCAATCTAGACGTGATTTTCTAAATACCGGCGTCGCCCTCTGGGCGACAGCCCTAATGCCCAGCGTCACCGTCGCAGCGGGCCCGCCAGAACTACAAGAGTCGGACCCTATCGCCATTGCGCTTGGTTACAAGAAAGACGCCAACACCGTCGACACGGCCAAGTACCCGAAGCGCGCTGGCGCCGCTGGTGCTACTCAGTTCTGCAACAACTGCGCCCTGTACTCTGCAGGCGAGGACGGTTTGGGAGGGTGCACAGCTATTCCTGGCAAACAAGTTGCGGGCCTCGGTTGGTGTAACGCATGGATACCCACGAGCTAGCTAGAAACCCTTTTATCAAACAGGTATAAAAACATGGAACGACTTACAATCGGCGCTGTCGCCAACCTAACTGGCGTACCCACGCACACATTACGTAAATGGGAGAGCAGACATTCCATCGTGACGCCTAATCGAAGCGAGTCGGGGCGCCGCTTCTACACCAACGAACACGTTCAGAGATTGCTGCTGGTCAAACGTTTGATGGGCGAAGGTCACTCCCTAGCGGAACTTGCGAGACTTAGTAACGATGAGCTGGATATTTTGGCAGTTCGTCACGAGCAAAGTCGAGCGGCAAACCATGACGGGGGCGCCGACGTAGTAGGCCTCAATCTCACCACGCTGTTTGAGCGTGCGAATCCATCGCTTACGCCCTCCTTCAGCGGTTTTTCGCAAACGCTGGAAAAGTGGCTGGATCAAACTCAGCACGTCAAAAACAGTAACCACGGCACCTTAGTCGTGGAGAGCGATACACTACCAGACACAGTAGTCGAACGCCTCGTGACACTGCGTAACCGGCATTACCAGCGCGTGGTCGTGATCTACGCCTTCGCGCCGCGACGCATAGAGCAGCTGTTATCATCTCATGGCATTCAGGCAATAAAAGCACCGGCGACGTCGGAAAAAATTCGTTCTTATTTGAACGTCGATGCTCCTAAGGCGATAGATATCGATTACCAGGTAGGTGTAAGCGCTTTCGATCCGGAGCAGCTATCACATATCGCAAACATGATGCCAAGCCTCAATTGCGAGTGCCCCAATCACATCGCCAAACTGCTGATCGACATTAACGGTTTCGAGAAATACTGCATGCAGTGTGTTGAAGACGATCCGTCCCAAGGCGCCTTACATACGCAATTGGCAGAGATGACCGCTCATGCGCGATCCATTTTCGAGGCGGCGCTGCGGGCGGTTGCTGTAGCTGACGGACTGGACTTGGAGTCGCTGCCAACCCAAACCAAGCACTGAGCAAAACGGGGTGGGCAGACTCTCCACCTCCCCTACAAGTGCAGATTCAGCAACCTTCACTTATACAAATGCAGCGACAAACAGCTGCAGCAAAAGAAGGCTCGATACACCGTTTTTAGTTTGTTAAACGCTACCTCGGCGTGCTCAGCCTAGACTAAGGAATCGGCAGATAGCCGTTCTCTTCGCCTTTAGTAAATACACCCACTGCGTCGTGAGCGTGCAGGCTTTCGTGGTGCTCAATACGCACCCAGAAATCCTGCCAGCGCTGATCTTCACACAGCGCACCTTTGAGGCGGCGGCCCGCGTCTTCTACAAACATCAGGTTCTTACCATTCAAACGTGCAAATTCCTGCTCATCCTCGCGTTTCACCGCGCTTTGTACAGGGGTCTTCAGTGATTCTTCGACGCCGTTGATCAGCTGGGTAATGGGTAGATCTTCCAGGGCGCTGTCAAGGCGAACCAAGATTTTCGCCGTGCTGCGCTGACTGTGGGGCGTCGCCAAAATACCTTCTTCTGTACCAAGCCAATCTTTAACGGCTTCAATACTGACGTCACCAGCATCGCCAAAGTCTTTCTTGAACTGCTCTTGAATTAGTTGGCGAGCCAACGCTGCAGAGCATGGACAGGTAGAGGAATACTGTACTTCGACGGACAGCTCTAAGGCGATCTGGCCCTTGATCAGGGTGCCCTTGACCATAACCGGGTAGGAGGCCCAGCCAACGTTATCGCTAAGCAGAGCTGGGCGGCGAACAAAGTGATCAAACTCAAACTGCACGAAGGCGTTGGTGCTAAGATCGTGGTGTGATTCCAACACCGAGCCCAGCAACATTTTCAGACCTGAAGCCGTCAGTGGACGTGTTGCCGCGTGCTCGTCAAGCAATAAATAAAGACGCGACATGTGAATGCCCTTGGCCAGGGGGTCTGCCAGATTGACATAGACCTGGATGTTGGCGTGAACGTCTTTCGTCTGTTCCCCGTCTTTGACTTTGAGCGGTTGGTGAACATTGCTCATGCCAACCCAGTCGAGAGTCGCCTGTGCTTCTGAAAGGGCACGATTGGCAATGTCGGGCATGTTGGGAACGGAGATCAGCTTTGCTGTACTCATGATACTTCCTGAAAAATTTTGCGTGTGATTTCAGGCTACGTAGAGATCGGTCAACGTAACGTGAACAATCAAACGCTCTACTCAGACTCTTTGGTGACTCTGGATTTATCTGCTAAGACCTTGAGCCCTCGGGTAGTCCGCTTTGTGACCTATTGTTTCTGCTGTAGTTCCTCGGCGCTTAGCTTGCGCGCTTCATCCGGCACCAGCACGGGAATGCCGTCATCGATAGAATACGCCAGCTGGCTCACCGAACACCAAAGCTCCTTGAGCTCACGTTTGTACACCAAGGGCGCTTTACTGACAGGGCATACCAAGAGTTCGAGCAACTTCGCATCCATCGGCTTACTCCATGTCCGCGAACGGATCATTTAGAAGAATGGTCTCGTTGCGATCAGGGCCCGTCGAAATGATGTCTACCGGGGCACCTACGGCTTCTTCAACCAAGCCTATATAGCGACGAGCCGCTGCTGGCAAATCTTTGATTGCACGGATACCAAGCGTGGTGTCTTGCCATCCCTCTACCTTTTCGTAGATCGGTGTAACGCCCTCGTAAAACTCACTGCCCACATTGGGCCCGCTTTGACTATTGCCATCACTGCCGGCGCTGTCGTAACCGACACAAATCTTAATGGTCTCTAGGCCATCGAGCACATCAAGCTTAGTCAGACACAGACCCGAGATACTGTTCACCTGCACTGCCTGACGCAGCGCAACCGCGTCGAACCAACCGCAGCGTCGCGGTCTTCCTGTGGTGGAACCAAATTCACGCCCCCGTTCCGCCAAACCCGCGCCAATGTCATCGAATAGTTCAGTAGGAAAGGGACCAGAGCCAACACGGGTAGCATAGGCCTTCGTAATACCCAGCACGTAGTCCAAATAGCGCGGACCGAATCCCGTACCCACTGCGGTTCCTCCAGCGGTAGTGTTGGAGGAGGTTACAAAGGGATAGGTACCCAAATCTACGTCAAGCATAGCGCCCTGGGCACCCTCGAAAAGAATGTTTTTACCTTCATTGCGCAACGCGTGTAACAAAGGCACCACGTCTACAGTCATGGCTTTCATCTGCTCCGCAATCGAAGCGCATTCTTCAAGAGTCTTGTCAAAGTCAAGCGCGGGTTTTTTATAGTACTGGGTCAGCATGAAGTTGTGGTACTCCATAACCTCTGCGAGCCGATCCGAAAAAGTTTGCCAATAAAACATGTCGCCCAGGCGCAGTCCGCGCCGAGCCGCTTTGTCCTCATAGGCAGGGCCGATGCCGCGGCCTGTCGTACCGATTTTTTTCCTGCCCCGAGCCTCTTCTCGCGCCAAATCCAGCTCGACGTGATACGGCAAAATAAGTGGACAGGCAGGCGATATTTTCAGGCGCTCGCGCACGGGTACGCCGCGTCTTTCCAAGGTATCGATCTCTTTCAGCAATTCGTGAGGTTCCAGCACAACACCATTACCGATCACGCATTGCACCCCTCCGTGCAAAATACCAGAGGGGATGACGTGGAGTACGGTTTTCACTCCGTCGATCACCAGCGTATGGCCGGCATTATGGCCACCCTGGAATCGAACCACAGCGTCGGCTTGATCTGTGAGGTGATCGACGATCTTGCCCTTTCCTTCATCGCCCCACTGGGTACCAATCACGACTACATTGCGACCCATGATTTTCCTTCCACTTTTTACATCCCCATTTTCCACAAGCACCGCGCCGTTTCTATCACCGCGCTTAACGCACACACACTCATTGCCGATGCGGATATGTCCCGCGCTTTCAGTTTAGCTGGCGTATTACTATGCGTTCGGTGCCGTGTTACCGGGCTGCACTAGCCATCCATCTTGGCCATACACAAGCATGCCGATGCAATCATGTGGCGGTTGCTCATCCTCAGCAGCCGCCACAATCACACGATGACCCTCGCCTCGCAGCCTGCTGACAAGGCCAGTCAGCTCTGCATAAGGTGCGTCAGCGGTATAGGGCGCAAAGTAGGCGCCTTGCCTCTGGTATGAGCTGTCCATCAACTGCTTCAGATTAAGATCAAAACCTGTCGCTGCTCGGCCACGACCAAATATGTCTCCAACGCCATCGTAGCGCCCACCCTGGGCCAACGCTCTGCCATGCTGCGGATGATAGACGGCGAAGACAGGGCCGTTGTGATAGCCGTATCCAGAAAGCTCGGAGACATCGATACGCAAATCCACCTGCGGGTAGCGCGCTTTGATAATTGCGGCCAGATCTTTGAGTTCATCCAGCGCGGATAGCACACTTTCTGCCGCGCTGTTCAGAACCTTTCCTGCCAATTCTAAAACACCGATGTCGCCCATCAAATCTGGCAACGCGCTCAACATTGCCGCCGTGGACGAATCATCAAGCAACGCGCGAATATCGCTGGCGCCCTTGCGCTGGATACAGCTAAAAAGCTCGCCTCGGCGAGCCTCATCTAGCCGACCCTCGGCAAGCAACTGCTCAACCAGGCCTAGGTAGATACCCATGTGCCCGAGCAGCAATACCGGTGTGTGCATATTTGCGACCTTGAGTCCCTCCAGCATCAAGCCAATAACTTCGGCGTCGGCGGCGACGCCGCTAGCTCCAAACATTTCCGCGCCGGCTTTAAGTGGTACTCTGGAAGCTTGGTTGCCATGTGGTTTAGCGAATACGACAGGGCCAGCGTAGCAGTAGCGCTGCACGTTATCGCTGCGCAAACTATGAGCATCGACGCGCACTGCTTGTGAGGTCATGTCTGCCCGCACACCCAGTTGACGGCCACTGTCCTGATCGACCACTTTGAGCGTTTGCAGATCGAGATCTTCGCCGCTGCCTACCAACAGGGCATCGAGGTATTCGATCACCGGTGGTTCCAAGTAGTCATATCCCCACCGGTCAAATACGTCCAAAACCCTGCGCCGCAATTGCTCGAGCTGCCACGCCCCGGGCGGCAGGACCTCATCCACCCCCTTGGGCAACCTCCAGTAGGTCATCGATTTACCGCCAGCGTTTCTAAGCAAATATTGCGACGATCACTTCGTGGAACCGCTTTCGAGATACTTAAAAAAATCACTGTCGGGATCCAGCACCAGAAGGTCGCCTTTATCCTTAAAAACTTCGCCGTAGGCGTTAATGCTTCGATAAAAGCCATAGAACTCGGGATCCTGACTGTAAGCGCTCGCATAGATTTCAGCCGCCATGGCGTCTCCATCGCCTCGCAGGCGTTCGCTCTCGCGATACGCTTCTGCCTCAATAACTACCGAATCACGATCAGCTTTGGCGCGAATTGCTAACGCCTGCTCTTGTCCCTCGGCTCGATATTGCCGTGCTTCGATTTCACGCTCTGAGTTCATACGCTCGTACACCGTGGTGGAAACCTCTGAAGGTAAATCGATTTTCTTTACTCGCACGTCTACCACCTCGAGTCCCACAGATTCCCGCATTACAGTATCCAAATCCTTGCGCAGCTCGGCCATCAATTGATCACGTTGGCCAGAAATGACCTCATACATTTCCCGACGGCTGATCTGGTTACGCAGGCCTTCATTTACGCGCTCAGAGAGCAGACGCTGAGCGCGGCGTTCATCAAACGATGTGCCTGTATAGAAACGCTCGATATCCGCCACCCGCCACTTTACGAAGGAATCTACAATTAGCGGTTTCTTTTCCAGGGTGTAATACGTTTCACCCTGAGAATCTAAAGTAAGTACACGAGCGTCAAACTTTTTGACTTCTTGAGCAATCGGCAGCTTGAAATGCAGACCAGGCTTAATCTCTGCGTCAATAAGATTACCGAACTCAAGCAAGATGGCTTTTTCGGTTTCCATTACGCGATAGGCCGACTGATTCAGCAAACCGAAACCAATCAGCAAAAATGCTGCAACAAGAAACGTTTTCATCGGCATTTTTTCTTTCTCCTTTACTCGCTTTTAGCGTTTATCGCTACGACGATCTATTGGTTTGGTCGGCCTCGAGTGTTGCTCGTGCGGCTGGCGCCAAGGTCACGCCGCAGCTGCTCTAAATCTCGACGCAGGTTTTGAATATCCGTAGTGCCATTGACCGTCGTGGTCGCCTGCCCAAGCTTGTCCAGCGGCAGGTACATCATATTGTTACCGCCTTCCACATCGATCATCACTTTGCTGGAGTTCTTAAACACATTTTCCATGGCATCGATATAAAGGCGATCCCTTGTTACTTGCTTGGCTTGTGAATACTCCGCCAGCAACTTTTCGAAACGTTGAGCCTCACCCTCGGAGCGAGCTACTACTCGATCTCGATAACCCTGAGCTTCCTCCAACTGGCGCTGAGCTCGGCCCCGCGCCTCCGGTACGACCTGTTGAGCATAGGCAGTCGCCTGGTTAATGAACTTTTGTTGGTCCTCCTTCGCCTTTTGCACATCATTAAAGGCATCTTGAACCTGAATGGGTGGCGCACTGCGATCGATATTTACCTTGGTAACATCGATACCGGCACCATAGCTTTGCAGGTACTGCTGCAACCGGGCCTGCACTTCAATAGCAATAGCCTCTCGACCGTCTGTAATCACTTCGTCCATGCTCGCAGACCCGACTACGTGGCGCAGCGCACTCTCTGTGGCCTGAGCCAAGCTATCACGTGGTTCACGAACGTTGATCACAAAATTTGAGGCGCTGTCGATCACCCACTGCACAGTGAGACTTACGTCAACGATGTTTTCATCTTCGGTCAGCATCAGCGCCTGATGGCTGTGCGACTGAACTTGGGTGACGTTGACGGAGGTCCTTTCGTCTATAATCGGGGGATTCCAGTGCAAGCCCGGCCCTACTTCCTCGGGCAGCGCCTGACCAAATCGAAAGATGACAACGCGCTCTTGCTCATCGACTTGGTACACACCGGCAAAGGCATAGAGGCCAAGCGCCAGAACCACAAATAGGCTGATCGAGCTACGCGATAGCTTGCTACCAGAACCGCCTTTATCCCCGCCACCTCCGCCGCCAAACATGCCTGACAGTTGGCCTTGGAGTTTACGGATCGCTTCATCAAGATCTGGCGGACCATCATTTTTATTGCCGCGATTTCCCCAGGGGTCTTTATCACCACCGCCGGATTCATTCCACGCCATAGGTTTACTCCGAAAGTTGATTCAATAGTTTGGACGACTCACAGGCTTAGAGCATGCACCCTCTTCCGTAAAGTGCGCGTGAGTTTCCCTTGCTGGCTTAGCCATTGTAGTGCCTGTCATACATTCTTTTTTGGTTTTTCGGCTTATCGCCATGATTTTAGCGAGTTAGTGCGCAGTCTCGACATGCACCCGTCGCTGACGTATTTGACCCAGAAGTTTGTCGTCCGCTCGTACTGTAAGCCTCACGCTACCATCTGTCAGCAATGTTTCGTCGAGCACTGCACCGGATTGATACAACCAGGCGCGATTCCTGCCGTCCCTCGCACTTAGCACCACTTGGTGCGGTGCCACAACCCCGAGCGCTGTACCGATACTGTCGAGCAGTTGAATAATGCCCTGACCGGTCAATGCTGACACCAAGGTCGTGTTACCGAGCATGGTGCGCAGTTCTGTGTCCATCAAGTCTACCTTGTTGACGGCAATTAGGGTCGGCACTTCTCCGGCTCCGATTTCATCCAGCACCGCCTGTACTTGTTCAATACGATCCTCATGCAAAGGGTCCGAGCCATCTACCACATGCAATAACAGGTCAGAGTGTACGACCTCTTCCAAAGTGGCCTTGAAGGCCTCCACTAGGGCATGAGGTAAGGCGCTTACAAAACCGACAGTATCCGTCATCACCACATTGCCGGCCCCAGGCACCTCGATCTTCCGTGTGGTCGGATCAAGCGTGGCAAACAGCAAATCTTGCGCAAAAACGTCGGCTTGAGTGATAGCGTTAAACAATGTGCTCTTGCCCGCATTCGTATAGCCTACAAGCGAAACGGTGGGGGTACCCTGGCGGTTTCGGCTGCGTCTGTTTTGCTGGCGGCGGCGCGCGACGTTCTGCAGCTTTTGTTCAGTCCCCTTCACACGAGCAGATAACATACGCTGATCCAACTCGATCTGCTTTTCGCCCGCTCCGCGCATTCCGATACCGCCCTTTTGTCGGTCAAGGTGCGTCCAGCCCCTCACTAGCCGGGTTTGCGCATGCTTTAGCTGAGCAAGCTCGACCTGCAGCTGGCCCTCGTGGCTGCGGGCACGCTCAGCAAATATCGTCAGAATCAATTCCGTTCGCGTGATCAAGCGGCAATTAAGCGCTTGCTCGAGATTTCGTTGCTGGCCCGGAGATAATTCGTGATTGATCAAGATCAAAGATGCGCCAGCCCACTGCAGCACTGCTTTGAGATCGTCCACCTTGCCACTGCCCACGAACCAACGCGGATGCGGTGAGCTGCGCTTGGCGCTGGCAACGTGCACTACATCGATTTGCGCTGAGCGCGCCAGTTCGGCGAACTCAGCTTGGTCTGGATTATCTTTACCGTGCACCTCGACGTGCAAAAGCACGGCCTTGTCGCCAGATTCTGGTCGCTCAAACAGCATGGGTAGTGGCATTAAGGCTCGTTTTCATCAGTCCACTGTGCTGTCTATTCCGCTATTTTCAAGGGGACCGATGCCAGACTGTTTTGGGGGTTTCTGCTCGTCGACGCTGTGACAGCTACGCCCGTAATTGACGAGTACCCGACGATAGTGGAGGCTATTGCAAATCGCTCTCACTAATCGCCACGTTGCGTGCGGGCACCACTGTTGAAATACCGTGCTTGTATACAATTTGACTCACCGTATTCTTCAGCAGAATTACAAATTGATCGAAGGACTCGATTTGCCCCTGCAACTTAATACCATTAACGAGAAAGATCGAAACAGGCACTTTTTCGCGGCGCAAAGCGTTAAGAAAGGGGTCTTGTAGGCCATGACCCTTTGAGACGTTATCAGAATTCATTTTTTTTCTTCTTGCATTTATTTATCCGTTTCTCACGCTCGCTATAGGCCACAAAGCGGGGAGTACACTGCGACTCTTCAAGCGAGTTGTCGCTAATCGCGGTAAATGCCGCTGGCCAATAGTTGGGATTCCCTGAGTCTTGTTGGTACTGAATAGGTCGCCCCTAGAGACGATAACGTCTCGGTAAGCACCTTGGCCCGAGCGCGATCTAGTATACTGCGAAGAGAACCTTTTTGGACAGTTTAGTTTGAAGTGTCTAATTCAAAATCCTGTGCTGCGTCATATAGGTCTAAATTGCCCATGCCGATCACTTCTCGCTCTTATTGCCTCAAAATGGCCTGAATCAATTGATCTGGTGTGTCGGCGACCAACTTTAGGGCATCTGGCCATTTCCTAAGCCATGTTATTTGACGCTTAGCCAGCTGCCGAGTCGCAGCTATACCCTGATCAATAAAGGTGGTTTCGTCAGTCTCTTCAACCAAATGTCCCCAAGCCTGCCGATAACCCACCGCTCGCATGGAAGGCATATCCCTAGTGAGATCGCCCCGATTCATTAGCTCTCGAACCTCATCAAGAAGCCCCACCCTTAACATTTTCCTAAATCTAGCGGCGATGCGCTGATGCAATCGATCACGCTGCATAGGGAGCATCACGACGCTTTCATGCCGCAACCCGGTACGTTCAAATAACCCACCCCTAGATTTATCGAGCCACTGCGCAGACATAGGCTGTCCTGTGGTACGCACGACTGCTATGGCCCTCAGCAGCCGCTGATGATTATTTGGGTGAATAACCCCGGCTGCTACTGGGTCTTGCTGAGCTAACTCGTAATGCAACGACTGGGCGCCGCGCTCCGCCAATTCCCGCTCAAGGTCCTGACGCAGGGCGATATCCGTAGCAGGCAGATCTGCGATGCCCTCGAGCAGGCATTTGAGATACATCATAGTGCCGCCTACAACAATCGGCTTCTTTTTCGCCGCGATAGCACTAGCAATCTCTGCATCAGCGTCCGCTACAAAATCCGCTGCAGAATAGGTTTCACTGGGATCACGAATGTCGATCAACGCGTGTGGATAGCGCCGTTGCTCATGGAGGGTTGGTTTGGCGGTGCCAATATCCATGCCTCGGTATATCAAGGCGGAGTCTGCGCTGATCAACTGGGCGCGTTTCGTCCCACCTAGTGCGTCCTGCACGGCCATGGCGACCGCAGTTTTACCGATGGCCGTTGGCCCACAGATAACAAGCACCGAACCCGGATCCATCAGGTTTCCTTGCACCACGCCGGCTACTGTCCGCGCAAAAACAGGCGATCGAGCTCTGACATGCTGCGCTGAACAAATGTTGGTCGGCCGTGATTGCATATCCCAGCGTTTTCTGTTTTTTCCATAGAGCGTAGCAGGGCATTCATCTCGGTAATGGTGAGTTGGCGATTAGCGCGCACTGAACCGCGACACGCTAAGGTGGCCAGCACGTCGAAGTTGCTACGAGATAGAGTATCGCTGGTACCGAATTCCATCAGCTCTGCCAGCAAGTCCTGCACCATTCTCTGAATATCGGCTTTTGCCAACAGCACCGGCACCTCGCGAACGACCACACTGACCTGACCCATTCGTTCTACCAGCAGACCTGATGCGTCAAGCTGCTCTCTGTAATCTTCAACCAAATTCGCCTCGTGCTCACTCACGTTGAACGTAAGCGGCACCAACAGACGCTGGCGCGCGATACCATCACGGGCCTGCGCCTTTTTCATCTGCTCGTAAACGACGCGCTCGTGAGCCGCGTGAGCATCTACTACAACAAGGCCCTGGTTGTTTTGGGCCAAGATATAAACGCCGTGCAGCTGGGCAATGGCATAGCCTAGCGGATGCTCATCTGACTCGGTCTGATCAGATTGAAAGGCGCTAGAGCCGCCGCGCTCCTGGGACCACTGACCGTGCTGATCTGCCGCTAAATCGTCGTTGCCAGCGCCGGGGCCATCACTCCTTTGTTCGTACTCGCGCGCCAATTGAGCGAGGCCGCCTGGCGGATGGTCGTTTGAGGGCATGAACCGTGGAAAATGAGTTTGTCTGGATGGGCCGGCGAAGACGCCGAAAGAGTTCGCTGTGGATGCCACAGGATCAAGCGTAAATTCGCTATCGAGCTTTTCGCTTGGGCGCAAGCTGCGTAGCGCCCGATTAAGTCCGGAAAAAATAAAGTCGTGCACCTGCCTAGCATCACGGAAACGAACCTCGTGCTTGGTGGGATGCACGTTGACGTCTACCCCATCGCAGGGCACCTGCAGGTAGAGCACGTATACCGCGTGACGCCCATGAAACATCACATCACTGTATGCCTGCCGAATCGCATGGCCCACCAGCTTGTCGCGTATGGCGCGGCCATTCACATAAAAGAACTGCTGATCCATCTGACGACGATTGTGGTGGGGGAGACCCACCCAGCCATAGAGCCGCAAATTGAGATTGCTTTCGTCGATGTAGATCGAATTTTCAACGAAATCGGGACTGAGAACCCGTGACAGCCGATCCAGCGGATCTCCGGACGCCAGCATCAACGGACGATTCACGCGGCCAGAACTTCCAGTGGTTCTTGCCTGAGAAAGCGAAAACCCGACATGCATATGCGCCAAACTCAGCCGACGCAGTATCTGATCGATTTGACTGGCCTCCGTGCGCTCGGCCTTCAAAAATTTACGGCGGGCTGGCGTGTTGTAAAACAGGTCCCGCACTTCTACGGTGGTACCCTGGGGATGCGCCGTCGGGCCAGAATTCTGGATTTTGCCGCTAAAGGATTCAACGAACCACCCCCCATCATCTACCGAAGTTGCGGAGGCAATTTTTACTCTGGCCACCGAGGCCACGCTGGCCAGCGCCTCACCTCGAAAACCCAAACTTTCGATACCAATCAGGTCGTCAGTGCTGCTAATTTTGCTAGTGGCATGTCGCTCAAGCGCGAGGGGCAGATCATCTGCATGGATTCCCTTTCCGGAATCGCGCACCCAAACCAGGCCCACACCGCCTGCCTCGGTACGAACCTCAATCTTCTTAGCACCCGCATCGAGGCTGTTCTCGAGCAATTCTTTGACGATGGACGCCGGTCGCTCAACGACTTCACCCGCTGCAATTTGGTCGGCCACGAAGGCGCTTAATCGCTTCACTCGGCTCACTTGCTCACTCACCCTCTGGGAATGACAATGGTTTGTCCCACGCGGATTCTGTCGCCGGACAAGCGGTTGCGTTTTTTCAGCGCCGCTGATGTAACACCATAACGTTGAGCGATCTCGGAAATGGTGTCTCCGCGTCCGATGGTGTAGCGAATCTCTTCGCCGCGCTGGGCAAGCCATGTGGCAGGCGGCGGGTTCGATCGCATGAATTCTTCAACGCCGTTCGCAATAGCCTTTGCGAGCTTCAACTGATGGGAAGCTTTAGCGAGCTCTCGCGCTTCATCTGGATTCGAAATAAAGCCTGTCTCCACCAAAATGGATGGCATATCCGGCGACTTGAGCACCAAGAAAGCCGCCTGCTCGACACTCTTCTTATGCAGCTTAGTGACCTGCCCCATGTTTCGAAGCACTGCCTTACCTGCCTGTATACTTTGGTTGCGATTGCCGTCCATGGACAAGTCCAGCAGCACTTGTGCGAGCATGGGGTCTTTATCGTTCAAGCTAACGTTGCCCACACCTCCGAGCATATCAGACTGATTTTCGCGCTCGGCCAGCCATTTCGCTGTTTCACTGGTTGCTCCCCGATCTGACAGGGTATATACGGAGGCTCCAAACACAGAGGCCTGTCTAAAAGCATCAGCATGAATTGAAACGAAGAGATCGGCGCGCTTGTTGCGCGCCAAAGCCGTACGCTGGCGGTGCCCAAGGTAGTAGTCGCCACTGCGAATCAAAAAGGCATCAAAGCCCTTTTTGCTCTTTATTTGATTCATAGTGCGACGCGCAATCTGCAGCACCACATCTTTCTCAAGAATGTTGCGCGGCCCCAGAGCTCCAGGGTCTTCGCCGCCATGGCCGGGATCAATAGCGATGACAATATCCCGCCCATCCTTCACAGCCGCTTTACGAGGTACCCTAGTGAGCTGAGCTTTTTTGACGCTACCCTTTGGAAAATACAAATCGGCGACCAGCCTATGACCATATGGCGCGATCGGTTTAAGTGTAAAACTCTTTGGGTCAAAGGCGACGTCGGCATCGACAACGATGCGATAGCCGTTGTCGCGGTTAGCACCGCGCAGGCCTGTAACAAAGGTCAGATCCTTTGACGAGTTGAGCGAAAGCCGTTTCGCTGGCTTTGCCCCTTTTACGTCGATCACAATTCGGTGAGGATTTGCCAGGGCAAAAATCGAGTATTTCGAGGCCTTGGACGTGTCGACTACGACGCGGATATAGTCCGGGGCCTCATGAGTCCGTACACTTTTAATGATATTTGCCACCGCCGTCGAAGACAGCAGCACAAATGCCAAACAAACCAATGACAAAAAAAGAGAGGCGCCCAGGCGACTAAGCAAAGCCAACACTTACCTTACGCTGCATCAACTGGGCCTTTTCGGCGTCGCAAGCCGATTTGTACAGGCTCAATGACACCTCAACATTGGCTGGCGGCAACCAACCTGCTCCCTGCTCCGGCCACTCCACAAATTTATAGCCGGGTCCCTCGAAGATTTCATCAAAGCCTAAAAACTCCAGCTCTTCCGGTGATTTCAGCCGATAGAGGTCGAAGTGAAACACCTCGCCGCGCTCCGTGGTATAGGGCTCGAGCAATGTGTAGGTTGGGCTTTTGACCGCCCCAGCATAATTCATCATCCGCAGAACCCCGCGTACCAGAGTAGTCTTTCCCGCGCCAAGATTCCCGTGTAAATAGACCACGGCAGTATCGCCAAGGCGCTGTCGAATGGCGTCGTGCAGCACTCTGCCAAAAGCAACAGTGGCATCTTCATCTGCTAGCACACGGGTCAGCATCTCATCAGCACCGGACATGGTTCGACTCTCGGTTGGATTGGTCGCGATCTTAAACGCTCCGTTGTTCCCGCAGCAATGCGGCGATGTTGGCGATAATAAAGCTAGCAGTTAACCCGCGCATGCCAATCTTTTCCGCTGCTTGATCTGCAGCGGCGCTATGCAGCAATACCCCGGCGGTGAACGCCAAGTCTGGGCTGCTGGGTTGCTGAGCAATCAGGCTGCCCACCAAACCCGCCAGCACGTCGCCCATGCCAGCGCTGGCCATACCCGGATTGCCGTGGGCGCAAATCGCCTGGCCCATTCGAGTACCTATGATCGTACCCGGGCCCTTCAACAAACAGGTTGCGTTAAAACGCTCCGACATGTCGATCACTGCTTGCCGCCGGTTGCTCAAAATTTCATCTGTGCGGCACTCCAACAATCGCGCCGCCTCACCTACATGGGGGGTTAAAAATAGTGGTCTACCCCGATTCCTCAATGTTTTCGACCGAGCCGAATCCGCTAGCCAATACAGGCCGTCCGCATCGATCACTATAGGGCCGTCATAGCTTTCCAGAGCGCCGATGACCTGCTGGGCCCAAGCGCCGCGCCCAAGACCCGGACCCAAGACCATCACGCTAGCAGCAGCCATCGCCGAGGACAGAGTCGGTTCAGCATCAGCACCGAGGACATCAACCCACATGGCCTCAGGCACTCTTGCCAGCAGACCCGACAGATTGGCAGGATCTGTGGCGACTGTGACGAGGCCCGCACCACTGCGCAGGGCGGTTTCTGCCCCCAAGATGGCGGCCCCGCCCATACCCTTGCAGCCTCCCACAATGAGCACATGGCCTTGCTGCTGTTTGTAAGTGTCCACGGGCAGCCTGGGCACAAGACCAGGATGCCATCGACGCAGGGGCAGGTTGGGATAGGGTTCCGCAAAGGTGTCCGGCACGCCAAGATTGGTGAAGAGACGCTCTCCACACAGACCGGGGCCCATGCCGGTGTACAGGCCAATTTTTCGCGCAATAAAGGAAACGGTCACATCGGCCCTCACCGCCAAAGTTGCGCTGCCCGTGTTTGCGTTTAGCCCAGAGGGGAGATCAATACTCAGTACATAACCCTCGAAAGCATTGATCGCTTCGATGGCCTCGGCATAGCCGGCGCGCGGGGCACCGCGCATGCCCGTGCCCAGCAAAGCATCGACCACGACAGAACCTCGAATGGGCGAGTCTGAATCTTCGACCACGAGGCCTGCGGCTTCAGCGCGCTCACAGGCTAGCAGCGCATCGCCAGAAAGCTGGCGTTTGGTAGCAATGCCAATGAGCTGCACATCAAGTCCTAGCTGCTTTGCCAACATGGCCACCCAATAGCCATCACCAGCGTTGTTGCCCTTGCCACATAGGATGCTGATAACCGCAGTATTGGGGCAGCGGGACAGCAGAGTATCCAGCGCAAACTGGGCTGCCCGCTGCATCAGTTCTTGTCCGCTAACACCCAGCCCACCATCTGTCAGGGGCTGCATTGCCATGGCATCAATGGCTTGGCAAGCTTCAGCAGTGTATAGCGGCACGTCGGTCATGATCGAGCAGCTCTCCTAATAATCTATTTTGTGAATCTATTGAGTATACTCGCGCAACCGTGACAAAAAGCGAGCCGACCATCGACCCTTCTGCGGACGACCCTTTAGCCAATAACAATGCACGCCCCGCAGGCTGGGACGCCCATGGGGTAAAGCTTCGCATCTTGGCGGAGGGCGCTGCCCTGGGGTTCGACAAAATTGCGGTTACCGATACGGACCTTTCCAAAGAAAAGCCCCATGTGCTGTCTTGGCTGGCCGAGGGCTTTGCTGGAGAAATGGGTTACCTAGAGCGCCACGTGGACAAGCGGCTGCAGCCGAACCTGCTGGAACCCAGCACCTGCCGCATCATCACCGCGCGCATGCAGTATCTGCCTGCGGACACTAACCCCATCGAGGTTCTGGAGAGCAGTGACAAAGCTTATATCTCGCGCTATGCCCTAGGCCGCGACTATCACAAAGTGCTGCGCCGACGGCTAGCCAAGCTTGCCAACCAAATTAACCTGACTCTGGCCGACGCCGAACCCAGGTTCACCTTCCGCGCCTTTACCGATTCGGCTCCGGTTTTGGAAAAGGCGCTGGGCGAAAAATCTGGCCTTGGTTGGATTGGTAAGCACACTCTGCTTCTCGACAAAGAGGTGGGTTCTTGGTTTTTTCTCGGCGAGATTTATACCAATGCCCCGCTGCCCATCGATGAAGACGCAGTCGAAGAGGCCTGCGGCAAATGCAGTGCCTGCATGACCGTGTGTCCAACAGATGCCATCGTGTCACCCCGACGTCTCGACGCACGGCGCTGCATCTCCTATCTGACCATTGAGCATAAATCCGCGATTCCGGAAGAATTTCGCAAGCCCATGGGTAATCGAATTTATGGCTGCGACGACTGCCAGCTGTTTTGCCCGTGGAACCGCGAAGCCCCCACCACGACAGAGCCAGACTTTGCCGTGCGTAATGGCCTCGACAGCCCGCGGCTGGTGGATTTATTCGCGCTCAGCAAGGATGAGTTTCTGGCGTTAACCGAGGGCTCTGCCATGCGTCGTGTTGGCTATGCTCAGTGGCAGCGCAATATCGCCATTGCCCTGGGCAACAGCCCAGGAGGCAAAGAAGTTGATCGCGCGCTGAAAGCAGGACTTGGACGCGTGAGCGCCATGGTGGACGAACACATCCACTGGGCGCTGGATCAGCGGGCGTCTTCTTGAACGAATAGGTGGGCGCGGTAGTAGCGCAGCTCTTCGATGGACTCGCGGATATCCGCTAGGGCCGTGTGCTGATTGGTTTTCACCACACCAGAGGCAATTTGCGGATGCCAGCGTTTGGCCAGTTCCTTAATACTGCTGACATCGATCATGCGGTAGTGCAGGTATCCTTCTAAGGTTTTCATATAGCGGGACAGAAAACGGCGGTCTTGCCAGATAGTGTTACCGCATAGCGGGGCAGAATTGGGCGCTACGTGATCCTCGATGAAGGCAAGGGTGCGCGCCTCGGCTTCAATTTCCGCAACCCCCTCCCTTGCAATGCGACCGAGTAACCCCGACGCGGAGTGATGGGTCTGATTCCATTCGTCCATGCCATCGAGAAACGCTTGCTCCTGACGAATCGCTAGCACCGGGCCTTCAGCGATGACGTTTAAGTCGCCGTCGGTGATGACGGTCGCCATTTCGATGATGCGATCGTGCTCAAGATTAAGGCCGGTCATTTCCAGGTCGATCCATACCAAATGGGCGCTCACTGATTTCTCCTGTTGTAGCGATTTACTGATTCATTGCCAGTGCTTATGACCGGCCTATTCCGCTAAGATCTACCCACAACCATAGCTGGGGAGCCTCCCGTGTACCACCAACATCCGGTAGAAGTTCTGGAGCCCGACGCGGCCGCAGATTTGCCAGAAACGGACGCGTTACTAGTACAAGTCACATCCAGCGCACTGTTCGAGCAAGCTCACATTCCCGGCGCAGTGCTTATCGAGCCTGGGGAGTTAATGTGCGGCATACCTCCCGCCAGCGGCAAACTACCCCGTGCCGAACAGATATCCGCGGCCCTGTCCAGAATCGGCTATCAACCGCACCAGCGCATTATTGCCTTTGATGACGAAGGCGGCGGCTGGGCGGGGCGACTGTGTTGGACGCTGGATGTCATCGGCCACTATGACTGGGCCTATCTCGACGGTGGACTGCGCGCATGGCATGCAGCGGGACTGCCGCTGGCCCAGGGCTCTAGCGCGCCAGCGCCTACCGAACCTTGCAGGATAACCCTAGATAACGACCCCATCGCGGAAATAGCGGATGTCATGGCGGCCATCGACGATACTGACAGCGTCATTTGGGATGTGCGTTCTGCAGAGGAATATGCCGGTCTACGCTCTGGGTCTGCCCGACGCGGGCACATCCCCGGGGCAGTGAACTTAGACTGGGAACTGCTCAAGGACGCCAACCGCCAGCTCAGGCTGATTGAAAATCTCGAAGAAGTCGCCGAATCTCTTGACCTCTTCGGGGCGAAGCAGGTCATCACCCACTGTCAGACCCACCATCGTTCTGGATTGTCTTATCTCGTCGGTCGGCTGCTTGGACTGAACATCAAAGCCTTTCATGGCTCTTGGGCAGAGTGGGGCAATGACCCGAGCACACCGATTACCAACCCCAGCGAGACAGGTATCCCATGAGCGGTTTTTTTCTGGGTCTGCAAAAAATTCTGCCCCAGCATAGCCTTTCGCGGCTGGTAGGCTGGCTAGCGCAAAGCCAAATACCGCTTATTCGCCGCCCGTTTATTCACCTCTTTGCCTGGGCCTACGACATTTCCTTGGCCGATGCCGCACGCAAAGAACTGGATGACTACCATAGCTTCAACGACTTCTTTACCCGTGCCCTCGCCGATGGCGCACGACCGCCACCGGAGCAACCCAACGCACTAGCCTGTCCGGTAGACGGCACGATAAGCCAGATTGGTCGGATACAAAGCGATCTGCTGATGCAGGCCAAGGGTCACCAGTACACGCTTAATTCATTGGCGGGAGAAACGGGCAGAGGATTTGAGGACGGTGACTTTTGCACCATCTATCTTGCGCCCAGCAATTATCATCGCATCCACCTACCTTGGGACGGAACGCTGGTAGAGACGCGAGCCGTTCCAGGCGCGTTGTTTTCCGTGAATGGCGTAACCGAAGCCGGCATACCCGGATTGTTTTGCAGAAACGAACACCTAGTCTGCCGCTTCGAAACCGAGCACGGTCCTATACTTTTAGTTTTGGTGGGCGCGCTC
Organism: K189A clade bacterium; assembly: GCA_902528515.1. Taxonomy (GTDB): domain Bacteria; phylum Pseudomonadota; class Gammaproteobacteria; order Pseudomonadales; family Azotimanducaceae; genus UBA4421. Next base: position 57,792 of record CABZTD010000005.1, read on the forward strand.
ATCGTCGCCTCCATAGAAACCGTATGGGAGGGACCCGCATCGCCCTATCGAGAAGAGATCGTTACCCAGCATGATCAGGCATTTAAGCGCGGGGATGAGATTGGCCGGTTTTTGCTAGGCTCGACAGTGATCTGCTGCTTCGTCAAAGACGCGGTGACTCTGGCAGAGCATTTGGATGCAGGGACAGTGGTCAGGCTTGGGGAAATGATAGGAGCGCCTTGAGTTAGAAGGGTCGAGGATCACTAAGTTGATGAATACCTCTCGCAGTCAAAAAAACCCAACATGCTAAGGCTCGCCGAGGCCTTCCCCGTTTTTTATATATGCTAATTTCGGGCGTGGGATATTTGGAGACTAGTCGATGACATACCTCTTAGCGATTGCGTTTGCACTGCTAGCACCTGCAGTTCCACAAGCGTCCGAAACCATGAGCTACAACAACAAACTGAAAGAAGCGCTGCCGGGTTTTGAGATACCTGCCGAATGGCTCAGATCACATCCCCCGTTTCGGGTCGTCGGTAATTTGTACGGCGTTGGCGGCTTCGACCTAGCCACCTACCTCATCACCTCCTCCGAAGGTCATATTTTAATCAACACCGGCATCGAAGGCTCCATAGATGACATCAGCGCGAACATAGACGCTCTCGGCTACGACATAGCCGACGTAAAAATCCTTTTATCGATGCAATCACATTTCGACCACACCGCAGATCTGGCACGCATTAAAAAAGAAACGGGTGCCAAAATGTACGCAACCGCACCTGATGTGCGCGTGTTAGAAGACGGAGGGTTCAGCGACCCCCACTTTGGTGGGCTCGAAACGTTTAGGCCAATTAGGGTTGATAGGGTTGTCAGGGACGGCGAAATCATTGAATTGGGCGAGATAAAACTTACCGTCCACTATCACCCCGGCCATACCGAAGGTAGCTCTAGTTATGGGATGAAGGTCCGAGAGAACGGAAAAACCTACAACGTACTGATAGCGAATATGGGCACCATCAATCCTGGAAAAAAGCTGTTGGTAAAACCAACGTATCCCGGTGTCTCGGAGGATTTCGCCACTACCTACCGCACACAAAAGGCCATGCCCGTTGATATTTGGGTAGCCGCACACAAGAGCCAATACGGTTTTTATTACAAATACAGCCGTTCAAAGCCCTACAGTCCCGATACCTTTGTGGATCCAGAGGGGTTTGTTGACGCCGTTGAAAAACTCGAAGCGGTGTACCGGGTGCAGCTTTGGCAAGAAATGAAAGAAAGAGAAGCTGCCGTCAGCAATTAGCGAGAGTTTGGCTTATAGCTAAAAACAGTAGGGCAACCCCGCCTGTTAGGAGGATACGGAAGCTTCATCGGCTCCTCCATGCGGTTCTCGCCAATGAGGATCCCTTTTTTAGAAAGATCGCGTGAATGGCGGGAAAGAATTCAACGGGCAAGAAAGTATTTCTGGTCGCTATGTCGCTTAACTACCCCTAAACGCCATCACGTCAGAAAGAGCTTTTGCGCCACCCCCCAACATCACCAGCCGATCAAAGCCCAGGGCAACGCCTGCGCATTCGGGCAGCCCGTGTTCCAAGGCCGCTAAGAAGGCCTCGTCCACCGCCATGGCTGGCAGCCCGCGCTGCTGCCTTATTTCACTATCAATTTTAAATCTCTGACGATGCTCGTCGGCGTCTAGCAACTCCCAGTAGCCGTTAGCAATTTCAATGCCGTCGATGACCAGTTCGAATCGTGCTGCGGTTTGGCCGTCTGGGTTTATGCGCGCTAGCGCGGCTTGGTCCGCGGGGTAATCGGTAATAAAAAACCGTCCGGGGGTTAGGCGCTCGCAGGCTTCGGCGAAGGCGAGGTCGAGTGCATCCCTCCCGCGACCTTTGCTCTTACCGACAACGTCCTCATAGGTCAGCCGCTGATAGGGTTTGGGGCCTAAGAGGACATCCACCAGGTCTGCGACTTCGTGCATAAGCTGGTTGTGGTCAAAGCCTAGGCGGTACCACTCCAGCATGGTGAATTCAGGGTTGTGCAGCATACCCTGCTCGCCGTGGCGAAAGGCTGGGCCTAGCTGATAGCAACTGGGCATGCCTGCGGCGAGCAGGCGTTTCATCTGATATTCCGGCGAGGTTTGTAGGTAGCCGTACCCGGGCACTTCGATGCTTTGAACATCGGGTTCTGTGATCGAGTCCCTGGCAAGCGCCGGGATTTGCACTTCGATCACGTCGCGCGCCACGAGAAAGGCCCTTGCCTGAGCCAGTAGCTCGGCCCGCTGCTTTAAATGCTCAATGCTTGCCAAGGGCCGCCAGTTACTCACGGGTGCATAGGGTTGCTAGGTTTTTGCGCGGGAGACGTATTCGCCGGTTCGGGTATCGACTTTGAGCACGTCGCCAATGTTGATGAACAGCGGCACGCCCTTGATGGTTGCGCCGGTCGACAAGGTAGCTGGCTTCGTGCCGCCATTGGCGGTGTCGCCTTTCAGGCCCGGGTCGGTGTCGGTGACTTCCAGCTCTACGAAATTCGGCGGAGTGACCGCAATGGGGTCGTCATTCCAAAGCGTGACTTGGTACACCTCTTGTTCTTTCAACCAGTTTTCCGAATCGGCTACCGCTGACTGGTCTGCTGCGACCTGTTCATAACTGTCGTCGGTCTTCATGAAGTGCCAGAACTCGCCGTCGGTGTAGAGGTATTCCATGTCCAGCTCAATGACGTCGGCGGCTTCGATACTTTCACCAGACTTGAAGGTACGCTCCCAAACCCGTCCGTTTTTGAGGTTACGCATCTTTACGCGGTTGAAGGCTTGGCCCTTACCCGGCTTCACAAATTCGTTCTCAAGAATGTTGCAAGGGTCGCCGTCCAGCATCACTTTCATGCCTGAGCGAAATTCGTTGGTAGAATAAGTAGCCATAGTCCCGCAGTCATCCGTTGGTGAGACGTCATGATAACCCCGAACAGAACGCCGTGGCAGCCCGACGAGTGGCAAAAGCTTCTGCGCGAGGCGTTTCGGCAGCCCCAGGCCCTGTTGAGCCACCTTGATCTGCCCGCTGATCCGCTGACGCCGGATCTTCAACCCGACTTCGCCATGCTGGTACCTGCCCCCTTTGCCGCGCGCATGAACCCAGCCGACCCCAGGGACCCGCTGCTGCGGCAGGTACTCCCGTTGCAGCAGGAGCGCGACGAAGACTTGGGCTTTGTCGCCGACCCCTTGGGCGAAACTGACGCCCAGCTTGGGTTTAAACGCGCGCCCACACTCATACAAAAATATCGGGGCCGGGTGCTGATGATTACCACGCCGGGCTGCGCAGTGAACTGCCGTTACTGCTTTCGTAGGCATTTTCCCTACCAAGACCACCGGCCCGCAGGTCATGGCGAGGCCCTTGAAGTGATCGCCGGTGACGCATCGATTAGCGAGGTGATTCTATCGGGTGGCGATCCGCTGCTACTCGGCGATGCTCAGCTCGCCCGGCTGATCGATGGCATTTGCGCCATCGCCCATGTGAGGCGCATACGCCTGCACAGCCGTTTGCCCATTGTGTTACCCCAGCGCGTTACCCAAGCGCTGCTAGAAAGCTTAGCGGCAAGCCGGTGTTCGGTAACCATAGTCGTGCACTGCAACCATGCCCAGGAGCTCGACGAGGATACGGCGCGCGCATTCGCGTGCCTGCGCGAGGTTGGAGTGCATCTGCTGAACCAGACCGTGCTGCTGCACGGAGTGAACGACGAAGCCGATATCCTATGCGAGCTATCCGAGACGCTGTTCAAGCAGGGCGCGCTGCCCTACTACCTGCATATGCCGGATCCGGTGACCGGCACCGCGCACTTCATGGTGTCGGATGCAGAGGCGCAGCCGCTTTATGAGGCTATGCGCGAACGCCTGCCGGGCTACCTGTTGCCGCAACTGGTGCGCGAGGAACCCGGCGAAGTGTCGAAGACGGCTTTGGCTTTTAACAACTAAGCCGTAAAAACCTCAAAGGACGCCAATCCAGCTCCTGCCGTCTGCCCGAGTGTTCAGGCGGTGCTTTTACCGGCAGACTCTCTCGCTGAGGAGACGAGGGAACAGGGAACACGATGATAGCTGAAATAAATCCGGGTACCCCGAAAGGCTGCGAACGCATTGCCTACGCGGTAGGTTTTCAAGAGGACGCTACCTACAGCGATGTCTATGGCGGCGGCGGAGCCATTGTCGGGCTCGACTGCCATTTAATTCGGCCCATCAACCATGCCAGCGATACGCTGATCGTGTTTATGCATCCTGTCGGAGGAGGCATGTACCTACCCCTGGTGCGGCAACTGGCAAAGCAGGGGCGCCATGTGCTGTGGGCCAACTCCCGCTACCGCGGCGCAGACTATGCGCTAATAATGGAGAAAGTTGCCTGTGATTTAGGCGAGGCCATATGCGATGCCACGGAACGCCTTGGCTATAGCAACATTGTGCTCGCGGGTTGGTCCGGCGGCGGCTCGCTCATGATGTGGTATCAGGCGCTGGCGGAGGCTGGCGCTGGCATTAGCGATACCGCGGCGGGTGACCCTTATACCGTGGCTGCATCGCGTCTGCCTGCGGCCAGCTCGATCATCATGATGGCGGCGCACGTAAGCCGACACCGCATTTTTACCGAATGGCTCGACCCGTCGATTAGCGACGAGAGCCAGCCCAACCTGCGCGATGCCCAGCTGAATCTGTACGATGCCGGCAATCCAAATCAACCGCCCTATTCGGCGGACTTTCTCGAACGCTTCGCCCGAGCCCAGGTCGCTCGCAACCGGCGCATCACTGCTTGGGTGAAGGAAAAACTGGCAGTCATTCGCTCATCCGATAGCCCGTGGAGCGAGTTCGCCTTTACCGTACACGGCACCATGGCCGATCCACGCTGGCTCGACCCCAGCATTGAACCCAGCGATCGTAAGGCCGGAAGCTGCTACTTGGGTGACCCTCAAATTGTCAATGACGGCCCGGTCGGGCTGGCGAGGTTTTGTACCTTGCGCAGTTGGCTCAGCCAGTGGAGCTATGACGATGCGCGCTGCGATGCCATTGCTTCAGGCAGCAGAATCAGCGTGCCGGTACTGGTGATAGGCAACTCGGCGGACGACGCCTGCACGCCAAGCCACACCCAGCGACTGTATGACGCCGTGACTCACGAGCAAAAGCATCTGCATGTGGTGAAGGGGGCAACACACTACTACACCGGCGTGAAGGGTGCCGAGCATATGGCCGAGGCCTGTGGAGTGATTGAGAAATTTCTGGCATAGCGGCGATAAACGCACGTGCCTTAGTCGCGAGTCAGCGCCTGTTCAATATCCAGATCGCTGAAGCCGATGAGGTACAGAATTGCATCTAGTCCGAAGTTAGAGATAGAGTGCTCGGCGCTTTCCCGCACGATAGTTTTTGCATGATAGGCCACTCCTAGTCCTGCCTGCTGGAGCATGGGTAGGTCGTTGGCGCCGTCGCCTACCGCAATGGTTTGGGCGAGGGAGATGTTTTCTTTAACGGCAATCTGACGCAGCAGTTCGGCCTTGCGCTGGGCATCGACGATGTCGCCCAGCACCTTGCCGGTCATTACCCCATCGACTTCTTCCAGTTCATTGGCAAAGACGTAGTCGATACCCAGTTGCTGCTGCAAGCACTCGCCAACGTACTGAAAGCCGCCGGAGAACACGGCGACGGTATAACCGAAGTGCTTGAGCGCCTTAATCAAACGCCGTGCGCCAGTGTTAAGCGCCACGGACTCGGCCACCTCGTGCAACACCTGCAGGGGCATTCCCTCAAGCAGCGCAGCCCGCTGGCGAAAACTCTCTTTGAAATCCAGCTTACCGGCCATGGCGGCATCGGTAATGGCCACCACTTTGTCGCCCACACCGTGGCGCTTGGCCAGCTCGTCCATGACCTCTTCGGCGATAAGGGTAGAGTCCATGTCGAAGGCGACGAGGCGCCGATTGCGCCGAAAAACCGAGTCCCGCTGCAAACTCACGTCGAAATCACTTTGGTCTGCGAGCTTTAGCAGCGCCGCCTGGAACTCGACACTGTTGACCAGCTCACCGCTGAGTCGCATTTCCACACCGAATCGTTCATCGACGCCGCGCGCGTCCACCAGCGCCCTTGGCTTGGTGAGACGGCGCACAGTGTCGATGTTCATTTGCCACGCGTGCGTGAGCGCGCTAACCGCCTGCAGGGGTTTTGCGGCGGAGCCGTTGGTGAGCAGAGTCAAGATCAGCGGGCTGGCAAAAATCGATCTTGCCCAGTTGCCGTAGTCGTCTGCATCGACAGTCTCCAGCCTGAGGGCAGAGCCAACGTCTGCACAGCGCGCAGCAATCGCCTCGCGCAGAGCGTCGCTATTTTTTGAGGAGGAAAGCAGCAGACCGAGGGCGAGTTCATCGTGAATGACCGCTTGGCCCATGTCCAAAATCTGCGCGTCGAACTCAACGCAAATGGCCATGAGCGCAGACATCAGCCCCGGCTTATCCTGACCGGAAATACTCACCAACATGATTTGTTCGGCCAAGGGCTGAACCCTGTGTTGCAATGTGTTGCAGTAGTCTAGCGGCCTGAAGTGGTGGCGAGAAGGATTGCATCCTGCGCTTTGTGGTATTTTACCGATCTCAGTGCCACCACCAACCGAGGTCTATTTGCACACCCTCTTCGCCCAGTCTCAACAACATCCGGTAGATGTGAAAAAGCCTGATGCCTGTGGCCAGATCGCCCCTCTTTCGCTTCGAGATACGTTGCCTAGATGAAACCCCTGCAGCGTTTTCGCGCCCTGTTTCGTGCCAGTCGGGTCACCTTACCCGCGGCGGGGATTGCCACCGCCATCTGCGCGGCATGTCTGTTTGCTATTTGGTTTGAGCGCCCTAACGGTCAGGAAGAAATGGACCGCTACGGAAGCGCACTGGCCACGACCTTGGCAGATACCACCGCAGATGCACTTTTGAACACCGAGCAAATCAACCTAACGGTTATTGCCAACCGGCTCACCGCCTTGGAAGAGATTGCCGGCATCGCGTTCTTTGATGCCGGCAATGACATGATGGCCATGAGCGGCTTACAGCCGTCGAATACAAGCTATATCGCCCAAGCCACCATTGACGATACGTTGAGCGGTATTGTTTACGTCACATTGAATCGAGAAGCATTCGCGCCACCACTGCCTTGGGTGCTGGGGCTGTTATCGATTATTGCCCTATTATTGACACCACCCGTGACGGTGATGGTTATTCGGTTCAGTGCCCGGGGCAATCGATCTCTGCCCATTGTCTCGGTGCCTGCAGAACAGCCTAAAGAGCAGTCCGCCTACTTGCTCACGGTCAGGCTGCATAACCAGCGCAGTCTCCGCTCAGCCGAGCAAAGGCAAGCCATTGAAGATGCCCTGGCCATGGCCCAGGAGGTATGTGCACTGTATCCCGGACTCGCCGTGGCCATTCAGGAGCGCGGGCTGGCCTTAGTGATCAGTAGGGCCCAAACCGATGGTCTAACCGCGGTTTACGCATCGCTACTGTTGCAGCATCTGCTACGAGAATACGAAACCCTCGGCGAGTTCCGCTGCCATCTTTGTCATGTGATTAGCCCAAAAGATCCCGCGGAGATCACAGCCATGACCGTGGACGCGATCGAGGAGATTACCAATCTGGAGCAAAACCTAACCCTCGCGTCCCTAGCGAAAGCCGAGACCGCGCTGATGACGGCGGACGTATTTACTGACCTTGATGCTGAGCAGCGCGAATGGGCGCAGGAGTTCACCCACCCGATTCTCGAGGATCTTGCTCCCCGGGAAGCGTTCTACAGCGTGGAATGTCTGCCCAAGCGGGAGCAAATGCTGATCACGGGCCAGGCCCAAGTAGTGCTTGGGTTTAACATGGCCACCTAAAGCGCTGTAGGTCGAACGCCTGTGGTATTGCGCACCTTATGGGTCTAGTCTGCTGGGCAGTCTCACCAACAAAGAGGAATTAACCCTATGCTAAATCACGTCATGATCGGCGCTAACGACATTCAAAAAACCAAGGCTTTTTACGACGCCGTGCTCGGTGTTCTGGGTGCAGGCCCAGGCATGGAACACGTCAACGACACGGGACATACACGCTTGTTCTATACCTACGATAGCTCAACCTTTAGCGTTTCCGAACCTATTAACGGTCAACCTGCCAGCGTTGCCAATGGCTCGACCATTGGTTTTGTATGCAGCTCGCCAGAGCAGATACAGGAATTCCACGACGTAGCAATAGCGAACGGCGGCATTACCGCGGAAGATCCACCGGGACCACGCGAGGGCAACATGGGTCTCATGTACCTGTGCTACTTTCTGGACCCCGATGGTCACAAGATCTGCGGCATTCATAGACCGACTTAGATCTGATCGACAGTGGAGGGCGCCGAGATCGGCGCTCTCAATCTACCGATAAACGATCCACCTTCTGAAAACCTCTCGGCAAACGTCTACCCCGTCGGGCCCGCTCGCCAGCATAACTCTCTAAGTCCTTGGCTTTGAGGCGCAAATGCCGTTGACCGGCATGTACCAGCAGTTCGTCTTTCGCACCAACGACGACAGCGCCGACCAGTTCTTCCTCACCAGACTTAAACGCAGCCGACGGTACGTTGAGTAACTTGTTGCCCTTGCCTTTCGCCAGCTCCGGCAGATCTTTCAGGGCAAATACCAGCATGCGGCCCCGATTCGTAACCGCAACGACATTGGCGTTCTCAGCATCGTGCAAACCCTGTTTGATCATCACCGGCGGCAGTGCGATGCCCCCGGCGGGTACACTCAAACACGCTTTACCGGCTTTGTTTTTGGTGACCATGTCGCTAAGGTTTCCGACGAAGCCGTAGCCTGCGTTGGAGGCCAGCAACACCTTGCTGTCACTGCTACCCATAAGGACACCCACAAACCGTGCATCGTTTTTGGCCTTAAAGCGCCCGGACAGTGGCTCTCCTTGGCCCCGGGCAGATGGCAGCGTATGCGCTAGCGCGTTGTAGCTGCGTCCATCGGAATCTAGGAATACCAGCACATCGTTACTTCGCCCTTTGGCAGCCTGAGCGAATTCATCGCCGGCGCGATAGTTCAGCTCTTGTGGTTTCACGTCGTGACCCTTGGCGGCCCGCACCCAGCCTTTTTCTGATAGCACTACGGTAATGGGGTCGTTGGTGAGCAGATCTTCGTCGCTGAAGGCCTGCGCCTCTTCAACCTCGGTCAGCGGCGAACGGCGCGGGTCACCATAGTTTTCGGCAACCGCAAGCAGCTCTTTCTTGATCAATGTTTGCATCCGCGCCTTGGAGCCGAGAGTTTTCTCTAGATCGGCTTTCTCGGTTTCCAGCTCGTCTTTTTCGCCGCGCAGCTTCATTTCTTCGAGCTTGGCAAGATTACGCAGACGCAAATCTAGGATCGCGTTAGCCTGTATCTCGCTGAGCGCGAAACGGTTCATCAGCTCAGGCCGAGGCTGGTCTTCCTCACGAATGATGCAAATGACCTCGTCCAGGTTGATATAAGCAATCAGCAGCCCATCGAGGATATGCAAACGGCCATTGATTTTTTCCAGACGAAAATTTAGGCGTCTGGTAACCACGTTGAGGCGATAGCGCAACCACTCTTTGAGTATGCCCACCAATCCCCTAACTTCCGGGCGTTGATCCAGGCCAATGATGTTCAGATTGACGCGATAGCTGCGCTCTAAATCCGTCGTGGCAAACAGGTGGCTCATTAACCGCTCGTAGTCGATACGATTCGAGCGCGGTACAAAAACCAAGCGCGTTGAATTTTCGTGGTCTGACTCATCGCGCAAATCCACCAGCATGGGCAGCTTTTTGACGTTCATTTGCTGAGCAACCTGCTCCAGCACCTTGGCCGGCGAGACTTGGTGGGGTAGTGCAGTAATCACCACTTCTAGGCCCTCGCGGTGAAAAACCGCACGGGCCTTAATACTGCCCCGGCCAGTTTCATAAAGCGCTCGGATGTCGGCGCTAGGCGTAATCACCGGAGCTTCGGTGGGATAGTCCGGTCCCTTGATATGGGTCATCAGGTCCGCCACCGTAGCCTTTGGGTTATCTAACAGATGCACGCAGGCGCTTATGACTTCGTTCAGGTTATGGGGCGGAATATCCGTCGCCATGCCCACGGCAATACCCGTGCTGCCGTTGAGCAGCACGAAGGGCGCCTGTGCCGGCAGTAGCTTCGGTTCCTTGACGCTGCCATCGAAGTTTGGGCTGTAATCGACAGTACCCTGCCGCGCCTCACCAAGCAGCAGCTCCGCGTAGCGCGACAGTCGCGCTTCGGTGTAGCGCATGGCGGCAAATGACTTCGGGTCGTCGGGTGCGCCCCAATTACCCTGGCCATCGACCATGGGATAGCGAAACGAAAACGGCTGGGCCATCAACACCATGGCTTCGTAGCAGGCACTGTCGCCGTGGGGATGAAACTTACCCAGCACATCGCCCACGGTGCGAGCCGACTTGGCGTACTTGGCCTGACTGTTCAGACCCAGCTCGCTCATGGCGTAAATGATGCGGCGCTGAACTGGCTTTAGGCCGTCAGCAATATGGGGCAGCGCGCGGTCGTTAATAACGTACATGGAGTAATCCAGATACGCTCGCTCGGTATAGGTCGCAAGGGACATGGATTCAGGCGAATCACCTTCGGAGCTGGTGGATTGGATTTCATCATCCATTGGGTGTGTACCTATCTCGTTGTCTGCTCAATTGCTGTTTCGTCACGTATTGCCTGGTCGGTTCGTCGGCACAGCGGATGCCAATAGGCTGCGGGTGCCTAACGTTCTAATCGATGACGGCTTGATCCCCATTCTTTTCAAGCCACTGACGGCGATCTGGCGCGCGTTTCTTGGCGAGCAACATGTCCATCATCTCGTCGGTTTTGCGGCCACTGTCGACGGTAAGCTGCACCAGACGTCGAGTGTCTGGGTGAATGGTAGTTTCACGCAGTTGGGCAGGGTTCATTTCGCCCAAGCCCTTGAAGCGCTGCACAATTGGGGTGGCGCGCTTCTTTTCTTCTGCCACCCGGGCCAGCACCGCATCTCTTTCCGACGCGTCCAGGGCGTAGAAAACTTCCTTGCCCACATCGATGCGATACAAAGGCGGCATGGCGACATAAACATGTCCAGCACTTACCAGTGGACGAAAGTGCTTGACAAATAACGCACACAATAACGTTGCGATATGCAGCCCGTCGGAATCCGCGTCGGCGAGTATGCAAACCTTGTCGTAGCGCAGGCCAGTAAGATCGGCACTGGCCGGATCCACACCAATGGCTAGGGCGATGTCGTGAACTTCTTGGGAGGCCAACACCTGACTAGCGTCCACCTCCCAGGTATTCAGAATTTTTCCGCGCAGGGGCATGATCGCCTGAAATTCTCGGTCTCGCGCCTGCTTGGCTGAGCCGCCAGCAGAGTCGCCTTCCACCAGAAATAACTCGGCTCTGGAGGCATCTTGACCGGAGCAGTCCGCCAGCTTGCCGGGCAGTGCAGGACCCGAGGTCACCCGCTTACGCGCGACTTTTTTCGCGGCGTTCAGACGACGCTGAGCGTTGCCGATGGCCATTTCAGCGATTTTTTCACCCTCGCTGGCGTGTGCGTTGAGCCACAAGCTAAAGGCATCCTTGGCCACACCAGACACAAATACCGCAGACTGCCGAGAGGATAGCCGCTCCTTGGTTTGACCCGCGAACTGCGGGTCCAGGAGCTTGACGCTGAGCACATAGCTGCACTGATCCCAGATGTCGTCGCCAGTGATTTTTACCCCGCGAGGCAGCAGGTCGCGGAATTCACAAAACTCTTTCAACGCCTCGATAAGCCCGGAGCGCAGCCCATTGACATGGGTGCCGCCCGCCGCGGTGGGAATCAAATTGACGTAGCTCTCAGTGATAGGCGCACTGCCTTCCGCCACCCATTTCAGTGCGTATTCGACAGCTTCGCCGTCGCCGGTAGCCTGATGCATGATGGTAACAGCGGGCACGGAGTCTGCATCCCCCACCGAAGCTTCGAGGTACTGGCGCAATCCGTCTTCGAATATCCAGCTTTCGTTTTCCTCAGGTTTGGCTTCGACCGACAAACTCATACGCAATCCGGGGCAAAGAACCGCCTTGGCTCGCAACAGGTGACGCAAGCGTCCCATAGCCAAAGACGACGAATCGAAGTAGCTGCCCTCAGGCAGAAAACAGACGCGGGTGCCGGTATTGCGTTTACCAACCGTATCAATGCCAGCGAGCTTGGTTACCGGCTCGCCACGCTCGTAGCGTTGGCGGTAAAGGGTACCGTCACGCTTTACTTCCACCTCTAGCCACTCGGACAGGGCGTTCACCACAGAGACACCGACACCGTGCAGGCCACCGGAAAAATTGTAGTTTTCGTTATCAAACTTACCCCCCGCGTGCAGCCGAGTGAGGATTAGTTCGACTCCGGAAATTTTGTGTTCTGGGTGAATGTCTACCGGCATACCCCGACCGTCGTCGACCACTTCAATAGATCCGTTGGCGTTGATACAGACCTCAATTTCTCGCGCGTAACCGGCGATGGCCTCATCGACACTGTTATCCACCACCTCTTGAACCAGATGGTTAGGTCGAGTGGTATCGGTGTACATACCTGGGCGGCGGCGCACGGGCTCAAGACCCGAGAGCACCTGCAATGATTCCGCTGAGTAGGATTTTTCCGCCATAGAGAGAGGAGCCCATTTAAGAGAAGTGTAAGGTGTGCTCAGTGCAACCAACGCACCTGGCTGCGAATTTGCCCATCGTCACCCAAAGTTAACCAACGATACCCCGGAGGTCGCTCGTCAATTGCAAATTTTTTGCTGCGCGGCAAAAACTGAAACGCCGTCGATGGCGTGCCCAACAATGGCCGATGACAGTAGTGTCCCTGTATCACCTGATGGGCGTGACCAAAAATTGCTCCAGCAAACCGAGGTCCACCTTCAGCGATCAATTCATCCATCAGGGATTCGGGGTCATCGATACGATCTTTGTCCAGCCAAGGGGCCCCAATCGGTAGAAGCGGGTGATGGGTCGCCAACAACCCAAACTGCGCAGTTTGCTCACCCCAATGAGAAAACAAGGCGTCGCGCTTTGCCGCATCGACCTGGGCCTTGGGCACGTCGTCTTCGTGGGAATCTAGCCCGACCACGCTCCATGCGCCGAGGTTTAGGGACTGCATCGGCAAGCAAGCCTCAATCATCTCGGGGGCAAAATCGTGGTTCCCAGGCAAGCAAAGCAGGGGCGCATCGCAGGTGTCAGCAATGATCGACAAAAATTGTCGATACACCTGGGCACCGCCAGCATGAACCAGGTCGCCTGTGGCGATAATTGCGCTAGGGGACATTTCGCTGAGTGCCTGCTGCATCACTTGCCTCAGAGAAGCGCTGGTATCGGTGTTAAGAAGCAGCTCGCCCTCGGGAAGAAGGTGGGAATCAGTAATGTGTAACAGGGTCTGTTGCACCGGGTTGAACTAGACCTCACCGCCCGAAAGAGGTTTGGGGCGCGGACCAGCTGACGGGTTGAAACAAGAATCTGCGCTCATACCAATGGCTAAACACAGCGCCAGGTACTCGCCCAAAAACCGGTTAAGCTGTTCCTTTTCATCACGCGCGCGCATGCGTTTATTGGGGTATTCGTAGGCGCCATGGAATCTCGACTCGTGCTGATAAGACACCACTTCGGCGCTCTTGGTGTCGTGATACATTTGTATTTTCATGTTGGGGCTGCTACCCCATTCTTGCTTGGGCACCTGGGTAAGCTGCACTGTTGTGGTGTAGGGCCCGCGCTCAACAACGCTCAGCTCGACTCGGGTACCGGCTTCGCCGGGTAGCAAGATCACGCACTTGAAATCGTCCTGCCGAACCGTGGGGAAAAGCTGCATGAGCCGCTGAAAATTCATATCGCACTCGGCCATATGGCCCACCAAATCGTGGTGGTAACGGCGACCGGGGTGCCGAGCACCGGTGGCAAAATCGTAGCTCAGCTCTGTTGAGCGACTCAGGATGTCGGCGTCTGTTTCCGGGCGTTTGTCTGACACGTGTTTCGTTAAACCAATTGGGGTAGTACAGCCGACTAATATACCTAGGGCACCCATCAGGTGCTATGCGCGAATTCGGGTTTTACCGTTCAAATCGCCATCTTGGTCAGTGCTCGAGCCAGGGAACGAAAGCTAGCGCCACTTCACGTTACTTGCACCGCCATAGCAGGCATAATTCCCGACCAGGCAGAAGACCAACGTCCCATACCGACATAAGACATCGTCTTGTCTTGCCTCATATTAGAGAGATTTGATGATCCAATCCCATCCCATTGTCAGCCGCTTTTTCACCGCTTTGCTGCTCGGCGCTGGACTTCATAGCGCGCCTCTTCAGGCCGATGACCTGGTCGATGTCTTTGTCGCAGCCAAGGACAACGACGCGGTCGTGGGCGCGGCACGCGCCTCGTATCAGGCCGACAAGGAGCGTTTGCCCCAGGCTCGTTCGCTTCTGCTGCCCAGCATTGTTGCCAGCGCAAATACCACGAAAACGGAAATGACCATTCCTGGCGATGACAGCCCGCAGAGCCAAATACTGAGGAAGGGCTATAACGATAACGGGTGGAACGCCCAGCTGCGTCAGCCGATTTTGAATCTGTCGAACTGGTTTGGTTACAACGGTGCTAAGGCTTTTGTAAGAGCCTCTTCGTTCTCTCTGGCTGCCCAAGAGCAAGATTTAATCGTACGAGTCGCTGAGGCGTATTTGAATATTTTGCGCACCCGAGACCGCTTAGACACGACGAATGCCGAGGTAACTGCGGTGCAGCGTCAGCTTGAGCAGATCCAACAACGCTTCGATGTGGGTCTTGTCGCCATTACCGATGTGCTGGAATCTCAGGCGGCCTACGACGCCGCGCTGGTGCGTCAGATTCAGGCAGAAACCGACTTCTACATCAGTTTTGAAACCCTGCGCACCCTTGCCGGTCGAGATTATAACGAGCTGGCCACTTTGTCCGAACAGCTGCCCATCGTGAACCCGGATCCCATGGATGAAGAGGCCTGGGTCGAGGCCGCCCTGCGCTCTAATCTTGGGGTTCGCGCGGCCTTGGAGCAGTTGAATGCTGCAAAAAATGAAGCGCGCTCGCGGCTTTCAGCCTATGCGCCCACTGTCGAAGCCATAGTAACGCGCACCAACAACAACAATGGCAATCCGCTGACGCAGCAGTTCAGTCCAGAAGAGACTGAAACCACGATCTACGGACTGCAGGTAACCCTGCCGATCTTCCAAGGTGGTCGAACCACGTCGCGCATGCGAGAAGGCCGTGCCCGCGCCGAGCAATCGCGCGAACAACTGTTGAATCAGCGTCGAACGGTAGTCCGCAATACCCGCAGCCTCTACAAATCTGTTTCGACCGATGTGGTTCGCGTACAGGCCAGACTCAAGGCGATTCGCTCGGCTCAGTCGGCCCTGGAGGCAACGCAAACGGGTTACGAAGTAGGCACGCGGAACATTGTCGACGTGCTGCAAGCCCAGCAACGTTTATTCGATTCGCAGTTTGCCTACGCCGACTCTCGCTATACCTACCTGTTGAATTTGCTGCGACTTAAGCAGCAGTCCGGGCTACTGGATCAGGCAGATCTTCAGGAGATTAACGGTTTCATGGACAGCAGCGCGCCCGTCAAGCGCATCGTGTCCATGCGCGAAGCTCAGGGCTAACGAGCTTTGAGGTGTTGTTCAAGGAGCCTAAGAATGCGCTGCTTGGCACCACGGTTGATCGCGACCACCTGACCACCCGCCACGCCCATGGTCTGACGCTGCTTAGTATTGCTCATGAGCTGACCCACTTCATTGGCCAAGCCACTTTGCTCCGAGGTAATGCAGGCACCTGCCTGAATTAGATCGGCGAAGACCTGAGCAAAATTAACGTGGTGAGGGCCTGTGATTACCGGCGTGCCCAGACTGGCAGGCTCGATCGGGTTATGACCGCCATGGGCCACTAGGGAGCCGCCCATAAATGCAACGTCTGCAAGCTCGTAGAGCGGCATTAATACCCCCATCTGATCCACCAACACCACGCTTGGGTCACAGGCATCAACCGTACTTTGATCCACCAAATCGGAGTAGCGACACCAGCCCCCAGGCATAGGTTGGGTTAGATGATCCAACAAAGGGATAAGTTGTGTTGTGCGATTAGTGTGGCGGGGCGCCAACCAAAGCAGCGCATCTGGGTGGACATTTAACAACTGCTGATGGACCTGCAATATCAGCTCTTCCTCGCCGGGATGGGTGGAGGCCGCAATCCAAGAACATCGTTTTCTAGGACCAAGCTGAGATCGAAGTTGAGCGGCATCCTGGGCTACATCCTCAGTTACGTCGAGGTCGTATTTGACGTTACCAACGATCTGCAGTCTTTCGCGAAGTACGCCTAACGCCTGAAAATGTGTCGCATGCGCTTCAGTTTGACAGGCGATCAGGTCCACTGCCTGTAGTACGGGCTGGCCGAGCCAGCCGTACCGGTGATAGCCACGGGCCGATTTTTCCGACAACCGAGCGTTCATCAAGAGCACGGAAATACCCTGGGCCTTTGCCTCCAAAATAAGATTTGGCCAAATCTCAGTCTCCATAAGAATCAATGCGCGAGGCTGAACGTGCGCCAGGAAGCGCCGAACCGCGAAGGTGAAATCGTAGGGGGCATAGCAGTGCTCAACACAATCGCCTAGAAGGCGCGAGACCTGCTCACTACCGGTTGGGGTCATGGTGGTAACCAGCAAGGGATTCGTCGACGCACCGCCTTCGGCCAATTCGCGAATAATCGGCGCCGCAGCAATGCTCTCTCCCGCCGAAACGGTATGAAACAACAAAGCATTTGGGGTAATCGACTGACGGTAAAAACCAAAACGTTCGCGCCAGCGCGATCTGTAAGTAGGGTCTCGTCGGCCTCGCCACCAAAGGCGCAGAATGACAAAGGGCAGAGCGAGCCAAAGCAAACACCGGTATAGGATCAAACCAGGGTACACCGATGCGCCGGCTTTGCTGGTCACTAGACTCATGTACGAAGGGCAACCGAGGATGGCAGCACCGCTTTTAGCGTGCTTATACCTGCTGCGAAATCGCGCCGGGATAGATCGAGCCGGTGATCGGCATCGCCGTAACGCTCAGCCAAGGCCTCAGACCCAAATATCGCAATACTTGGCACACCTTGCTGCCTTGCCACGTAGATCAGCGCCCTTGGTTCGGCAATGCTGCCCAAGCCCCAGTCCACCAGCACCAGTGCGCTGGCATTGCCAAGGTATCGCTCCACCCGATTTTGTAAATGCGATTCGTATTCGCTCATACCGTCAATGGGCAGAGCCCGCTCATCTTTGTGGCGGCGCACCCGCCTGCCATCGGCGTCGAGCTTGGCATCGGCACTCTCACCAATATACTCATGAGCACTGGTAAACGTAGACCAAGATTTAATGTGCAACAAATCACTGGCCACATCAGCACTCGCCATGGAATCGTCGATAATGTCGGCCGTGGGATCATCACCGACAAAGCCCACCAGGGTGACTGCAAGTCCAGCCTCGGCCAAGCCAAACGCCAGACCGGCAGCGCTGTTGTGCCGCAGGTATTCACGGCTAGAAAAGGACTGGTCCGGGGCGACCTGATGATCAATCCAAATATCTCCCACCACCAGGACATGACCGTCCCCAGGCACTAGTGACTGAACGTTTAACAGGGATTGAAGCACGGCTACCTCGCCAAGTAATACTGCATGTTACTACTGGGTATCCTGAATCCGGAAGCTGCTACCATTTGTCCATGCTCGACCCGACACCTGTGCGTCCCTCTTTGCTGAACCCCGTACTCTGGCCTGTTTGGTTTGCCGCGGCCTTTTTGTGGCTGGTTGCCCGCCTGCCCATATCCTGGATTTTTACCGTCGGCCAGGGCGTTGGCTGGCTGGGCTATCACCTCGCCGGATCTCGTCGCCACATCACCCAGGTCAATATCTCAAAATGCTTTCCGCAGCTGGATACCGACCAGCAGCGAAAACTCGTGCGAGATAATTTCCGGCACACGGGGATTGGGGCAGTGGAAATCGCTCTGCCCTGGCTAAACCCCACTCGCGATCTATCCAAACACTACCGCGTCGAAGGGATAGAACACCTGATGGCAGCTCAGGCTCTTGGACGCGGTGTGGTGCTGGTCGGCGCGCACTACACCACCATTGATATCACCAGCCAATTCTTAAGCACTCTGGGCTTCGTAGACGTGATGTATCGGCGTAACAAAAACCCAGTCTGGGAGTGGCTACAAACTCGGGGCCGAAGACATCACTTCGAAGGGGTTGTAGAACGCGGTGATATGCGCCAGATCATTAAGCGCCTGAAGTCCGGACGAGCCATGTGGTACGCGGCAGATCAAGACTATGGCCGCAAACACTCAGTATTTGCACCGTTCTTCGGCATTGCCACCGCCACCATCACGGTGAGTTCGCGACTGGCAGAACGCAACGGTTCCCCAGTATTAATGCTGCATCAACTGCGCGACATCCATAGTCGCACTTGGACACTGCGATTTAGCCCGGTGCTGACGGATTTCGCCCAGGGCGACTTGGAGTCAGATGCGACCGCGCTAAACCAAATGCTGGAGAGCTCTTTGCGCCAGGTACCGGAGCAGTATTTATGGATGCATCGCCGATTCAAAACCCGTCCACAAGGCGAGGACTCGTTTTACCGCAAGGGTTAGGCATACAATAGCCCGCTGATTTAACAGGACATTTCTGTGCTTCCATCGTTCTCCGACATGCTTGCCCAATTGGTGGCAGAGCCTTCTGTCAGCTCGACATCGCCCGATATCGATCGCAGCAACCTGCGAGTTATCGAGCATCTGGCGAATTGGCTGAACGATCCGGGATTTCGCTTAAAGCTCATGCCGCTGCCAAACTGGGCTGTGACACAAACGACGGCATGGGCGGTCTCGTGCTTGCCGGCCACACGGATACCGTGCCGTTCGATGAAGCGTTGTGGTTATCGGATCGGTTCACGGTCAAAGACCACCAGGCTGGCTTCTCCGGCCTGGGCAGCTGCGACATGAAAGGCATTTTCCCTGTGGCCTTGGAAGCCGCCGCGACCTTTGCCCACAAGGGCATAAGCGTGGTGAAGATTCAGCTGGAAGGCGCCATGGGTCATTCCTATGATCCCAGCCTAGGTGCTAATGCCTTGGATGCTATGCACCTCGTCATGGGCGAGTTGATCGCCATGCGAGAAGAGCTGGCGGCCGCCAATCAGAACAACGCTTTTGCGATAAACGCGTCCACCATGAATCTTGACTGCATGCATGCGGGGGACAACCCCAACCGAATTTGCGGTCATGCGGCGCCACAGACAGACCTGCGCTTACTGCTGGGAATGGATAGCGAAGCAATTCACGAGGCCCTCAAACGGCGTATCGCAGCCGTAGTCGCGAATACCGGCGTGAGCCTTCAGCTGCCCACAGCCTACCCTCCGATTCCACCGTTTAAGTCCGGTCCGAATGGCGAGCTGCTGGATGCTTTGAATGGTTTGAGCGGGAACCAGCCAGTCACCTTCGGCACTGATGCACACTTCATGCAAGCACTGGGAATGGAAACCGTCGTACGGTGGCCAGGAAGTGTTGATCAGGCACACCAACCCAAGGAATACCTGGACAAAGCTCAGTTGGCACCAGCCAAGGATACCCCGCGCCGTGTCATCCAAAAATTCTGTCTGGTTTGAAAATGGACACAAACGATTATTCTCAGTGGTTTCGTGGCTCTACGCCCTATATCAGTGCTCATCGGGGTAAAACCTTCGTGGTGTATTTAGGCGGAGAAGCGTTGGCCCATGCCAATATCATCAACATTATTCACGACCTCGCGTTGCTGCATGTGCTGGGGGTGCAGCTGGTGCTCGTGCACGGCGGCCGACCACAGCTCGACAAAGCGCTGCCGAATTCTAAAACCCACAATCACCGGCGTATCACCGAGCCGGGTGATATGGACAAGGTCACCGGTGTTTACGGTTTACTGCGCAGTCATCTTGAAGGCCTGTTCTCCACTGGATTACCCAACACACCGTTGCACAACGTCGATATTAGCGTGGTGTCGGGCAACTTTGTCACTGCCAAACCGCTTGGTGTGCTCGATGGAATCGACCACCTGTTGACGGGACAGCTGCGCAGTTTAGACAGCGCTCGCATTCGCGGTCTACTAAGCGCCGCTAACTTGGTACTACAGTCACCCCTCGGGTTTTCAAATTCCGGGCAGGCCTTCAATCTGGCTTCCGAGGAGCTTGCCGCAGATATCAGCATCGCCCTGCAGGCTGACAAACTGATTTTCTTCGACGAAATAGAGCACCTGAAGACCTCGCAGAGCCAGCGCCAAAGCACGATTACACCAAGCACCCTGGACGATTTTTTGGCCGACCTTTCGCTGGGCTCAGCCCAGCGCTATCTGGCAATGGCCCGGGCTGTTCGAGCCGGGGTAACGAAGGCCCATCAGATCTCCTACGTGCAAGACGGCGGCCTGCTGCAGGAACTGTTTACCGCAGAAGGTGCCGGGACTCAGCTGGTAGAAGAACAGCGTCATCCGGTGCGAGCAGCAGTACTTGCCGACGTGGGCGACATTGTGGAGATCATTCGACCACTGGAAGAGAGAGGCGCCCTGGTCAGGCGTTCTCGTGATCGGCTCGAGCAGGAGATCGACTACTTTATGGTAGCCGAAGTCGACGGGGTTGTGGTCGGCTGTTGCGCCGTCTACCCCCATGATCGGCACGCTGAGCTAGCCTGCGTAGCGGTCAGTGACTTGTACCGTCGCGGCGGCGCGGGAGTGGCCATTGGCAGCAACCTGCTAGACGCTGCCCAAGCCAAGGCTCTGCAATTGGGCTGCGATAGCCTCTTCGTACTGACCACACAAACCCAAGAATGGTTTGTTGAACACGGTTTTGCTGACGCGACCGTGGAAGATCTGCCAGACACCAAACAATCACTTTACAACTGGCAGCGCAGCTCTAAAGTGCTGCTGAAACCGCTGGTCTAACCGCTTTCGACCCCGCACCACGCGTTATCAGAGGAAACCAAATGGCTAACGAACGCTCCTACAGCTCCATTGTTGTCGATGGAGTCGAACAAGCCCCAAGCCGGGCCATGCTGTACCCCACGGGTTTCAAACCAGAGGATTTCAATAAACCGCAAATCGGCATCGCTTCCACTTGGAGCATGGTGACCCCCTGCAATATGCACATTAATGAGCTGGCAGAGGCCGCCGCCATGGGCGCCGACGAAGCTGGCGCCAAGTCAGTACTGTTCAACACCATTACCGTATCTGATGGCATATCTATGGGTACGCCGGGTATGCGCTACTCTCTCGTGTCTCGTGAGGTGATCGCAGACTCCATTGAAACCGTAGTGGGTGCCCAGGGTTTTGATGGCTTTGTGGCCATTGGCGGCTGTGACAAGAATATGCCCGCCTGCGGTATTGCCATGGCGCGCATGGACCGCCCCAGCGTCTTCGTTTACGGCGGCACCATCCTGCCCGGCAAAGAACGACGAGACATTGTTTCTGTATTTGAGGCCGTTGGCGGACATGCAGCGGGTAATGTTTCAGACATCGAGCTCAAGGATGTTGAAGCCACCGCCATACCCGGCCCGGGTTCATGCGGCGGCATGTATACGGCCAATACCATGGCCTCTTCCATGGAAGCACTGGGATTATCGTTGCCAGGCAGCTCGGCACAAAACGCGGTCAGTCAGGACAAGAAGCAGGACAGCTATAACGCTGGGGCAGCAGTAAGAAACCTGATCAAGCTCGGCCTTAAGCCCAGCGATATCTTGAGCCGCGAGGCATTCGAAAACGCGATTACGCTCACCATCGCGCTGGAAGGTTCCACCAATGCGGTTTTGCATCTACTGGCCATTGCCCATGCAGCCAACATCCCGCTGAGCCTCGACGACTTCAGTCGTATCGGTCAACGCGTGCCCGTGCTTGCTGATATGCGTCCTGCAGGTGTCTACGCCATGAGCGAGCTGATCGAGATTGGCGGCATCCTGCCGCTGATGAAGACTTTGCTCAACAAGGGACTCCTGCACGGCGACTGCATGACGGTCACCGGAAAAACCATGGCAGAAAATCTGGCCGATGTAGCCGACTACCCCGAAGATCAAAAAATCATCCGACCGCTATCGAACCCCATAAAAAAAGACAGCCACTTGGTCATCCTGCGCGGCAATCTAGCCCCAGAAGGCGCGGTGGCCAAAATCACTGGTCACGAAGGCCTGGTCTTTACTGGAAAGGCGCGATGTTTTCATGGCGAAGAAGCTGCCATGGCAGCCATCATGGATGGCAGCGTGGTGAAGGGCGATGTCGTGATAGTGCGCTATGAAGGCCCAAAGGGTGGCCCAGGCATGCGTGAAATGCTCAGCCCAACCAGCGCGATAAACGGCCGCGGCCTATCTCAAGAGGTTGCTCTGCTCACGGATGGAAGATTCTCCGGCGGCTCCCACGGATTCGTCATTGGTCATGTCACCCCAGAAGCGCACCTAGGTGGCCCCATCGCTCTAGTAGAGGACGGCGACACCATTACGGTAGACGCCGAAAACGCTGAGATTAATCTGCATGTGAGTGACGAAGAGCTCGCGGCTAGGAAAGCTAAGTGGCAGGCGCCGGAAGCCTATACACAACGCGGCACTCTGGCAAAGTATGCGACCTTGGTCAGCTCTGCCAGCGAAGGCGCGGTTACCGACAAATACCTGGGCTAGTCGCGGCGTGGCCACAGTCTGCGCCCTATGCGAGCGTAAAAACGCGCATCAAGTTGTGGCGGCCTATCGTATTGTGGTCTGCGCTGAATGTTGGGATTTGGCGGCAGAGGGCTGGCCAACCTCTGCTGAGCCGGTGCTTTTCAGAACACTCGCAAAGCAGGGCCTGTTGATTGCAGATCGTAATGAAGCGAATCGACTGCCGCGGGATTACGCACCACCTGCGGACTATGCGCTATAGGTCGATCGAACACTTCGCTTTTAAGTTGTTGTAACTTCAGTGCAAGGATCACTCGATCGGAAGAACTTTAACCGCGATGCCAGTTGCCAATGCACTGCCACCCAGTGCGTCAACAATGGTGTCACCAAGCCCGTATTTACTTGCCATCAAGGTGTCGAGGGTTTTGACCATCTCGGGATAAGAGGTGCTCGTTATCGAGTATGTCGCATCGCCGCGCAGCAAAGTCGCAGGCCGCTGCGCATCGTGCTGCACCAAGCGCTGATACCATCCAGAACCCGAATTTGCCCGCAGCCACATAGCACCGTCATGATCGGCAATCCAAAGGCGTGTGGTGAATTGCTCGCCGTTGGCGTCTTGAGTAATGAGTTCGACCACCTCACCGCTCTCAGAGGCACCCAACATAAGGGCCAGATAACCAACGATCAATGCAAAGAAGGCACCTAAGCCTCGAATCGGCCAACTCATTATCCCTACCAGTTTTTACCGAACAATCTGGCAGCGCCCTCTAGCCTACCGATTTCCGGCGGGATACCTAACGGCTGCTTTGCTCATGCACAAACTCGACCAGGAACTTTACATTATCGACAGGGGTTTCGGGAATGATGCCGTGACCCAGGTTAAAAATATGGCCGGGGCGACCATCAACTTGATCAAGCAGCCACTTGGACTGGGAAGCTACCGCCGCTTGGTCAGCGCATAGAACGATGGGGTCGAGATTACCCTGCACTGCTTTACAGCCAAGTTGATCCCAGGTGGGTTTAAGCGGCGTGCGCCAGTCAAAGGCCAGCACGTCGATATTCAGCCGGAATACTTCTGGCAACAGATGATAGTTACCGGTACCAAAGTAGATTACCGGCACGGTGCCAGCGAGCGCATCAACCAGTGCCTTCAAGTGCGGCTCAACATAGGTGCGATAATCGTAAACCGATAGGTTGCCGACCCAGGTATCGAATAGCTGCACGGCTTCCACCCCGGCGCTGATTTGCAGCTGCAGGTAGCTGGCAAGTTGTCCGGTCAGCTTAACCATGAGTTCATGCCAAAGCTCTGGAGCCTCGTACATCATCTTTTTCACGAACACGTAGTTACGCGAACCCTTTCCCTCGATGGCATAGGAAGCCAAGGTAAAGGGGGCGCCCGCAAACCCAATCAATGCAATGTCGTTAGGAAGACCTTCGTCAATGCAGCGCACAGTATCGGCGATGTAGGGGGTGTGCTCTATGGCCGGTGCGGTCACCAAATTCGCCACATCTGCTGCGCTGCGAATAGGGTGGGCGAATACCGGGCCCTGACCGGCGACATATTCGAGTTCTAGGCCCATGGGCTCCAAAATAGGCAGCAGATCCGCGAACATGATCGCGGCATCGACACCAAGAATTCGCTGGGCGTCCAAGGTGGCCTGAGCTGCGCGCTCGGGATTTTTAAAGAAGTCCAAGCTAGGCAGGTCGCCCTTAACTTGATGGTACTCGGGCATGTAGCGCCCGGCCTGACGATTCAGCCATATGGGGGTGTGCGTGGTTTGCTCACCCCGACATGCTTGCAAAAAGACTTTTTCCATCTGCTTCCTTAACGGTAATACGGCCATGCCGCTCAGCTAATGCGTTGGGGGTCCACCTCGGCGTCATAGTTAACGCCCTCGATACCAAAGCCAAAAATTTTCAAAAAATCGGCACGAAAACCGGCGAGGTCTCCAAGCTCTGGTAGGTTCTGGGTGTCGACCACGGGCCAGCGTCGTCTTACCTCTGCTTGAACCGTCTCTGCGAGTTCTAAATCATCGACGCGAATACGACCACTGTCGTCGAGTCGCATATGAGCTCCAGACGAAAGCTGGGTAGTGAAGAGGCGCTCTATATGCTCGATACACTCCTCGTGGCTGCCCTGCTCTTTCATCACCCGAAACAAGAGCGCTGCATAAAGGGGTACCACGGGAATCGCCGCACTGGCCTGGCTGACAATGGCCTTTAGCACCGCTACCCGGGCATCGCCGCCAATGCTTTGAAGCTTTTGCTGAATCTCGCCACTGGCTCGGTCCAGATCTGCCTTGGCCTTGCCCAGGGTGCCTTCCCAGTAAATCGGCCAGGTAAGTTCGCTACCGATATAGGTATAGGCAACGGTTTTAGCATTGGGTGCCAGCAAATCTTCAGCAAGCAGCGCGTCGATCCAGTACTCCCAGTCTTCACCGCCCATGACGGTTACAGTGTCTGCAATTTCTTGTTCTGTCGCTGGTTCCAGGGCAACTGCGGAAACTTCACCTTTCTCTACATGGACGGTCTTAATATCCAGCACTTCTCCCAGTGGCTTAATACTCGACCGATGCAGCACTTCGGTCTTTGGGTGCTGGCGCACGGGTGAGGCGAGGCTATAAACGACCAAATCTATTTTGCCTAAGTCTGCCTTGATAGTTGCTAACACCTGCTCACGCATGGCATCCGAAAAGGCATCGCCATCGAGGGTTTTCGCATAAAGCCCCTGCTGCGCAGCGCGGGACTCGAAAGCTTTGTTGTTATACCAACCCGCTGAAGCCGTCTTGTTTTCGGTGGGCGCTTTTTCAAAGGACACACCAAGCGTTTTCGCCCCGCAGCCAAAGCCCGCGACGATACGACTGGCGAGTCCATAACCACCCGAGCAGCCCAGCACTAGTACGTTTTGAAAAGCACCCCTACTGGCCGTACCGTGTTCAGTAACATAGTTAATTTGTTGGTCAACATGGGCAGCACAACCGCGGGGATGAGCCGTTGTGCATATAAAGCCGCGTATACGAGGTTTGACGATCATTTGTTCACCTTCGGATGGGGCCGATACGCCTCAGAGGCCGGCATTGACAGCGCCAGACATCATACCCGCTCCCACTGCCCAACGCATGATGCCCTCAACGTCTAGTATGCGCGGGCCATCACGACGTAGGGTGACAGACGCTGTATCTCCCTCTTGCAGGCCATGATCCCGATCGCCGTCTAGAGCAATCACACCTGGACCGTGGAATGTACGCGTTTCGTCGAAGGCAGTTCGCCGGACACGCCTAACAATGACCTCGCGAAAATGGCCCGGCGACAACGGCGCCCGAATACGCTTTCCGTCGCCACCTATTTCTACCCAAAGACCCCAGTCGTTTTCAGCGTAAACCGGATCGATAAAGCCACCAATGGGTGACATGCCCACAGAGTTTGGCTCCGCCCGCGTTAGGAGCATGCTATCTAGGCGGTCAGCGTCAAAGGGCAGCATATTACCCACTTGGTCCCTACGCAGGAGTACCGCATCGACCAGTCCAACATCGGTACCCGTGGGCGTTTGCAGGTATAGTATCTTGGCGCGCGGTCGCAGGCTCTCGGGCATATCTGCGGTTTTTCCGAGTGCATTGAGGCCTGCCACCATGCCGCCCAGTGTGGGCTCTATTAAGGCTGGAAAAACGTTATTGGTACCAGTAGAAATCGGTACGAGATCGATGTCGCTGTCAGCACCAACCAGAGCTCGGTTAGTGCCATCACCGCCCAACGAAACCACGGTATGACAGCCTGCGGACTTAAACCGGCCCATAGCTTGAACCGTATCCTTGGCGGTATTGGTAAGGGGGATATCAACGATGTGCACCTTGGCCTGCAGCTTCATGAGCTCTAGGGCGCCCTCGGCAATACGAAAAGGTTCCCTAGAAATGTAGATATCCTTGACTCCAACGGCATCTGCCCCTGCGGCCACTCTCGCCACGATATCGCGCTTGGCTTCGTGGGTAATGTTGGTGGCGCGGGCAGCTAGCCTGCGCACATCCCGTCCCGACATCGGATTGACGCAGAGAGCCAGTTTGCCGTTAGCCATCGCTTCAGCAGACGTCGCGGTTGAGCCTGCTAGGACGCGCGCTCTAGCGTTTGAAACGTATAGGCGCTGCTGTGACGCTCATCGGCCTCGCAACGCTCTTCGGCCACGACGCGCCAGTGATCTAAGTCGAAATGCGGGAAAAGCACATCCCCGGCGGGCTCCGCGTGCACTACT
Source organism: K189A clade bacterium (assembly GCA_902528515.1). GTDB lineage: Bacteria > Pseudomonadota > Gammaproteobacteria > Pseudomonadales > Azotimanducaceae > UBA4421. The sequence goes on from CABZTD010000005.1 coordinate 84,686, forward strand.
GTTAGGTACAATCGGTCTGCAATCGGCAGGGCGAGTTCGTATATCTGCGCACCGCCAATGATCATTACCTCGTCCACGCCATCAATCACACATTGGCTTTCGGCCAGCGCGATGGCCTCGTCCAACGTGGCGACAACCTGCACACCCTCGCGCCGCCATTGAGAGTTTTGAGTGAGGACAATATTCGTTCGACCCGGCAACGGCGCCTTCATCGACTCGAAGGTTTTGCGGCCCATGATTACCGGGCGACCCATGGTAGTTTTCATGAAATGGCGCATGTCATTGGGAAGCCGCCATGGCAAGGAGTTATCGCGACCGATGACCCGATTTTCGGCCATGGCCCATATCAGTGATAGCTGCATGTCTTTGTCCTGATTCAGACCGCGATGGGCGCCTTGATTCCGCCGTAGCATTCGTAGCCGAACAGTTCGAAATCTTTATAGGCAAAGCCAAAGATGTCTTTCACTTCTGGATTCAAATGCATTTGCGGCAGCGGCAGCGGGCTGCGCGCAAGCTGCAGATCAGTCTGCTCCAGATGATTGGTATACAGATGGGCATCGCCCATGGTGTGCACAAAATCACCCAGCGCCAAATTGCAGACTTGGGCGATCATCATGGTGAGAAGCGCATAGGAAGCGATATTAAAAGGCACTCCCAAAAAAATATCCGCACTGCGCTGATAGAGCTGACAGGATAGCTTGCCATCGGCGACGTAAAACTGAAAAAGGGTATGACAGGGCGGCAACGCCATATTATTTACCTCGGCAACATTCCAGGCGCTGACGATATGCCGACGGCTATCCGGATTGGTGCGTATGCCTGCTACCAAGGCTTCGATCTGATCAATTGTGCTGCCATCGGGACCCGGCCAAGAGCGCCACTGCGATCCATAGACCGGTCCCAACTCGCCGTGCTCGTCTGCCCATTCGTCCCATATGTGGACATTGTGGTCGGTCAGGTAGGAGATGTTGGTAGAACCAGACAAAAACCAGAGCAGCTCGTGAATAATGCCCTTGAGAAACATTTTTTTAGTCGTTACTAAGGGGAAACCGGCGGCGAGATCGAAGCGCATTTGATGACCAAAAACGCTGTAGGTACCGGTGCCCGTTCGGTCGGCTTTGAAGGCGCCGTTTTCGCGAACATGGCGCATCAGGTCCAGGTACTGTTGCATATCAGTTGCCTTGGCTAAGCAACGGGCAATATTACCAGTGATGATTTGGCTCGGCGACGAGATCTTAGTGACTTGTGACTAATTCGCCGTCTTTGCACCGTTGCCCGCATTAGCACCTTTGCCCGCATTGGTGCCGGCCCAGTAGAGTAACCAAATACCCGCGATGATCATGGGCATCGACAGCAACTGTCCCATGCTGATGAATTCGAACAGCACAAATCCGATATGCGCGTCCGGAGAGCGCAAAAATTCTGTCGAAAATCGAAAACAGCCGTAGCCCAGCAAGAAGGCTCCTGACAGTACGCCCTTGGCTCTGGGTTTCATGGAAAGCCACCAAAGCAGCGCAAAGAGCAATGCCCCCTCAGTCGCAGCCTGGTACAAAGACGAGGGGTGCCTTGCTACATTTTCCCAAACACCAAAGCACATGGGATTCAACTCGCGCACCGCTTGGCACTGAAAAACCAAACCCAAACTGCTTTCGGTGACCCGGCCCGGCAATTCCATGTTGATAAAGTTGCCGATCCGCACCGAGCCCAGGCCAATCGAGCACAACGGCGCAAGAAAATCGGTGACGGTCAGAAAATCTTTGTCGTAACGCCGACCAAATATAACCATCGCCACCAACACACCGAGGAAGCCCCCATGGAAGGACATGCCGCCTTCCCAGATACGAAAAAGATAGAGGGGATCCGAGGTCAGGCGCTCAATACCGTAAAAGAAGGCATAGCCGATGCGACCGCCCAGCACCGCACCCATGGCACCGTAAAACACCAAGTCAGAAAGTTGTTCCGTGTCCCAACGGGCGTTCAGTAGGTCTGGCCTGTTATTAATACGCCACTGGCCAAGCAGATATACCGCGGCAAATCCGATCAGCCAAGTGAGGCCGTACCAGCGCAGGGCCAAGGGACCGACAGAGACTATGATGGGATCAATAATCGGGTAGTGCATGGCAGCTGGCGCCTTATAACTTGGGCCGCAGGATAACGTAAAGTCCTGCTACACTCGCCCGCTTCTTTGCAATCAGTTAGCGTTTTATGTGCTTAATCCTGTTCCGTTTTCGGCCGCAGACCGCCGAGCCTTTGCTGGTGGCGGCTAACCGCGACGAGTTTCACCAGCGCGCTAGCGCCGAAGCCCAATTTTGGGATGATGAACCCCATATTCTTGCCGGCAAGGACTTGGTCGCCGGCGGGACTTGGCTTGGCTGTTCACGCCAAGGACGTTTTGCGGCGCTGACCAATTTCACTCAGGGCGAGCCGGCGACATTCCCAAAATCGCGCGGAGAGTTAGTACACGGTTTTCTGAGCGGTACACAGTCGGTGAAGGATTACGCACTGAGCATCAAGGGCGACCAGTACGCGGGATTTAACCTGCTGCTGTTTGATGGAGTGCGGCTGCTTTACACCACCAATGTCAACCCTCCCGATCAGCCGCGCAGCCGATTGCTGCCGGCAGGCGACTACGGCCTGAGCAATGCGGAACTGGGTGCAACATGGCCGAAATGCGTGGACGGCGCCCGCCGGCTAGGTGAGCTTGCCGATAGCAAATGCGACAACGTTGAGTTCATCAATCTGCTTAAGGACCAGGCCAAGCCCGACGACCAACGCCTTCCTGATCGCGGCAAATCGGTAGAAGTCGAACGCCATCTCGGCTCGTGTTTCATCTGCGACAGCAACTATGGAACCCGCGCCAGTACCGTCGTGCGCATGGGCCGCGAGCAGATCTACTTTACGGAGCAGACCTATTTGGCTGATGGGGTTATCGGCCCCATGGCCGAATTCGATTTTGCTGTTGAAGTATTCGACGCATCCGCACAGAACTAGCCGTTATCTGGCGCTTTAGCTCCCCCGTCAGTAGCTAACAGGGGAGGGTAAGTCCCCGCTGAGTAACGATACACAATAGCGCAAAATCATGTTGCCCAGGGCTTGCGCCTGCTAAAAATAAGAACTTCAACCAGATGTTTGTCGCCTTCTTGGTGAGATACACGGGTACTGCCATGGCTCCAATCGCCATGGCTTTCGGCGTCCTGGAGCTGACGGGCTCCGCCGCGGACGCTGCTTTCGTGATCGCCGCACCCACTGCCGTATCCCTAGTGGTGCTTTTACTCGGCGGGCTTCTAGGAATGCAGCTGCGACCCCGACATCCGATGTATGTGGCCGGCTACTGCGTGCTGTTTTTTGCCTTAGTGCCGAACGCGCTAGCGTTCCCTTTAAGCGTCTTTTGGGTGGCACTGGCCGCCTTCATCGCGGGAATTGCCGGTCAAATCTTCAATGTCTTTTGGTGTACGACATTTCAGCAAAAAGTGCCTGAACACATGCTGTCGAGAGTCTTAGCCTACGATCACCTAGGCTCTATCGCCCTAGTGACATTAGGCATCGTCGTGTTTGGTTTAATCTACGAGATGCTGGGCACTAATTGTCTCTAGCGCTAGCAGCCGCACTGGTCATCATACCAAGGCTGTTTGTATTCACTGTGCGTGATGTGCGTCAGATGACGATCGACTGCGAGGGAAGGGCGGCCCACCAAGACTAGGTCGCCTACCAAAGCCGTTCCTTGGCGTATTGGAGGTAACCCTCGTCGTAACTTGCCGCAGCAAATTCCGGTGCCTGCTCCTGCAAGAACTCGCCTGCAGTGGGTATCTTTGTGCTGGCATCGCCGGCCTGCCAAAGGCCTGATCGCATCAGCGCCTTGGCGCATTGAAAATATACCTCGCTTACCGTGATCACCGTCACCGTGCAGGGCAACTTACCGTCACGCTCAAATGCGCCGGTGACGTCATTGTCTGCCGTGACGATGGCCTCGCCGTTAATCCGCACCACGGTGTCTGAGCCGGGCACCATGAACATCAGGCTGAGACGTCCGTCTTCCACTATATTTTTAAGAGAGTCGAGGCGATTGTTACCCTTCCAGTCTGGTAGCCAAAGCGTTTTCGCATCGACAATACGCACGACCTCTTCGCTGTCGCCTCGGGGGCTGGCATCGGTGCCGCCCGGCCCCACTGTCGACAAAATCATGAAACGCGAGGCCTTAATCCATCGCTGGTACAAGGCTGTAATGTGATCACAGACCTTGCTTAGAGCCAGCGGTGAGACTTTCCCGTAGTGAGCCTCGAGCGCTTCAATCGATTCGATGGCCTGCATGAATCTCCCCCAATATCGTTTGTTAGATGCTGAAGAGCAGCCTATCACGCCTCAAGACCGCCCGTTTCCGGCGCAGGTCTCGCCCGTTGGTTGTAGAGCAGAGCGCGCAGTGCGGCGATTTCTTCCTTGGGCAGTTTGGAGTAGTCGTTTTGCATCTGCGAGCCTACTGCCATACCGCGCTGCACGGCGGGTCGCTGACCAAGTTCGTCAAACCAACGTTTAAAGTATTTGAATTCGTTAATATCCTGGCCCTGCCCTTCCCAATTGATCGTCCATGGATAGCAAATCATGTCGGCGATGGTGTACTCGTCACCGCAGAGGTAACGCTGGTTGTAAAGCTTGTTGTTGAGGACCCCGTAGAATCGATTGACCTCGTCAGTAAAGCGGGTAACGGCATAGGTTTGATCGCCAGCATCGTCACCCAGGCGACGAAAGTGCCCGCATTCGCCACTCTTTGGCCCTTGATTGGCCATCTGCCACATAACCCACTGCACGACCTCGTATTTGCCTCTTGCATCGCTTGGCATGAACTGCCCGGTTTTTTCAGCGATATAGAGCATGATGGCACCGGACTCGAAAACCGAGAGAGGCCCTTGGCCGTCTGCAGGGTCATGATCTACCAATACAGGCATGCGCGTGTTTGGATTAATCGACAAAAATTCCTCAGTGAATTGATCACCCTTGCCGATGTTGCACTCGATCACGCTGTAGTCGAGACCACATTCTTCAAGCTGAATGGTGACTTTTTTGCCGTTGGGCGTCGGCCAGTAGTGAAGATCGAGCATGATGATTCCCCTGATGTTTGCTTTCGTTGACGCTATTGTGTCATCGCGAAAATAGCCATGACTAGGGAGAGCACTTTGGATACATCACTGAAGGGACGCATCGCACTGATCACCGGCGGCAGCAAGGGCCTTGGCCTCGCCATGGCGAAGGCCTATTTCAGTCACGGCGCCAAGATCGCACTGTTAGCCCGGGGCGCTGACGATTTGATCGCCGCCGAGGCCCAAATACGCGACATGGCAGTAGCGGACGAGCACCGAGCAAGCGCAACGGTAGCGAGCTTTGTCTGTGACGTTACCGACCCAGACGCGATCCATGATACCCACGCCCAAGTCGTCGAAAAGTTAGGCAACGTCGACATTTTGATCAACAACGCCGGTCAATCGGCCGCCAAACCATTCCACAAGATCACTGATGAAGAATGGCATGCGGATTTAGATTTAAAGCTGATGGCCGCTGTGCGGCTTACCCGACTGGTATGGCCAGCTATGGCGAAGCAGCGGTGGGGCCGCGTGATTAATCTGCTCAACGTCTATGCCAAGCTACCCGGCGCAGGCACGGCGCCAACGTCCATTTCTCGGGCCGCAGGTATGGCTCTGACGAAGGTACTCAGTGCGGAGGGGGCAGCAGAGAACATTTTAGTCAACGCCATGCTCATCGGATTTATCGAGAGCGATCAAATCAAGCGTCAGCACGAGGCCAGCAGCAGTGATCTTTCGCTGGAAGAATTCATCGTCAAAGCCGGGGCACGGCTTCCCATGCAACGCATGGGACGAGCAGAGGAAGCCGCAGATTTAGCCTTGTTCTTGGCAAGTGACCGCGCCTCTTACCTGACCGGCTGCGCGATCAATATGGATGGTGGCCTGTCTAAGGCTGTATAGGTGTCCTAGTGCAATTGGGTTGTTGAGCGAGCGGGCATGACCTTGCTCAACCCAAGGCGGACCATGTCTTTATGCAAAAAAGCTGTCACCTCTTCAGCGGTATCCATGCGCAACACCCTCGCCAGCATGCGGCGCGCGTCGCTGCGCTTGATATTGCGTATGACCCACTTCACCCGCAGCAGGTGTGTGGCGTTCATGGAAAGTACATGATAGCCCATGGCCATCAGCAAAATCGCGCCTGCCGGCGTGCCCGCTAACTCGCCACAGATACCCAGGGGTCTTTCTTCGGCGTGGGCAGCCCGCGCAACCTCCCGCAGAGCTGCAATCACTGCCGGATGAACTTCCTGGTAAAGGTCGGCTACCCTGGGGTTATTTCGATCGACCGCCAACAAATACTGGGTCAGGTCATTTGACCCGACGGCCATAAAGTCCGCCTCTTTCGCCAGCAGTCGCGCCTGATAAACCGCCGCAGGCACCTCGATGAGCACCCCAATCTCGGGACGTTTAACCTCTACCCCTTCTTCAATAACCTCTGAATAGGCCTGATCAATCAGTCCCTTGGCCCGGCGAAACTCGATCAAACTTGAAATCATTGGCAGCATGATGCGCAGAATTCCTCGAAGACCTGCGTTGGCTTTAAGCATCGCCCGCACTTGAACAAGGAAAATTTCGGGGTGATCTAGGGTAACGCGTATACCGCGCCAACCCAAAAACGGGTTTTCTTCCTGAATTGGAAAGTAGGAAAGTGCCTTGTCTCCGCCAATATCCAGGGTGCGCATGGTTACCGGACGCGGTTCAAAGGCCTCCATATGTTCGCGATAAAGGGTCCTTTGCTCCTGTTCCGTGGGGAAACGATCCTTGCTCATAAAAGGTACTTCGGTACGAAACAAGCCAATACCCTCAGCGCCGCGATCAAGGGAGCGCGTGATATCGCCGCTTAGGCCAATGTTCACCCAGAGCTGCACCTGCCATCCATCACGGGTCACACCGGGCAGCTCTTTTAGGTCATTAAGCTCTTCGGCAAAGACCTGTTCCTGCTGAAGCAACAGCCTGTTTTCTGTTAAACGCGCTGGGCTGGGACGGGTATACACATCTCCGTAGTGACCATCCACTATCACCTCAGCTCCCTCTAACTCATAGGCAGGCAGATCGAGCGCCCCCATGACTGCCGGCACGCCCATGGCTCTGGCCAAAATGGCGACATGGGAGTTGCCGGAGCCCCCGAGGGATACCACACCACCCAACCGCTCTGCTGGTATGGCACCCAGCATGGCCGGAGTTATTTCTTCTCCGACCAATATGGTGTTTTCTGGGTATTGGGAGCGTTGCTCCCGTATACGCTGCATGTAAGCGAGCACCCTCACACCAAGATCTTTGACGTCGGTACCGCGCTCTCTTAGGTAGGGGTCATCCATCACCTCAAAGCGACGGGTATGCTGCCGGATCACCCTGCGCAGGGCACCTTGGGCCCACTCGCCCTGGTGGATCTCTTCCCGAATATCCCCGGGCAAAGCCCCATCGTCGAGCATGTGCAGGTAGGCATCGAAGAGCGCAAGCTCTTCTCGGGGCAGGCTGGTCTGGAGACTGGCGATAAGTCCCCGTATGTCATTGCGTACTGCCTCGACGGCCCGATCTAACTGAGCAAGCTCGCTGGCAGTGTCCTTCGCCCGACGACTGGGGACCGCATCCAAATCCGCGATCGGGTGCATCACCACACCAGTCCCAATGCCGATGCCCGGGGCGCCGGCGAAACCTTTGAAGTGGCCGTCTTCAACCGGGCTTAACGATGAATAGGCGAATATGGAGCTGCCGACAGCTTCGGCATGGGCAACACTGGTCGCGAGTTGGGCAGATAGGGTCACTAAAAAGGCTTCTTCAGCTTCGTCAAATTTGCGCGGCTCTCGCTGCTGCACGACCAGCACGCCCAAGACCCGGCCTTGATGGAGGATGGGTACGCCCAAAAAGGCGTTGAAGGGTTCCTCACCAATCTCCGGCACAAAATGAAAATTAGGATGGCTTGGTGCGGACTCTAAGTTCAATGGCTCAGCACGACGGCCAACCAAACCAACCAGACCCTGGCCCCGCGCCAACAACACTTCACCAACTTGATGGGTATTAAGACCATCCGTTGCCGCGAGCAGATAACCCGCGTCGGTGGATGACGACAAATATATCGAGCAAACCTCCGTGCCCAAGGCATCCTTTATATGGGCTGCCAACCGCTTAACCGACACTGCGAAATCGCCCTCTTGGACAACGTCTTGGACTATTTTTCGCAGGGTATTAAGCATGGTGGAGTTTACCCAGTGAAGGCCTGATTCACCGACTGCACCGAGTTATCCGACGCAAGGGGTAAATACTGGGCAAGTTCAACGAGAGCCTTGCGATAAACAACCTGCTTAAAGTCCACTACCTGGCTGATCGGGTAGTAGTAGCTCACCCACTGCCAATCATCGAATTCGGGTTTCTCGTGAAGATCTAGCTGTACTGCGTCATCTGGCGAGTGCAGCTGTAGCAGAAACCACTTTTGCTTCTGGCC
>CABZTD010000006.1 GCA_902528515.1 K189A clade bacterium
GCAGAACCTTCGATGGTTTGAATATCAAGGCGCATCCCAAGTTCCTGCAGGCGCGCGCCGTCGACATCAACCAAGGTAATGTCGAAAGCCTCTTGGGCGAGACTCTCGGCAAGGGTGCCGCCTACCTGCCCTGCCCCTAGTATGAGAATTTTCACGAGGAGCTAACCAGGCCGGGCATCTTGCTAAGGGCGCAATAATAAAAGCCATCCGTTAAGGCGTTGGTAGGCAACAGCTGAAGGCCGTACTCTGTAGGGCGTACCAAATCCAGATCTAAACGAAGAGGAATCACTTGGGCGTCCTTGTTCTTGTCCAGAAAGCTATGAATCACCTGATCGTTTTCCTCTGCAAAAACCGAGCATGTTGAGTAAACAAGGGTACCCCCCGGCTTCACGTGTTGCCATAAATTCTGTACGAGCCGCTTCTGCTGTGGTGGCATCTGCTGTAACGCACCCGGGGTTAACAGCAGTCGAATATCCGGGTTTCGGCGAATGGTGCCGCTGCCACTGCAGGGTGCGTCGATTAGGATTGCGTCGAACGCCTGCGTAAATGGCAGTGGGCTCTCGCCCGCATCGGCGCAACCCAAGACGATGGAGTCTTCGGCGTTAATCTTTTGGCGGTCATCACTTATGGGCGTGTGTTTCTGGAGGTGGGTGCTATGCCTGAGGCGCGCTCCAATATGTGCGATGTCATCTAGCCGTTTAGCCTTGTTATCCAAGGCATACAGCTGATGCCTGAGGCCAGCAGCCGTTAGAGCTTCTTTGATATGAAACAGCTTACCCCCGGGCGCTGCACAAGCATCGAGTAGTCGCAGTGCGCCGTTTTCAACGGCGTTACTCGAGAGCAGCTGCATCATAATTTGGCCTGCACTTTGTGCCGCTAGGTCTTGCACGGCACATTCGCCCCGACTCCACCCTGGCAAATCAGAAGTCGGCTGAGGTTGATCAAGGATTAGCGCCTCTGGCCAGGGCCCCTCCGTGTACCCAATGGCTGCCGCTTCGAGCTGGTTTTTGTAGTCTTGAGTGGAAGTGACGCATGTATTGATTCGCAGTGACATTGGCGCGCGTTGACTATTAGCAGCCATCAATTCAGCTGCCTTGTCGGGGTACTGATCGGTGAGTTTATCGGCCATCCAATCCGGGTGCTCTAGGCGAGGGTTCCACTTCGGAAACGGTCGAGACTGGGACTGTCTCTGGATGTTTCGAAGGATCGCGTTGACCAGGCCCTTGGCCCAAGTCTTGCCCAATGTCTTGGTGGCTGAGACGGATTCGTTGATTGCCGCATGCGCCGCGATTTGGGTATGAAGGAGCTGGTAAGCGCCAACTAACATTAGATGTTTGATGTCTAGGTCCTTGGCCTTTAATGGTTTCTTTAGGTGTGATGCAACCAGTCTCTCTAGGGACAAGTAGTGGCGTAGGGTGCCGTAAAGTAGCTGCTGGTGAAGGGGTGTGGATAACCATGGCAAGCGATTCGCGCGAACCCATTCAATAGTTCTGCCATGTCGAATAATCTGAGTCAGCGCGCGACTGACGTCGACACGAATTCCGGGGCCGTAGAGCAGTTGCGGCTCTTTCGCCACTAAGGCACCGCACCCGTGGTGAAGATCGATTTTTCATCGAATAGGTCTGGGTAACCGTTTCGAGCAGCGACTGCGTCCATGATGAGTCCCTTGCCCCTAGCGACCTTTAGAGTTTTAACTCGCAGCAATCCCTCGCCGCAGGCTACCAGTATCGACTTTCGGTCTCCCGGTACCTGCTGGCCCGGTTCATGGGCTCCGTGCCCTGGTTGGCCATGCTCGGGTGAGGCAGAGATCAGCTGCACTTGAATTTCTTTCAATCGGGTGATGGCCGGCATTCGATGACTTAGGGCCCAAATCTGCGAAGCAATTTGTTCTGCGCTACAGCGCCAGTCGATTAAGCGGTCGGCGGCGGACAATTTGTTCGCATAACAAATCCCGCTTTCAGTTTGGGGCGTTGGCCGAAGGTCTGGATTCGCTCGCAGCTGTTGCAGGACTTCTACCAACAGGTCGCCACCGCGTTTGGCGAGTTCAGCTTCGAGTTCACCTACGTCTGCACACGCTGCTATGGATAAAGATTCCATGGCGTAGACGGGGCCAGTATCTATGCCTCGCTCCATTTCCATGATGCTTACCCCGGTGGTGGTGTCTCCTGCCATCACCGCGCGCTCGATCGGCGCGGCGCCGCGCCAGCGTGGTAGTAGAGAGGCGTGCACATTTATGCACCCATGGGTTGGTAGATCGAGCACTTGTTTGGGAAGTAACAAACCATAGGCGGCGACGACAATTACATCGGGTGCAAACTTAGAGAGGGCCTCGACAACGCCCTCTTCCCGCAGGCTAGCAGGTTGCAAGATGGGTAGGTCGTATTGGATTGCCGCAGCTTTCACCGCATTCGCGGATAGGGTGCGTCCGCGGCCCCTCGGCCGGTCGGGCTGGGTCAGAACAAGGCTGCATGGAAAATCCGAAGCCTGAAGACGGTGTAATATCGCCGATGCAAATTCGGGGCTGCCAGCAAATGCTATTTTGCTTGGGTATCGAGGCGGCTTAGCCAAGGGTCTTCGCCTGGTCGCGCAGTTTTTTGGTAATTCGCCCCCGCTTCAGGCTTGAGAGATAGTCGACAAATAGCTTTCCCTCCAAGTGATCGCACTCGTGCTGTATACAGACAGACAGCATGCCACTCGCGGTAAATTCGAGTGGCTCACCATGAACGTCTTGGGCTTTCACATAGACTTGCTCAAATCGCTCAACGGACTCATAGATTTCAGGTACGGACAAGCAGCCCTCTTCACTGCGAACCTTTTCACCAAAGGGTTCGAGATCGGGGTTGATGAGCGTAAGGGCCTCACACTTGGTGTCGCTTACATCGACAACGATAATGCGCTTATGCACGTTGACCTGGGTGGCCGCGAGGCCAATGCCTGGAGCCGCATACATGGTCTCCAACATATCTTTTGAAAACTCGATAAGCCTGTCGTCAAAGGTAGCCACCGGAGTTGCCTTGGTGCGCAATCGCGGATCTGGGTGGTGCAGTATTCTTAGTCGAGTCATATTTCAATCTGGTTGCCGTTTGTGCCTACACTTTCTCTTGGTTGACTCTAGTTTGTTCGTGCGGCAGAACATGTGAGTTCTGCCTCGAAAGATTGCAAGAGCGCGAGTATAGCGGCAGCGCAGACAAACTCGCACAAAGATTCCAGTTTTTGACACTCTCTTTGTATAGCTCAGCTGTCAAAACTGGGGCCCCAAGGCGCCCTTTTGACAGCTTATGCAGACGCTTTCCTTGAGCCTCAGCTCTGAGGTAGAGCACTTAGGCGCATTGTCGGCCGACTGGCCCTGCCAGGCGGTAGAAGCTTGGTTAAACGAGCAGCATGGCAATCTTGGATCCGTTGATATTCGTCAGGTCAAATAACCGAGCGCCGGACTAAAGCAACGAATCTTCGTTCGCGTCTATCTTTCGCGATGTAAGCTCCCACCTTGGTTCAAACCGTATGAACATTTTGCCCTGAGCATATTGGATGCGGAATATCCCGATCAGCTCCGAACCATCTCTGACCCGCCCCTGATGCTGTTTTGCATAGAAAGATGGAGTGCCCCAGAGCAGCAGATGGTGGCAGTAGTCGGGGCGCCCCGTTGAACAAAGAAGGGTCGGTCTATGGATTTCGGGTTGGCCAAGCGTCTTACTGAAAACGGCTGCAACATCGTCAGTGGTCTGGCCGTGGCGATCGACGCGGCTGCTCATCGCGGCGCACTAGTTGCCCAGGGCGGCATTACCACCGCAGTACTGGGTGCGGCGTTTGGCAACCTTTATCCAAAACAAAATACCCAACGCGCCTAGCGACTTTTGGTCGTAGACGCTATCTTGTAAATGAATAGTCAGCTGAGGTTGCTCCCTGCCCCTATCACTTTCCTGAGTGAAATCGAATTATTAGTGGCCTATCAGAATTGACGGTACTCGTTGAGGCCAGTGCTAGCTGTAGCTCAGTGGGTTTGTTCGACGTGGGTCTGACGGGTATATTCGCGAGCTGTAACTCTGTCGGAGAAGTAAATGAGCTGGGTAGCGGTATTGATGGGTTCTGAGTCTGATTGGCCGGTGATGGCATCTGCGACCTCTATGCTCAAGACGCTGGGCGTCAAGTACGAAGTTAAAGTGACCAGTGCACACAGAACGCCCGCAGGTACTCAAGCTTACGTTGCCGATGCCGAAAAACGCGGCTGTCGCGTGTTTATCTGCGCTGCAGGTATGGCCGCACATCTTGCTGGCGCCGTTGCCGCTCATACTCAGCGGCCTGTGATTGGTGTGCCCATTGAAAGCGGCCCGCTGCAGGGCTTCGATGCACTGCTCTCAACGGTGCAAATGCCGGGCGGCATTCCTGTTGCGACTGTCGCGGTGGGCAAGGCAGGTGCAAAAAATGCGGCCTATCTGGCGGCGCAAATTTTGGCACTTGCTGACGATGCGTTGCATCAAGTGATTGTGCAGGATCGAATCGACAATCGAGCCAAGGTGGAGGCGCAAAATGCGAATGTGCAAGCTTCGCTGGAATCGTGAGCGACATTGAAAATGCCGCCGCCTGTTTGCGATCAGGTGGCGTCATTGCTCATGCAACTGAAGGTGTTTGGGGGCTTGCCTGCGATCCCTACAACGACGAGGCAATTGAGCGCATCCTTGTGATCAAGGGTCGAGAAGCCGCAAAAGGGTTACTTTTAATCGCAAGCACCGCCACAGAATTCGAGGCGGCCCTTAGAGAGTTAAGGCCGAAAGTCAGGGCCAAGGTGATAGCAAGCTGGCCCGGCCATGTAACATGGCTGCTACCAGGCGATGCCTATCCCCAACGCATAAAGGGGAAGCACAGCACCGTAGCGTGCCGAGTGCCTGATCACGAGCAAGCTCGCGAGATTGCAGCTGTTTTCGGTGCTCCCATTGCATCCACCTCTTTGAATAGGGCAGGAGAGCCACCGGTTCAAGATCATGAACAGGCGCGGGCGCAGTTTTTCGAGCTCGTAGATATGGTCGTGCCTGGTCAAACCTCGGGCTTCATCGGCGCTAGCGCCATTCTGGACGTGGACGGCTCGATAATCCGCAAGGCGTCCATATGAGCACAGCAATTACTAGCCTGGGTGTCGCGGGAAACCCTATCGCGCATTCGCTGTCACCAGATATACACAATAGATTCGCTAGATCCCTTGGGGGCGAAGTTGATTACCAAAGATTGTGTTTTCCGCTTGATGGATTTAAAGCTGGTGCCTCGAGGTTCTTCGCCGCTGGCGGCCTGGGCCTTAACGTAACGGTGCCCTTCAAGCGCGAAGCTTGCGATTACGCCTCTCGGCTGGATCCCGTAGCCGCCGCCGCTGGCGCAGTTAATACGCTGGCGATGCAGCATTATGAGGTGGTGGGTTACAACACGGATGGCATTGGTCTAGTGCGTGATTTACAGGATCGTCATGGTGTGGTTCTTTCAGAGACTAGCGTGTTGATATTGGGTGCTGGAGGCGCGTGCCAAGGGATAATCAGACCCCTGCTGGATGCGGGGGTTAGGAAAATCAGCATCGCCAATCGTACTCGATCAAAGGCAGAGCACCTGGCGAGTCGATTTAGCCTGCCATTGGGTTCGGTAGATTCTGCTGGCGGATCGGCGGCGATAGCCTCACGGAAATCGGCGGAGGATCTTGAAGCGACGGATAATGCCGTCAACATAGAGGTCTTCGAGCTGACGCAGTTGGCGACAGCTGTCTTAGACGCGGATTTGATAATAAATAGTACCGCCATGGGTCTGGATCAAAATGCGTCGAAGGCGTTACACAGCCTTCCTTTAAACCTGCCAACGGGGCGCATCTGTTACGATCTGAGCTACGGGTCCCAGGCACAGTTCGCGCGCTGGGCAAAGGACCATGGCGCAAAACGGGTCTTTGACGGTCTCGGTATGTTGGTTGAGCAAGCTGCAGAGAGTTATTCAATATGGATGGGGAACCACCCATCAACGCAGCCGGTGTACCAACAACTGAGAGGCGAGCTTGCATAACCCTACCCTGCGCCCATCTGGAACGAAGCGAGTCCTTGGTGCTGGACGTCGAGGGCGTGGAGGGCGCCCACTGGTTTGAACGGCCCTTATCGGGAGACACAGCTATGACCGGGTCAAAACGTTTTATTTCTGGCGCCGTGTGCCCTGCCTGCCAGGTCGTGGATCGTATCGTCATCGAGTCGGTCCAAGGCGGTGAAGGTTCCGATGGGTTGGACGAGCAAGAGGTTCGGCGTCGTTGTGTGGCCTGTGGTTTCACTGAGCAATTAGACGCTGATGCATTAGCCGTCTCGGCACCGCTACCCAGGGCGCGCTATGACCGAAGCCGCCGAACCACTAACCAAGTTGAGGTCGTCAAAATCTTGGAACCAGAACCGCCCAAGGAGTCTTCGTGAGCAGCTGAACTACGCGAGCTAAACCGTTGGATTTGTCCAAGTTTCTTGACCCATTGAAGTTGCCGATCTGCATCTGACTGCTATACTTAAGCCGTGGTCGCATAAGTTAATTTGTGCGACAGGCCAAGACAGATTGTTCGTCGCAGAAAAGGCTGATGGTGGCATCGGGAGGAGAAGGGACCGACGCCACTAGAATCTGCTTCGTGATGCTAGGGCGAGGAGCCCAACAGTCAGTCAAAATGACATAGTGATCCCCATTATCGCTTCGTTTGACGTTTTTACCAGCGTGCAACTGCGCGTGTGGGTTTGTTTATGAAACATAGGCTTATTGACGGCAACCGGTGCGTCGCTCGACAGCGAAAATACTAATAGTGGTTAAAGGCACTTTGGGGTAGCGACAATAGCTTTAGTGATGAATTTAGTTAGGCGATGTAACTTGTTCGGCGAGAAAATTATCGCGCCCGAACAAGTTACAAAAAAGATGGCTGAGGCATCGCAAAACAGTGAGAGAGATAGAGCAAATGAAACATCAGTTTATGCGCACTCTGGTAGGGATGACGGTTTTGCTACTAACCGGACTTGCCGCTGCGGACGAACTCAATCTCCGTGTGGGCGTCACGGATATCAGCCGCCAAGTTTATGACTTGCACATGATCATCTTCCTAATCTGTGTGGCGATTGGGGTAGTAGTTTTCGGGGTACTCTTTTGGTCAGTATTTAATCATCGCAAGTCTCGAGGCGTAGAGCCCGCTACGTTTCATGATAGTACTAAGCTCGAGCTGGCTTGGACAATTGTTCCAACCATCATACTTATTGTCATGGCAATTCCTGCTACACAGGTTCTGATCGCAATGTACGATACCGGCGGGGAAGATATGTCGATCGAGGTGCGCGGCTACCAGTGGAAGTGGCAATATAAGTACCTTGATGATGACTACAACAACACTCTGTCTTTTTTCTCGGTCATGTCCACACCCCGAGAAGAAATCTATAACCAGTCTTTGAAAGGTGAAAACTACCTCCTTCAGGTAGATGAGCATCTGCGTATACCAACCAACCGCAAAGTGCGTTTTTTGATTACCGCAGAAGATGTGATCCATGCATGGTGGGTGCCGGATTTCGGCATCAAGCGTGATGCTGTACCGGGAATGCTTAACGAGCTATGGACAATTGTTGAGGAGCCGGGCATTTATCGTGGTCAGTGCACGGAGCTGTGCGGAAAAGACCATGGGTTCATGCCGATTGTCGTCGAGGTTATGCCTGAAGCAGAGTTTGATGCATGGTATTCCTCGAAGGTGTCATTGGACATGGCCCGTCAGGAAACCATAGGTGACGCTTTGACTCACGAAGAGTTAATGGCACAGGGCGAAAGTGTTTATGGTACCTACTGCGCGTCCTGTCATTTGGCGAATGGAGAAGGTGTGGTGCCGGTTTTTCCAGCGATTGCAGGATCCGCAATTGCACAAGGACCCAAGGGTGAGCATCTTGATTTGGTGATCAACGGCGTGGCCGGCTCGGCAATGCAAGCTTTTGGTCGTCAGCTCGACCCAGCCCAGCTTGCATCAGTCGTGCACTATCAGCGCAATGCCTTTGGCAACGACGTAGGCGATATGACCCAGCCTCAAGACGTCATTAATATATCTAACGGTCAGTAAGGAAGAGTCATGAGCGAAGTTATTCACGCAGATCATCACGACGACCACGACCATGGCCCAGCAAAGGGCCTGAAGCGTTGGTTGTTCACGACCAACCATAAGGACATCGGCACTCTTTATTTGTGGTTCAGTTTTGCCATGTTCTTGGTGGGCGGCGTACTTGCCCTGGTCATTCGAGCAGAGCTGTTTCAGCCGGGCCTGCAGTTCGTGCAGCCAGAATTTTTTAACCAGATGACCACAAACCATGGCTTAATTATGGTGTTTGGGGCCATTATGCCGGCTTTCGTCGGATTGGCTAATTGGCTTATTCCTATGCAAGTCGGCGCGCCGGACATGGCACTGCCGCGAATGAACAACCTGTCATTTTGGATTCTGCCATTCGCGTTCGGCATGATGATATCGACGCTGTTCATGGAAGGTGGCGGCCCTAACTTCGGTTGGACATTTTATGCACCGCTTTCTACGACCTATGCGCCGCCTTCAGTTACCTACTTTATTTTTGCCGTCCACCTGATGGGCGCTTCCTCCATCATGGGCAGCATTAACATCATCGCGACCATTTTGAACATGCGGGCGCCTGGCATGACTTTAATGAAAATGCCTATGTTCGTTTGGACTTGGCTGATTACTGCCTATCTTCTCATCGCCGTTATGCCCGTTTTGGCCGGCGCGGTGACCATGATGCTCTTCGACATTCACTTCAATACTAGCTTTTTTAACGCAGCAGGTGGCGGCGACCCCGTTATGTTCCAGCATATTTTCTGGTTCTTTGGTCACCCAGAGGTGTACATCATGATCTTGCCGGCGTTTGGTATTGTGTCGCACATCATTCCTGCCTTTGCGCGAAAGCGATTGTTTGGCTACACGTCCATGGTTTACGCTGTTGCCTCTATCGCCTTTTTATCTTTCATCGTGTGGGCACACCACATGTTCACGGTAGGAATGCCTTTAGCGGGCCAACTATTCTTCATGTACAGCACCATGCTGATTGCCGTGCCAACTGGGGTTAAGGTGTTCAACTGGATATCGACGATGTGGCGCGGATCCATGACTTTTGAAACACCAATGCTTTTCGCCATCGCCTTCGTGGTTCTATTCACTATGGGCGGGTTTTCTGGTCTGATGCTCGCAATCACGCCAGTAGACTATCAGTACCATGACACCTACTTTGTAGTCGCACACTTTCACTACGTTTTAGTTCCTGGCGCGCTATTTTCGATTATTGCCGCAGTTTATTTTTGGTTTCCCAAGTGGACTGGCAAGATGTACGACGAAACTCTGGGCAAAATCCACTTTTGGCTGTCATTTGTTGGAGTGAACGTGACTTTCTTCCCGCAGCATTTCTCAGGCCTCGCTGGCATGCCTCGTCGTATTCCAGACTACCCGCTACAGTTTGCGGATTTCAACATGATTTCCAGCGTTGGCGCCTTTATATTCGGCTTGTCGCAGGTGTTCTTTCTCTACGTGATCATCAAATCGATTCGATCTGGACAGCCTGCCGAAGGGCGTTCCTGGGAGGGCGCGAAGGGACTGGAATGGACGTTGCCATCGCCAGCCCCATACCACTCCTTTACTCACCCACCCGTGGTGAAAGATGAAGAAGTGCTCGGGTAATCTGGGCTGAGCATGTCGCAACAATCGCAACAAATGCAGATCATAAGGACAGTCAAGCGACTGTCCTTGATCGTCGTAGGCATGAGTGCCTTCGCTTTCGCGTTGGTTCCTCTATACGATCTGTTTTGCGAGATTACAGGTCTCAACGGTAAGACTGGAGGGCCCTATGTTTACGATGAGGCGAGCGTCGAACCCGACCGCTCGCGCTTGATAAAGGTGAACTTTTTGACGAATACCAATGAAGGTATGCCATGGCAGTTTTGGCCGGATAAGGGTGCGGTGAGGGTCCACCCTGGCGAGGCTAAAACCGTTAGTTTTTTTGTAAAAAATACGACTAACAAACCCATGATTGCTCAGGCAATTCCATCCCTTGTGCCAGTATCGGCAACAGAGTTTTTCCATAAGACCGAGTGCTTTTGCTTTGAGCAACAATTGCTTAAGCCCGGAGAAGAAGTAGAAATGCCGATGCGCTTTATTGTCGGTCGTGAACTGCCGCGGAATGTGGGTTCGATCAACCTGAGCTATGCGCTCTTCGATATTACCGATCGAGTGGACGCTTCAAATATCTCGGCAAACCTAGTGGAAGGCCAGCTTCCATCTGTGGGTGGCTAGTATAACTTTAGTGGAGGAGTCTTATGGCGAGTTCGGCGCGGGTCGATAAGTCGATATATTTTGTACCAGAGTCCGGTTGGTACCCTGTATTTTTAGCCTTCGGCCTTATGGTGATGGTTACCGGTCTTGCAGGCTGGTTAAACGACGTAAGTGCTGGAGGCTCTGGAGATTCGACTCAGTCGCTGATCGGCTTTGCCATTGTATCCTTAGTGCTTTACAGCTGGTTTGCCAAGGTCATCGAAGAAAACACCGCTGGTCTGAATAACGAGTCTGTGCAGCGCAGCTATATTTGGGGCATGGGGTGGTTTATCTTCTCCGAAGTCATGTTCTTCGCTGCCTTTTTTGGGGCGCTGTTCTATGTCCGAACATTTGTGGTGCCATGGCTTGGGGGTGAGGGCGACAAAGGCATCACCAATTACCTCTGGCCCGCGTTCGAAGCGACTTGGCCAGTGGTCCAAAATCCAGACTCTGCGTTGTTCGAGAACCCTGGTCAAAGCATGGAGGCGCCAGGTGTAACGGACGTTAGCGCTTGGGGCGCCTATTTGCCGTTTTACAACACTGTCATTCTATTGAGCTCTAGCGTCACTGTACATTTTGCCCACGACGCGATTAAAGCTGAAAACCGTCAAAAGTTGATTGGTTGGCTTGGGTTCACTGTGTTACTGGGTCTAGTATTTTTGGTGCTGCAGGTAGCTGAGTATATTCACGCTTATCAGGATCTCGGGTTGACTCTTGGAAGCGGAATCTACGGATCGACGTTCTTTATTTTGACGGGTTTCCACGGCTTCCATGTCACCCTGGGTACGTTCATGCTGTTGATTCAGCTGTTTCGTGCTTTGAGAGGACATTTTTCGCCTAAGGATTGCTTTGGATTTGAAGCATCTAGTTGGTATTGGCACTTTGTTGACGTGGTTTGGGTAGGACTATTTATATTCGTATACGTTCTCTAGACTCCGCGCTTCCATAAAAAAGGGGCGTGAGCCCCTTTTTTTAAAGCTTAGAATTCGGGTATGCCGCTCAAATGAATAGCATTTAGATTGTTGGCATTAGGGAGCCGATGGCGCGACAGATTCCTCAGCGCTTGCACCATGCCAAGGCGCGTTAATACCCATGCGCAGCTCACCGGTATAAAAACCGTAGCCGATCGTAATCAACAATAATGTTGCAAAGGTAATGCGCACCCCAAGCGCGTACCACAATCTGCGACTTTCAGGCTTTCCGGTATCTTTGAACAAGAACACCAACCCGCTCATCAAGCTCAAAATGACGCAAATCAGTAAAATAACGATGATGAATTTAAGCACTGCGAGGGCGCTCCAACTTGGATGCGACGCATTGTATCAGCGGCCTGTGATTGTCGAGTGATGAAGAAGTTCACCCCAGGTTGGCGGATGACGGCTTTGGTTATCGTGATGTTGCCTCTGTTGCTCAGTCTCGGCAACTGGCAGGTTCAGCGGGGCGCGTTTAAGCAAGATCTAGAAAGCCAGTATCTGGAGAAGCTAACCGAATTGCCCAAGCCAGTGAGTGTTGATGTGATGTCTCAGCCCTTTCAAGCTTTGAAATTAAACGGACGTTATCAGCCAGAAACGTTTCTAGTAGATAATCAAGTGTCGAAAGGAAGGACCGGTTATTGGGTTTTCCAGGTTTTCGATGAAGCGTCTATCGGCCGGGTCCTCATAAACCGCGGATTTATTGCATCTGAAACTCGGGACCGATTACCTCAAATACCGATGCCTGAAGGGACGGTAGGAGTGCGGGCAACTGTATGGCCCGAACTGGGGCTCATTCCTGTATGGGGACCACAAGAGTGGTCGAGCGATTGGCCAAAACGTATTCAGCGGGTGAATATCCCGCGTATGGCAGTGGCGACGGGGGCATGGCCTGCGGAGCTTCGTTTAGAGGCGGGCCAACCTGGCGTGTTAGAGCCTGCGCCTTTTGCCTCGCGCTTATCCGACGATACACACAGGGGTTATGCGGCGACATGGTTTGGGCTCGCGACTGCTCTGGTCTTAGGATATTTATTTCTCGGATTCAGCGCTTCAGCGAAAGTGCAAAGAGCGAAAAACGACGATCTTGGCGACCACTGAGAGACGACAAGAGTGGAAACAATGCGGCAGCAGACGACGAAAAATAGCGGAAGACGCCAGCTAACTACTATTTTAGTCATGGCTGCGTTCTCCCTTGGTGGATCGTACCTCCTGTTCTTTTCAGCCAAGAGCGGTTCAAGCTGGGGGACGACGAACAATGGTGCCTTTGTGCAGCCTCCGGTGACCGTGCAGCAGCTTGATTGGCGCACGAATGAAAATATACCCCTAGACCACTCCGGGCAGTGGTGGCTTTGGACAGTAAGTGACCAGTGCTCCGATAGCTGCGAGCAGGCGTTGCAGAAGCTTAGGGCCGCCCACATATTGCTCAACCGAGAGGCAAAGCGCGTGCGCCGCGGTTTAACGACCGGCTCCGGCTTTGTGCTCCCAAAAGATCAGCCGGACTTGGTCCGTATCAGTGCTGGTGGGGGAAGAATGGAAGATGGCATTTATATTGTAGATCCGAATGGCAATCTGGTGTTTTTTTATCCGATCGATATCAATCCGAAGCTGCTGCTAGCGGATCTCAAACGTTTATTGAAGGTTTCTCGAATTGGTTAATACACAAATCAAAAAGCTCGCGGGCTTTGGCGTTCTATTTGCCTTGATGGTGGTATCAGTTGGCGCCTATACCCGACTAGCAGACGCCGGATTAGGCTGCCCTGACTGGCCGGGCTGCTACGGTTTTCTGACTGTTCCGGACCAAGTAGAAGAGGTCGAATTGGCTGAAACCCGATATCCGGGTGCACCGGTTGAATTTGTTAAAGCTTGGTGGGAAATGGGCCACCGGTACATTGCCGGTGCCTTGTTGGTGTTGGTGTTCTCAATGCTGGTGATGGCCTATCGAGGAAGAGAGCGCGAGGATACACCCCTTGCCCTGGCGTCTGTGCTGATGGTGACTATTCTCTGTCAGGCAGCATTTGGCGCATGGACAGTGACCCTGAAACTCTGGCCTCAAGTCGTGACGGCGCATTTGTTGGGCGGGTTCGCCACACTTAGTTTGATTTGGCTTTTGTATCTGCGACAGGGGGGCTTATCGCAGATTGTTGCTGCACTCCCGCCCCCAACTCTACTAGCACGAGTCGCTTTTGCAGTTGTCGTGCTACAAATCATGCTTGGTGGCTGGGTGTCATCTAACTATGCCGCCCTAGCTTGCTTCGATTTTCCTAGCTGTGATGGCACTTACTCACCCTCCATGGACTTTCAGCAGGGTTTCAACATCTTCCAAAGCGTGGGCCCCAACTACTTGGGCGGCATCATGACAAGCGAAGCACGTACTGCTATTCATTGGGTACATAGGATTGGTGCGATCATTGTTCTGTTTGTAGTCGGCGGCCTGATTCTGCAGCTGGTGCGGCAAGCGGTTATAGTGGGCTACGTGTTGCTCGCGGCCCTGGTTGCACAAATCACTTTAGGCATACTCAACGTGGTTTGGGTGCTCCCGCTGCTTAATGCGACGGCGCATAACACCGTGGGTGCACTCTTGCTGCTAGTACTGGTTACGATAAACTTCGCGCCTCGATTAAGAACCGTACAGTCGTAACGCTGTTTCGCCACACTATGAATGAACTAGCCTTGCGCGCGACGTGGCGCGATTATCTGGAAATGTGTAAACCCCGCGTCATTGTGTTAATGCTGCTATGTGCAGTCGTGGGAATGTTTCTGGCAACGCCTGCTGCTGTGCCCTTGGGATTGGTGCTGTGTGCAAGTCTAGGCATAGCCCTAGTCGCGGGCTCTGCCGCAGTTGTCAATCATTTAGCGGATCAACACATCGACGCGAGGATGGCGCGCACTGAAAGTCGTCCGATGGCTATGGGTCGAATCACAAATAGCCAAGCGGTTATTTTTGCCGGCATCATTGGGGTGCTGGGCATCGCGTTGCTTTGGTTCTTGGTGAACCCGCTGACTGCATGGTTAAACCTGGCCTCTTGGGTGGGTTATGGTCTGATCTATACTCTCTACCTCAAGCGCGCTACGTCGCAGAATATCGTGATTGGAGGCCTCTTTGGCGCCGCGCCGCCGTTGTTCGGCTGGACCGCTGTCACTAACAGCATTGATCCAGGCGGCTTGTTGCTTGTCCTCATTATTTTCGCTTGGACGCCACCGCACTTTTGGGCATTGGCGCTGGAAAGAAAAGACGAGTATGCCGACGTGGGAATGCCAATGCTGCCGGTGACCCATGGTGAGGCCTTTACTCGGCTGCATATACTTCTCTACACGATTTTGCTGGTTGTTGCATCAGTACTGCCCTTCGTAATCGCGATGTCTGGCCCCCTGTATCTTGCGGGCGCGCTAGCTTTGGGCGCGGGGTTCCTCTATTGGGCGGTTGTATTGATTCGAAATAACAACGAAAAAGCGCCGATGGAAACATTTCGCTATTCGATTCTCTACCTCGGGGCACTCTTTTTGGTCATGCTGATAGATCACTATCTGTTTCTTGGTGTCAGTAGCACTGCTCCCATCGAAATGACCCCACTATCGGCCTAATTTATGAGCACGATCAAAAGCACCGTACTTCTTTGTTTTGTCTTTATTGGCATCGTGTTAGTCATGTTTGTAATCAGCGTCCTGCGTGTACCTCAGCTGTCTGTTGAGGAGATGCGCAGTAAGGGCGTTTTTTTGCTACCGACTCCAAGAGATATTGCCGCGTTCAAACTGACAGATCACACGGGTAAGACATTTGATCGATCCAGCATAAATGGCCGCTGGAGCTTCGTGTTTTTTGGCTTCGTAAGCTGTCCAGATGTGTGTCCAACCAGTATGTCAGTCCTGGGCACGGTGGATCGACAACTGCAAGCCAGCAACTCGGAGTTGGCGGAACAGTTTCAGGGCATTCTCGTGTCAGTGGATCCAGAGCGAGATAGCACCGAGAACCTGGCCAGGTACGCGACCGCGTTCTCGCCCCGCTTTTTAGGCGTCACGGGTCCAAGAGAAGACTTGGTCGGGCTAACGACCCAAGTCAATGTTGCATTCGCAAAGGTACCCTTGACGGAACCTCCACCCCTCGAAAGTGCTCCTGCTGATGTCGCAGCTGATGCTTATACCGTCGACCACACAGGCAATATCGTCATTATCAATCCCAGGGGCCACTATCACGGATTCATTAAGTTGCCACATGACTCCGAGACTATTAGGCTCACTTTCCAAACACTAGCGTCTCAGTTCTAACGCGCCGAAAGCTCGGCGGGGATTTGTTGGGCCGTTGCAGCAAAACTCGGCACCCCCGATAAGGGCAACTATGACCGTGGTTGGCAACTCTCCAAGTACTGTGCCCGCGCAAACGGTGGAACGTCTCCAGACGCTATTGGCAGACGTTCAGAGGGTGCGCCAGCGTAGCCTATGGATATGCAAGCATCTCGAAATCGAAGATTTCGGGGTGCAACCGATGCCAGATGCAAGCCCTCCGAAGTGGCATCTCGCTCATACCAACTGGTTCTTTGAAACGTTCCTGATCAAGCGATTTTTACCCGCAAAACCGGTATTTCATCCGAACTTTGAGCACCTGTTCAATTCTTACTATAACGGTGTCGGTGAGCCCCACCCCCGGGATAAGCGCGGCAACCTTTCAAGGCCAACCGTAGCGCAGATAATGTCGTATCGAGCCTTCGTGGATGAGGGGTTACGAGACTTGATTGCAGCGCCAATGTCTGAGGAGGATAAGCAGAGCCTCCGACAGTTAATGGAGTTGGGTTTGCATCACGAGCAGCAGCATCAAGAATTATTGTTGACGGATATTAAATACAATTTTGGTCACAACCCTTTGCACCCGCCGCTGATCGAATCAACTGGCCTGGCCAATGAGTGTCCGGTTTTGCAGAGAGCGCTTTCTTTTAAGGACTATGAACCTGGACTCGTAGAGATAGGGGCGCTTGCTGGCTTCTGCTTTGACAATGAGCTGCCCAGGCACCGGGTTTATCTGGCTCCATTCTCACTCGCAAATCGATTGGTCACCAATGAAGAGTACCTGGCTTTCATGGAAGACGGTGGTTATCACCGTCCGGAATTATGGTTGTCCGAGGGCTGGTCACATTGTCAGCAGCAGGCTTGGAATCATCCGCTTTACTGGCATTGGCGAGATGGCGAATGGTGTGAGTATCGTTTTGACGGCCTCCATCCGCTCGTTTCTAATGCGCCCGTCGTCCATGTCAGCGGGTATGAAAGCTCTGCTTTTGCTGCTTGGTCGAATGCTCGGCTTCCAACCGAATTTGAGTGGGAGCACGCGTCAAGTTTTGAACTGGAGCTAGAGGGAAATTTTGCGGAACGAAATCTTCTGCATCCGCAGCCGCGAAATACCTGTCACTCACAGATGTTCGGCGATGTTTGGGAGTGGACGAGCAGTCATTATGGCCCCTATCCCGGTTACCAACCCCTGCCCGGCGTACTTGGCGAATACAATGGCAAGTTCATGAGCAGCCAGTGGGTGTTGCGTGGCGGATCATGCGTCACACCGAAGGACCACATTCGTCCCAGTTACCGCAATTTTTTCTACCCAAAGGATCGCTGGCAATTTAGCGGTATTCGATTGGCGAGAGACTTATGAGTACCCAAGGCCAACAGTTTGCGTTTTATGACTTGCATCCCCCGATGGACGACATAACTGCCGAAGTGCGCAGCGGGATGCTGGAATCGCCGAAAAAGCTCTCCCCTAAATTTTTCTATGATGAGCGAGGGTCTCAGCTATTCGAGGCCATAACGCGATTAGACGCTTATTATCCGACACGAACTGAACTAAGTCTGTTCGACGCTTATCTTGAGGAGATTACGCAAACCATTGGCTATCATAGTTGCGTGATTGAATATGGTAGCGGCTCAACGTTGAAAATTCGCAAGCTTTTGCAAGCCCTGTCACCGAGCGCTTACGTCCCTATTGATATCTCGAAAGATTTTCTGCTAACCAGTGCTCGGGCCTTGGCCGAGGACTTCCCCGCGCTTGATGTTTTTCCTGTCTGTGCGGATTTTTCTCAATCCATTGCGCTGCCTCCACAGACTGATGGCATGCACAGGGTGGGATTTTTTCCTGGCTCCAGCATCGGAAACTTTGAACCCGAGTCCGCCCGGGAGTTTCTTGCCCGAGTCGCAGGCACTCTAGGCGCGGGCGGCCATCTACTCATTGGCGTTGACTGTAAGAAAGACACGAAGACGCTGGAACTCGCCTACAACGACCCCGAAGGAGTGACTGCGCAATTCAACTTGAATGCGTTAGTTCATCTTAACCGAGTACTCAAGACAGACTTTGATCCTGAGGCATTCGCCCATGAAGCCCACTACAACGAATCCTCTGGCTGTATTCAGATGTTCTTGCGTAGCCTGGTAGATCAACGAGTCGATGTTTGCGGTGAGCGCATTCACTTCGGCGCGGGTGAGCTTCTGCACACTGAAAACTCCTATAAATTTGCGCCAGTAGAATTTGGACGGTTGGCTGCATCAGCTGGCTTCGATATTCAGAAACGTTGGCTAGATAGCCGGGGCTATTTTGGTCTGTATTTGCTGCGAGCTCGGTAGGCCTTATTCGAATTCCCATAGAATCCAATTAGGTATTAAGGCATCTACTCGCTGTAGGTCCCCAAAACCCTTTGTGGAATCGGCAGGGACCAGGTAGTAGGGCTTGCCGAATGTTGGCACGATGCGGATCATGCGTAACTCACCGTTCTGCCGAAATTCGTAAATCATCTTATCTTCTTCCGCGATGATCACCACGTCAGGCCCCCGCTGGGCCGATGCATACCCAGGCGCGGCGACGATCACGAACACCATCACAGCTTTTATCGCCACTTTTCGCCTTTGTGGTGATATCAGGGATAGTAAGGCCATAATCATTCCGACCGGTTTACAAAATAAAGGGAGCTGAGAATGGCGAATAATGTAACCCTCAAGTTACAAGAACACCAAGGACCAGTGGTGCTGGTTGACGGTTCGTCGTACTTATTTCGAGCTTTCTATGCCCTTCCCGATCTGCGCAGCACTGCCGGCCACCCAACTGGTGCGATACGTGGGGTTATTAGCATGCTGCGCCGGCTCGCTAAGGACTATCCAAACAGCCCCTTAGCCGTAGTCTTCGATGCGCCGGGAAAGACCTTTCGCGATGAAATCTACAGCGAGTACAAGGCCAACCGCAGTGCGATGCCCGACGACCTTCGCGAACAAATTGCACCCATTCACGAGATGATCAAAGCCATGGGCCTGCCGCTGATCAGCGTCGAGGGAGTGGAAGCAGACGATGTGATTGGCACCTACGCCGCTCAAGCAACTATCCTGCAGCGCGAGACCGTGATTTCTACCGGTGATAAGGATATGGCTCAGCTGGTGACACCCTTCGTCACCCTAGTCAACACCATGACGGAAACCACCATGGATGCCGAGGGCGTCAAAGAGAAGTTTGGTGTGGGACCAGAGCTCATCGTTGATTATCTGGCACTGATGGGAGACACCGTTGATAACATACCTGGTGTGCCGAAGGTCGGGCCTAAAACTGCGGCAAAATGGTTAAATGAATTCGGCTCGCTGGACGCTTTGATGGCCTCAGCAGATGAGGTGAAGGGCAAGGTTGGAGAAAATTTGCGCGACAGCCTAGAGCAACTGCCTCTTTCCCGAGCGCTAACTCAGATCAAGTGTGACCTTGATTTACCCCAGACATTTGCTGATCTCATACCGACGACGCCCAACAATGAGTCTCTAGCCGAGTTTTATCGTCTGTACGAGTTTAAATCTTGGCTGCAGGAATTAGACACCCCGCAAACACCCCCAGCTGCCTCCTCTGACCATGTGTCCAATACAGTCGAGGCGGTAAAGCCAACCCCGCCTACCAATTACGAACTCATTCTTGATATCGAGCACCTGCAACAGTGGGTTCAGCGGCTGGAAGCCGCGCAGCTGATCGCCATAGATACGGAAACCACCAGCATCGACTATATAAAAGCCGAGCTCGTGGGGTTTTCCTTTGCTGTCATTTCCGGCGGAGCCGCATATTTGCCCATCGCTCATGATTATCCCGGTGCGCCTGAACAGGTGAGCCTGGAGCAAGCTTTAGCCGCGCTTAAACCTGTGCTGGCCAATAGCGAGATTGCCAAGGTCGGCCAAAACCTCAAATACGACATGAGCGTGCTAGCACGCTATGGCGTCATCATTAACGGCCCTCTACATGACACCATGCTGCAGTCCTATGTCCTTAACAGCGTGGCGAGTCGACACAATATGGATGCCTTGGCGGACTTCTATCTAAACCGTAAGACTATTCACTTTGAGGATATCGCGGGCAAGGGCGCGAAGCAGCTAACCTTTAATCAAGTGCCCTTGGAGACTGCTGGTGACTATGCCGCAGAAGATGCCGAAGTCACCCTCGCTTTGCATCACTGTTTGTATCCTCAGTTGCAGGCCCAGCCTAGCTTGCTCCAAGTGTACAACGATATTGATATGCCTCTTGTGCGCATACTTTCCTTGGTCGAACGCCAGGGCGCACTGGTCGATGGTCGCATGCTTAAACAACATAGCGCCGAGCTCACCGATCGATTGAACGAGCTTACCCAGGAGGTTCGGCAACTGGCCGGCGAGAATTTTAATCTCGACAGCCCAAAGCAACTGCAGACGATTTTGTACGACAAAATGGCGCTGCCGGTATTAAAGAAAACACCCGGTGGACAACCCTCTACCGCCGAGGCTGTGCTGGTTGATCTTGCCCGAGATTATGAATTACCCAAAATGATCCTTACCTATCGCAGTCTTGCCAAATTAAAGTCGACCTATGCCGACAAGCTGCCCCTAGATATCCAGCCGGCAACGGGTCGCATTCATACCTCGTATCATCAGGCAGTGGCAGCGACGGGCCGGCTATCTTCTTCCGACCCCAACCTGCAGAATATTCCCATTCGCAACGCTGAGGGCCGGCGCATACGCCAAGCCTTCGTCGCCCCGCCGGGGCGCGTCATTTTGGCCGCCGACTACTCACAGATTGAGCTGCGCATCATGGCGCATCTTTCTGGTGATGAGGGCTTAACCCAGGCGTTTGCCAAAAATCAGGATATACACCGGGCTACTGCAGCAGAAGTATTTGGAATTGCACCGGATGACGTTGCGGACGAGCAGAGGCGCAGCGCTAAGGCGATTAATTTTGGTCTGATTTACGGTATGTCCCCCTTCGGACTAGCGAGACAGTTGAACATATCCCGAGGCTTGGCCGCGGACTATATTGACCGCTACTTCGACCGCTACCCCGGAGTGCTTCGCTACATGAACGAGACAAAGGCTCTCGCTGCCGATCAAGGCTACGTCGAAACCGTATTTGGTCGCCGTCTGTATCTTCCAGAGATTAACGCCAAGGCGGTACCAAGGCGTCAAGCGGCAGAGCGCACAGCCATCAATGCCCCTATGCAGGGCACGGCGGCAGACATCATTAAGCTGGCGATGATATGTGTGCAAGACTGGTTGTCTGTAAGTGGTCTTGAGGCCAAAATGATAATGCAAGTACATGACGAACTGGTCTTTGAGGTGGTGCAAACCGATTTGGAAGCCCTCACCGCCGGCGTGGTTGAGCGCATGGCCGGTGCCGCGTCGCTTACCGTGCCCTTGGTGGTGGATACGGGTGTGGGGGACAACTGGGATCAGGCACACTGAGCAATATCTCCGGACAGACTTCTTGGATCGGGCTAGACGCGATGCGGCGAATCGTTTGGGTCGTTGCCCACCGGAGTCTTCAGCCAATCGAGCAATTGCTCGATTAGCGCGGCTTTGCCCTCGCCACGCGCTGCGGAAAAGGTCTGGAAAGAGGCGGTGAAATGATCGGCGTAACGTTGCTGCAAACGAGACAGAGCTTCTTTTTGCGCCCCAAAGCTGAGTTTGTCCGCTTTGTTGAGCAAAACACGTATGGGGAGCTCGCTTTCACCGGCCCAGTCCAGTAGCTCCTCATCAAAAGCCTGACAGGGGTGTCTAATGTCCATCACTAAGACGACGCCAACTAAGGCATCGCGGTATGAGAGATAGCGATTCACTGCGTTCTGCCAATTTTTTTGCGCCTCCTTGCCTGCCTTGGCGTAGCCGTATCCCGGTAAATCAACCAGACGGCCGCCGCTGCGCACATCAAAAAAATTCATAAGCTGGGTTCGACCGGGAGTTTTGCTTACCTTTGCCGTACGGCGATTGCCTGTAACCTGGTTCAGCACCGAGGACTTCCCAGCATTTGATCGACCGGCAAAGGCCACTTCTGCTGAGACGATTGGTGGACAACGCCGCAAATCCGGCGCGCTGGTCAAAAAGGTGGCTTCCAATCTTTCTGGCAAAGACACATTTTGGGTCATCTTGTATATAATCTCACGAGTCAGGTAGCGCAGATGCGCTGAGATTGCGGAAGTTGCGTCCCCTACCATGCGCTTCAAGCCGAACAGGCTGCTCAAGTCCTAGTACAAACATGCAAGTAGGGATCCACAAAGGAGCAGGTCTGGCCTGTTTGCGGTCTCAGTGTATCACTAGTGATGAAGAAACCTTTCAGGGTGCATCAAGGGCACACTGATTCATCGCTAACTAGCTGAAAACGGCCGTTAACGCTTTTGGGGATATTTCGAAATAGCATAGCCATGGTTGATCTAAACCCTGGTAGAGAGCTTTTATTTCAGTCGTTGGCTACGTACCTTGAGTTACGTCGCGCAGATTCAACGTTAAAGAATTAGGGAAAACGAAAATGAGTGTTCGTAGAGCTGCTGCAAAATTAAGGATTTTTACTGTAGGGATCGCCCTGCTTCTTGGCATCTCGTCAGTGCAAACCCTTGCCGCTGGTGATGCCCAGGCCGGCAAAGCTCAATCCATGGTTTGCGCGTCATGTCACGGCCAAGATGGGGCTTCAGCCATTGATCCATCCTATCCACAACTGGCTGGGCAAAACGAACGCTATCTCGCCCGCCAACTGAAGATGTTTCAGTCCGGTGAGCGAGATGTGGCATTAATGACTGCTCAGCTAGTGGGCAAAAGCGAGCAAGATCTCGACGACCTAGCAGCCTACTACGCGAGTTTGCCGGCTAAGGCGGCAGAAGCCTCCGGTAGCGATACAGACATTGAATTGGCCCAACGTATCTACAAGGGCGGGATTGCGGAGAAAGGGGTTGCTGCCTGCAGTTCTTGTCACGGCCCCGCCGGTGGTGGGAATGCCCAAGCCGGATTCCCACGCGTAAGCGGCCAGTCCTCTGCTTATACCGCTGCTCAGCTGGTCGCCTATCGCGAGGGAAATCGTAAATCTGACGAGGTTTATGGCGGCATGATGCGCGGAGTATCGAAAGGTTTGTCGGATCGCGAAATCGCTGTTTTGTCTGACTACATTAGCGGCCTAAATTAATCAGGTAGCCTATGGGATCGTAGATATGTTTAATCGAACACTGCTCATAAGTCTGATGGCGCTGATCGCATCTATGTCGCTGCCCGCGCCGATTGCCGCCGAAAACTATGTTGAAGGCGTTCACTATGAGGCCATCGACATTCCCGTTAAGACCGGATTGGAAGGAGAGCAACCGCTAAAAGTTGAAGTGGTGGAAGTGTTCTCCTATATGTGCATCCACTGCTACAGCTTTGACCCACTCCTCAAGCTCTGGGAACAAAATAAGGCAGAGCAGGCGGTGTTTAACCGTCTACCCGCCGTATTTTCAGCTGACTGGGAGTTGATGGCTCGGGCGTTCTATACCGCTGAAATACTAGATGTATCCGAGCAGATGCATGAGCCTCTCTTTGAGGCCATTCACAAGCAGCCGAAGAACCTTCGTGACGAAGACATTATGGCGGCTTTGTTTCTGGAACATGCCGAAATACCCGCTGCGGAATTCGCCGAATCGTTTAACTCTTTCTTTGTGCGAAGCCGAGTTATGCAGGCCCGAGCGAAGGGACGGGCGTACGGTATTACTGGAGTGCCGGTCATGATCGTGAACGGCAAGTACCGAGTCGGCGGCCGGAAGGCTGGCTCCAATGAAGCCATGCTGGACGTTGTGGACTTTTTAGTGCGGCGGGAACTCGCCGGCGACTAGTCTTGCCTCTAGGACTGGTCGCTACCGCTACCAGTCTGGTCGCTGGCGCTGCTTCTTGGTGGAGGCATGTTTCTTTTTTCGGTCTACCCGTTTGCGCTTTGAGGACAGCGTTGGCTGGGATGCTATTCGTGGTTTTTCACGCGCCTTAGCCTCCTTAATAAAACCGTTGACGCGATCAAGGGCCTCTTGGCGATTTTTCAATTGTGATCGATGGCTGCTGGCCTGCACAACGAGTGTTCCTTGCTTACTAATCCGCTTGGCCTGCTGCTTTTGCAGTCGGCGTAATGCGTAGGCATCTAACGATATTGAATCGATCGACACCCTAAGCTCAACAGCCGTGGCGGTTTTGTTTACATGCTGACCACCCGGTCCTGAGCTGTGTATAAATCGGAACTCGCAGGCGTCACTGGGCAGAGATTTATAGTTCAACATGCTGGTTGTCTCGTCGGCCTTGGTGATCGCTTAGTCCTATCCCCAACCGAAGTATCTGCTGCCCATTATCGGTAGAATCTCTTGACAATAGCTGAGCTAATTTACGGAACTTATCGATGATGGCCATACTGCAGCGCGATGAAATTATCTCCAAGTTACAAGCATGGCACCAGCAGGCACTCGACAGCGAGGAGATCTGGCGGTGGGCCCTGCAAGCAACCGCAGAATGCGTAACCGAAGACGTAGTCATCAGGGCGGTGATGGAAATGCTTTGCGCTATCCCCCAAGACCTTTGGGTCGAGGAAGACGCACACGTAATGATCGATGCTCTATCGAATCCAGTTGCTCAAAGTGATTTGTCGATCAATTTACTGTGGAACTATCCAGATATTGTTGATCTCGCGGGTCGCCGACGCACACTGCATGATCACCCGCTTTACGGGCCCTACTGTGGCGAATAGTTCTATGAGGCCCGACCAAGGTTCATTGTGAAAACAGGTGAAAAGCTACAAGAGCTGCTGGAGCTGCTGGATCTAGAGCAAATCGAAGAAAACATCTTCCGTGCTCAGCACCCAAAGGGTCGACAGGGACGCCTCTACGGTGGCCAAATAATGGCTCAAGCCTTGATGGCTGGGGGGCGGACGGTCGAGCCGCATTTGCGGGTGCACTCCTTGCACGGGTATTTTCTGCGTCCGGGCGATCCGAGGGTGCCAGCGGTGATCCGCGTAGAGAGGGCAAGAGACGGCAGATCATTTGCGATGCGCCGAATTCTTGTGACCCAACGCGGCGAAGCGATATTTAATATGGACGCATCATTTCAGGTGGTGGAATCCGGATTGAATCATCAAGCTGAGATGCCAGACCTAACGCCACCGGCGGAAGAAAAAATACCTTCAGCGCTCTTTGAAGCGCCCTTTGTGACCTGGCGCCACGAGTTTCGTCGACTACAGTCGGAGACGCCTCAACCGCCAGAGCAATTTGTCTGGTTTAAGCCAACAGGCCGCGCTCCGTCAGAGCACTTGGTCGCCGCGAGCCTCCTGGTGTTTGAGTCAGATAACGTGTTGATCGGCACAGCTCGCTTACCCCATCGCGGGCGTTTCAAGCGCGAGCATATGCAAGTCGCCAGTCTGGATCACGCTATGTGGTTTCATCGGCGCGTAGATCTCAATCAGTGGCTTCTCTACGCGATAGATTCACCCAGCGCGTCCCATGCCCGAGGCTTTGCTCGGGGTAACATATTCTCCCAATCTGGCGAACTGCTGGCGTCAACCGTGCAAGAAGGCTTAATTCGTCTGCGCAACGCCTAGACTCCGGCGCTCTCTATTTTGCTTAGAGCGAATCAACCAGGTTTCGCAGAGCTTCGCATTGTGCTGTCCTTTGCGCCGCATCGGTGCCAACAAAATTGACATTCAGAGAAGTTACTCCGGACTCGCGCAGGGCGTAGAGCCGCTCTTTTACGAAACCCTCGGGTCCAATCAGCGAACTCTTCGCCAGATAGTCTTCGGGAATGGCCGCTTCAGCGGCTTTCTTGTCGCCAGCCAAATATAGGTCTTGGATAATTTTTGCCTCAGCTTCGTACCCGCTTTTGGCGAAAATATCGTTATAGAAGTTTTTCGAGCGAGCGCCCATGCCGCCAACATAGAGGGCTGCTCCGGGCCGGCCCCTGTCGCGCAGAGGTTCTGTGCCATCGCCAATGGCAACGGTGCCGCCAGCATAGACGTCCAATGGCGCACGACTACTGTCTCGCAACTTTGCACCCTTGCGTAGTGAATCACCCCACACTGCGTCCGCAGCCTCCGCCGTATAAAAGGCGGGCAACCAAGCATCGGCAAGTTCGGCCGTGGCAGCCACACTTGTCGGTCCTAAGGAGGCAATGGCAATCGGGATGTCGCTGCGCACGGGGTGATTAATCAGCTTCAAAGGTTTGGCTAAACCGGTACCCCGATCCTGCGGTAAGGGAATTTGATAGTGGTCACCCATGTGCTGAACTTTTTCGCGGCGCCAAACTTGCCGACAAATCTCAATAACTTCCCGGGTACGGGCCACGGGGGCAACATAGGGGACGCCATGAAAGCCCTCAATGACCTGCGGCCCCGAAGCGCCAAGACCCAGCATTGCACGACCATCTGATAGGTAATCGATGCCGGCTGCGGTCATCGCCAGAAGGCTTGGAGTGCGGCTGTATATCGGCAAAATTCCTGATGCGATGGTGACGCGCTGGGTTTGCGCTGCTAAATAGCCCATCGCGGACGGGGCATCAAAGGAATAGGCTTCAGGCACCCAGACAACGTCCAGACCGGCTTGCTCTAGGTCTTTAATCTCTGCGACGGCCTCTTTGAATCCGCCGGCATAATTGATCAGGGTAGAAATCTTCACGGAATGCTCTAGCTATTTGGGTTGCCAGATTATGGCGAATTCGGCATCTTCTGCGATAGATTTTTCACCCCTCCCTTTTTTTGTTGAGGACCCTTTGCGATATGAAGAAGCGTAGAACGCAGCTTCTATCCTGTGGCACTGTGTTGCTGCTCATAGCGTCGATGTCGACGAGAGCGATAGATATAGAGCCCTTTGTGCAGCAGGCAGCAACCAACTTAGTAGGTTATCTCCAAGTGGATACCATCAATCCGCCAGGGAACGAGTCTCGGGGAGTCGCTTACTTGGGCAATTTGCTGGACCAGGCTGGTATGCCATACGAGAGCGTCGAGTCTGCCCCGGGTCGCGGTAATTTGTGGGCGAGGCTACGGGGCACGCCAGATGCCGACGGCAACACCCAGCCAGCTCTTGTGCTTCTCCACCATATCGATGTGGTTCCCGCCAACGCCGCTTACTGGTCAGTTGATCCTCTTAGCGGTGAAGAAGTAGGTGGGTATATTTACGGCCGAGGAGCTATCGACACGAAGGGCCTTGGCATTGTTCAACTGCAGGCTTTTTTGGCCTTGGCTGCTAGCGAACAACCCCTGAATCGCGATGTTTGGTACATGGCTACGGCGGATGAGGAGGCCGGAGGCTTTTTTGGGGCCGGCTGGTTGGTCGAAAACCGCCCAGATCTGTTCGCTGATGTGGGCTATCTGTTAAATGAGGGTGGCTCTGGCCGGCGCTTTGAACAGGGTGTAGCCGTTATGGTGGAGGTTACACAAAAAGTGCCTCTGTGGTTGCGGTTGACCGCCTCAGGGCGCCCCGGACATGGTTCAGCGCCCCAGGTCACCACCTCGGTGACTCGTCTGATACGCGGACTTGAGCGCGTCAGACAAACCGAATTTCCTGTGAATGTGGTACCCGCAGTTGCGGCAATGTTTGAGGGGCTTGCACCTTATCAAGATACCGCGAATCGTGGCCAATACGCGAGCATTGCTCAAGCCGCTAACGATTCTAATTATCTTCTCAGTCTGCGTTTGCAAAATCCGGGTGCCCACGCCCTACTTCGTAACACCTGCTCAATTACGCGCCTGATCGGTAGCAGCAAAATTAACGTCGTGCCTGCAGAGTCGTCTGCAGAACTAGATTGCCGACTCCTGCCGGATCAAGACCCGGAGCAATTTCTGACCCAGCTCAGACAAATCATTAACGATGAACAAATCGTGATCGAAAAAATAATGGGCTTCACGCCCGCAAACAGCCGTACGGATACGCCCCTCTTTCGCGCTTTAGAAAATGTGGCGCGTGAACAACACGGAGCACAGCTGATACCGACGGTTGCCGGTGGCTTTACCGACTCGCATTTTTTCCGGGATTTAGGCATCACCAGCTATGGTTATTCACCTTTTGTCTTTGCGCCGTCGGAGTTTACGGGTGTGCATGGAAACAACGAGCGCATCAGCGTTGAGAATATGACTGAAGGAGTTGTCACTTTTTATAAGCTGTTGCAGGAATTTACCGTTAGGCAATAGGCCTAAGATGTTACTTACGATCTTGATTGGGGTGAGCAGTGGAAATCAAAGAATCACAGTATAACTTTTCTGAGATGCATCAACGCATGCAGTTTTATGTCGACGCAGGCATCTTGCCCTGTTGTGCTACTGCAGTTTTTAAAGGCACGGATCTGGTAGATCATCAGACCTTTGGATTCATGGACCTCGAGACCCGAGAGCCACTGCGAGACGATGCAATCTATCGCATGGCGTCGAATACAAAGCTAGTGACTTCGGTTGCGCTGATGATGCTCCAAGAGGTAGGCCTGTTTGATTTAGACGACCCGTTAGCCAAATTCATGCCAGAATTTGGTGAAATGCAGGTGTTGCAGCCACACGCGACGACCGAGGCTGACGTCCATCGAGCAAAAACTTTGATCAGCATTAGGCACTTGCTTAGTCATA
Source organism: K189A clade bacterium (assembly GCA_902528515.1). GTDB lineage: Bacteria > Pseudomonadota > Gammaproteobacteria > Pseudomonadales > Azotimanducaceae > UBA4421. The sequence goes on from CABZTD010000006.1 coordinate 28,127, forward strand.
GCGCCGGTCTTAGCTATGGGTTCGTCGAACCTGATTCTGTTATCGATCAATGCTATTTGAACGATGGTATTAATGGTCTTGGTGAAAAAGATATCGACCTAGAGGGGTTTTGCGCCCGCATTGCAAAACTTCCTCTGGCTTTCGAACCGGGGACGAGCTGGCGATATTCTTTCGCAACAGATGTTTGTGCTCGTTTGGTCGAGGTGCTCTCAGGTCAATCTTTTGATGCGTTTTTACGACAGCGTATTTTTGAACCACTGGGCATGGTGGATACAGACTTCTGGGTTCCACAAGAGAAAGCACATCGCCTGATAACCATGTATTCACCGGAAGATTTATTCGACCCGATGAAGCCTGGCCTAAACAAGGCAGGCGATTGGATTACGGGACCGTATCGTGCCCGCCCAAAAATGTTGAGTGGCGGCGGTGGACTCGTTTCTACGGTGGCCGATTACTCAGCCTTTTTACGCATGATCGTTAACGACGGTGAATGGTCTGGAGCGCAACTACTCAAGCCAGAGACTCTGAAATTAATGCGCAGCAATCACTTGGCTGATGGGGTACAGGTCGCCTTCCCCATGTGGGCTATGCCGGGTACTGTTTTTGGACTGGGCTTCGCCGTTAAAAACAAACTTCAGCCCAATGACCCTCCAGCAGCCCTGGGCGAGTACCATTGGGGCGGCCTGGCAGGCACACATAGCTGGATGGCGCCTGAAGCAGATCTCACCGGATTCTGTCTAACACAGCGTATGCCAGGGTTTTGGCATCCCTTTAGCTCTGACTTTAGGTCGCTGACGTACGCAGCGGCAAGTTGACCTAGAGAAAGAGCGCATCCATGACACTGCATAGCGGGTTAGTCGATAATGCCGCTGCTTTTTGCAAACAAAACTTCCGGGAGAACTCGTGTCCGACGCTACTGAGCGAACAGCTGGAGAGAAATCAAAAACCGGTCTGAGCTGGCTCTTTAAAGTGGGAACCTGGGCGCTGACATTACTGTGCTTCTACTTGGTTTTTAATCGGACAGAAGCCACCGCCGCCCTGGAAGGCCTGACCGTCGCAGAGTATTTGTTGCGCTTTTTTCAGGATGCGGATTGGACAGCCTGGTTAATGGTGATGATCCCCTATTCGTTGTTTTTCTTTAGTGTCGACTCTCACGCAAGTTGGCGCGCTATTCGCTGGTTCAATGCGCCTCAGCTGCGCCTGGTTCAGGTGCTGCCGATTCGCGCAAGCGCCTATATTTTGTCCCTGGTCAACGAACAAGTCGGCAAGGGTGCGATGTCCCTCTATCTCGCCAGACGCCACGACGTACCCGGATGGCAGGCACTGTCTACCATGGTAATGCTCGGTCTGATGGAGATTTATCAGCTGTTGTTTTTTTCAGGCATTGGCGTGTTGATTTATTACAGCTTGGTTCAGGAGGCATCTTCTCAAATTCGTCTAGATGTAATTTTGCCCACGGTTTTCGCTATCGCATTTTGTTATCTACCCGTTCACATTCTCTTTTTTAAAGGGGTTTTTGGGGAATTCTCGAAAATCCGTAATGCCCAGATATTTCGCGCGTTTCGTCAGGCACGCCCCATTCATTATTTGTTACTGCTGCTTTTTAAAGCGCCAAATTTGCTCGGCGCAGTAATGGTTTATACGTTCGCGCTGCAACTATTTAACGTTGATGTAGGATTCGGGCAGATGCTTGCCTTCTTGCCCGTAATCTTCCTCGCCGCTGCGCTACCGCTGCCGTTTCATGCAGGAGCGCTACTGCTGTGGACCGTGCTTTTCCCTGAGTTTCCAGAGGTGGGCGTGTTTAGCCTGATCATGCACACTTTCTTTGTGCTGTTTAACGCGGCAATAGGCGTGGTTTTTCTGCCAAAAGCCAATGCGGAGCTTTTTGATCGCGCCAACGCCAAAGGCAGCTAGTGCGCGTTTAAGCGGTGTACGATGACATGCCGTAAACGGTCGACCATTGAGATGAGCGTACTGGCCAGCAGTAGCCAAGCCACTGCCCGAAGCGCGTTATGCGAGGCGCCCCCTAGCTCTTGCAGTATGGGCAGCGCTGCGGGGCCGAGCAGGCTGGTGCTTAGAAGCGTTTGGTATCCGATGGCGGTGCTCACAAGAGCGTAGTACCCAATACCATTGTATTTGCCCAATTTGCTTGTGCGCAGCTGGTGGCCGCGCAGTGAATTTGAATCCAATGTGTACTGAAGGAAAGCGATACCGATTACGGGCCACAGCCACGGGTTAATTAGGCCAACAGCAGCTAATGCCCAGGCGCCAGTGCTCACAAAAATAGCGTCTGTGGCGTGATCAAAGAGGCCTCCAAACGTAGATGCGGTACCTTGGTTCCTCGCGAGCTTGCCATCTAATACATCGGAAGTGATGGCGGCAACCATGGTAAACGTAGCGAGCCACCAGTGACCGTGGGTAATGCTCCAACCTAGCACTGGCGCCAACATTAGCCTGATTATGGTCACGCTGTTGGCGGTGTTCACAAAAGATCTTCGCGCAGTCAAAGGAGGTTTTTTTGAACTTTGATTTTTTAAGTGCATGCTGCGAGCAAGCTCCCGACTGGGATATCAGCTGTGCGCACTGACCAAATGCGTCTTAGTCTGGCGCGGCAGTCAATTGATAAAACGCTCCATCTCCCTCAAGTATCTCGGGATCGAGATCATACTTGACGATAAATTTCTGAGCGACTTCACTATTGGTTTGAGCATCTGTTACTCGTTTTGCATGAGCCCGATACAATGTGCCGTCGACGTCGAGGGTGACTCTGGGGTCTTTTTCTAAATTTTCAGCCCATTGGTTTGAACGTTTTGATGCCCCTACAAAGAACGATTCCTCGATACCGAGTCCCCAAATCGTAACGGAATAGGGGTCTGTTGGATTCGTTTCAAGCAGTACGTTCTCCACCTCCTCTGCGTGGCTCCAATCCTTTGGCCAGGGCTCGATTACTCCCTGCAGCTTTCCTCCGGGGATTGGTCCTAATGGAGCGCCGCAGGAGCTTAGCAGCATAGCGCTGGCAACCCAGAGCGGCACAGGACCAAGCGATAAAGATAAAAGGTTTTGCATCGACAAATTTCCAAAGCAGGCTTCGAAGCGTAAGCCAATAACAATGTATCATTTCTCGAAGTTAATTGGACGATACGCCTCTAAGGCCCGGTGAGGAAAGATGGCAGAAGACCCCACAACAATATCCGAAGAATCAGGCGAGAAGGCCATCGAAGATACAAGCCTTGATCGAGAATCAGTCGCCGAGGATGAAGCTTTGGACGAAGAGGAGCAGTTGCCAGAAAGTTGGTTTATCACTGGCGCTAATGGAAATCTTGGTCAGCGCTTGATCCGCAAATTGCTGTCTGAAGGAGCAGATGTAACGGCCGTGGTTCGCAGCACCCGCGCAGAGCGAGAACTTTCCCGGGCGGTCAACTTTAACAACAAGCTGCGCATCGAAGTGATCGACTACTCTGAAACGATTCTGCTAGGACAAGCGGCCTATGGCGCTCAATTTGCCGTACACCTTGTTGGGATTTTGAAGGCGACCAAGCATGCGACTTATGCGGCGGCTCACGAGGCAAGCTGCACCTCTTTATCGCGCGCTCTTCAGGGCACATCAGTGGAGCATATTACATACTTATCGATCCTGGGCGCGAAGCCTTCGTCCCCCAATCCCTGTCTTGCCTCCAAGGGGCGTGCGGAGCGAATTCTATATCGAAGTGCCACGCCAGCCTGCACGCTACGTATACCCATGGTCATTGGTGAGCGTGATTACACCACTAAGATGTTGGCGAAACGGGCGAGCCTCTCAACATCTTTCACGTTTCGAGCCAGCAGCCTGGAACAACCCATTTTTGCGGACGATGTGATTGAAGCGATCTGTAGTGCTGCGCGCTTGGGACTCGAGGGCGGCTTGAATTTGGCTGGCCCTGAAAGCCTAACCCGAGCACAACTTTACAGTCGGGCCGCTCAGGTCTTGGGAACCTCCACCAAGGCCAGATCCTTACCGATGTTTTTGGGGTACGCCATGGCGTGGATTCTGGAGCTTTTTATGGACGATCCGCCCGTGACTCGTGCCATGCTAGGCGTGCTTGATCACGACGACGATATTCAGGTCGACAAGGCATTGCGATTGCTGGAAATGGAAAAGCTCACGCCTTTGGACGTTATGTTAGGCAAGGCTTTACCTCGCGCCTGATTCCCCCAAAAATTATGGTGACAAAGCCTTCGCGAGGAACGGCAAGCTTATATCCATTCGATGATCGATCCCGGAGTGAGTACCCGAAAATTCTTCGTAACGGTGGTCGATGCTGTGTTTGGTGAGCTGCAAGGAAAGCTGTCTCGAGCCAAAGTGGATGTGGAACTGATCGCGCCAGCCGCAATCAATGTATAGGCCCCGAAGGTTTGTCAGCCTATGTTTGTTAGCCCGCACCATGTTGATCGGATCATGTTTTAACCATTGCCGCCAGCGCGCCTCTATGCGCGCTCCAGTGTGAAGATCATAAGGAAGGTAGAAACCGTTGGGCGCCGATGGCTCGGGATCGTAGGTCGCCGCCATCGCCAATAACATAAGCGCCATTATGTCGTTGCTGGACAGCGAGGCTTCTCCGTTAGGGGGAATCTCGGCAACATATTTTAAAAACCGCCGCACTCTTCCGTCGTCCTCACCGGGTACGAGTTGGCATGCAACCGACTGCTTGCCTTTTTTAAGGGCTGGTTTTGCATAGCCCTGTAGGTGCGTGAGAACAGCGGGCCACTCGGCGCCGTATACAAAATCGAAGTGGGAATCGCCAGAGTGGTTTGCGATTGCCCCCCAAACATCTGAATGGCTCATGCCCATTCGCATGGCACCGAACCCGCCAGATGATTTTCCGAAGCAACCACGGTGATCGGCACTAGCCAAGGTCCGAAATTCGCTGTCGATTAGCGGGACTATTTCTTGGTTCAGATAATCTGCATATCGACCAATGGCGGATGAATTTATGTATTGATTCCCCCCCAGACGGGTAAAGCAATCAGGAAACACAACTATTACGGGAGGCATGCGCTTCGTGCCTATTAATCGGTCGAGCTTTTCGGGCAGATTCTCATCGAAATTACGCCAATTGAGATGGCTTAAGCCGCTGCTCGTAAAACCAGCGAGATCGTAAAGCGTCACGTAGCGGCGAGAAGCGTTGCGTGCATTGTCGTAAGCGGCGGGCAAGTAGACCGAGACGTGCCGACGGTTAGGATCGCCAAGTGGGTTATTCTTGAGCACCTCTGATGTGTGTATGAGCGTGACGATGCGGCCGCTAGCGAATGAATTTGAGTTGTGTGCCATAGCTTTGTCCAGTTAAGCCAAGTTTTGTTAAGCAATGCCCAGGGTGCAGTGCTCTGCCACGCAGACTATAGTTTGTTAGTGATCGAAGGGCGTTGGGAATCGGAATGTTCGGGAAATTTGGAGTAGTCGTGGGTCCAATTGGGCGAAAAAATGGCGGCAAGATGGGCTGTGGTCCCCAACTACTCACAGCACTCTTGTTCGTGGTTAACACGTTAATCGCCTCATCAATATGCCAGGCATCTAAGTCGGCAGCTGGAGCTGGCTTGTATCCGGTCTGTACCTCCTGTCATGGGGCTGCTGGTCAAGGAAATCGTGGCATGAGCGGGCCTAAACTGGCGGGCCAACAAGGCTTTTACCTACTAAAGCAGATGCAGAATTTTCAATCTGGTGCGCGTGGTACGGCGCCGGGTGACGCCAAGGGTCGTCAGATGGCAGCGATGGCGAAGGGACCTAGGCTGTCATCGTTGGCAGCGCTAGAGAGCTTGGTCGCCTATATCGAATCATTGCCGGATAAAGCCGTAGCTCCCACCGTTCAGGGCGATGTACTGCGAGGAAAAAGTCTTTACAGCACCTGTATCAGCTGTCACGGCGAGGCTGCCCAAGGACTAGAGACGATGGCTGCACCCAGACTGGCTGGACAAAGCGATTGGTACTTGGTGGACCAGCTGCGGAATTTTGCAAACGGCGAGCGCGGGTATGCACCAGGCGACTATGGTGGCCGGCAAATGAAGGCAATGATGTACGCGCTGTCCACGGAGACCGACTACCGTGACGTCGTCGCCTACATCAATACTCTGACGCCGTAACGTGCTGCCTAGCAATCCACAACGCCGATGAGCAGCGTTCGCCTGCAGGTCAACCTTGATGCGCTCGCAGAAAATTTTCATAAGCTGCGTCGGCGAGGCGCGCAAAGCATGCCTGCAAATATGTCGGCTGCCGTCGTCAAGGCCAATGGCTACGGTCTCGGCATGCACGTTGTGGCAAGTCGACTTTACCAGGAGGGCTGCCGGCGCTTCTTCGTGGCTACTGCCGCAGAAGGGGTGCAAGTGCGAACCTTGTTACCCGATGTCCACATCTATGTGCTCGCCGGAGCGACAAGACAAACCCTTGGCGACCTAAAGGCCTATCAGTTGACTCCGGTTCTAAATACCCGCCAGCAATGTGAACTCTGGTCCCCAACACGCCAACCCGCCGCCTTACACATCGATACGGGCATGCATCGGCTTGGCATGTCTTGGGATGATGACCTGTCGCAACTGCCAGCTTTGCAGCTTGAGCTTCTCATAACGCATTTCGCTCGGGCGGACGAGTGGAGCGACACCCTTCGCTCGCAGCAGACCCAGCGCTTTGAGAGTTGCTTTGCTGCATTGCGCGAACGTCATCCGGATCTTTTGGCGAGTTTGAATAACAGTGCCGCGGTTTTGACGGATCAACGGAAGAAAGTAGCACTCTTGCAAAGCGAGCATCAAGGCTGCGTTGACCGCCTTGGTGTGGGGCTTTACGGAGTCAATCCACACACCCAGACCGATACGCCGGCGGCAAAACAGCTGCTTGCTAATGTCGCCACTCTCGAGGCCGAGGTGATGCAGGTGCGTCGGGTGAGGGCCGGCGCCACGGTAGGGTACGGCAGCACTCATTGCGTTAGCGGCTCCGGTCGTTTGGTAACCATCGGCGCGGGCTATGCCGATGGTGTGCCCCGCCTGCTGTCCAACCAAGGCCATGTCTTCTTTCAGGGCTACCGACTGCCCATCGTCGGTCGTATCAGCATGGATTCCCTAGTTGTTGAGCTAGCGGATGAAACCTCGATGACCTGTGAGATTGACGAGGGTGATTGGGTCGAAATCTTTGGCCCCCATTTGTCCGTTGAGGAGGTTGCGAGCCAAGCCCAAACCATTGCTTATGAGATTTTCACCGGGCTGGGATCTCGGGTGCAACGACTGTCATACTCTCAGCAAGGCGAGTAACGAAGGGGCGGCAAGATGTCAGCAGTCGATAGGAACGGTGTGTTAGCCGGCAAGGTAGCGGTCATTACAGGCGCTAGCCGAGGGATTGGCGACGCGCTGGCGCGACGTTATGCCATGGAAGGTGCAAGGGTCGTAGTCTCGGCCCGAACAGTGGAGGGTGGAGACCATTACCTACCAGGATCGATTAATGAAACCGTCGCCGATATCTTGGCAGCTGGTGGTGAGGCGATCGCCGTTAAAGCGGACCTAGCTGTGGCGGAGGATCGACAGCGCCTGGTGGATGCCGCTATAGAAGCCTATGGCGGTGTTGATATTTTGGTTAACAACGCCGCCATTACCTATTTTATTCCAGTGACCGATTTCCCAGAAAAGCGCTTTCGATTGATGATTGATGTGCAGGTATGGGCTCCGTTTGAGCTGGCGCAGCTGGTATTGCAGGGCATGCGGGAGCGAGGGTCAGGCTGGATACTCAATGTGTCTTCACATGCTGCCCTGCATCCTGAGAAAACCATGCAAGGCAGAGGCGGTACGGTTTACGGCATGTGTAAGGCGGCCCTCGAACGATTTACCACGGGCCTGGCGCAAGAAGTCTACGACGAGGGCATTGGCGTCAATGTGATTTCACCGGGCTTGGTGGCAACGCCAGGAGTCATGCATCACAAGTTGATTAATGAAAGCAATGAAGATCGAGTAACGCCGGTCGAGCATATGGCAGAGGCGTGTCTACACCTGTGTCATGGTGATCCGCAAACTTTGACCGGGCGCATCGACTATGCCGATTCGGTAATGGAAGAGTTTTCGCTCAGTGCCAGATCACTGATTTGACTAGCGAAGTCTGATACGGCTTAGACACTCGTCGGGAGAAAATAAATGACTGAGATTTCAAGATTTGCAACCCACAATGAATACCCCGATCAATCAGTAGAGGGGATGGATCTGCGGCATTTGTTGCATCCCTCTACGAATCTTGCACAACACCAGCAGCATGGCCCCATAGTGTTGGAGAGTGCCGACGGTGTTTACATCACCGACAATCAGGGCAAGCAATATCTCGAAGGTATGTCAGGCCTCTGGTGCACGGCGATTGGCTATGGTCAGGAGGAGCTGGCCAAGGTGGCCTATGATCAGATGCGAAAGCTAAATTATTCACAGTTATTTGCAGGCCGTACAAATGAGCCTTCTGTGTTGTTGGCTGACAAGCTGAAGAGAATGGCACCCTTCGATGCTGGCAGGGTGTTTTTTGGACTTTCAGGCAGCGACGCTAACGACACTCAAATTAAGCTGATCTGGTACTACAACAACGCGCTTGGTCGGCCAGAAAAGAAAAAGATCATTTCTCGCAAACGCGGATACCACGGGGTAACCGTTGCTAGTGGCTCACTCACAGGCCTGCCTCCCTTCCATGCGGCCTTTGATCTGCCCATGCCCGGGATCCTGCACACCACGTCACCGCACTATTACAGTGAAGGAATGCCTGGAGAATCACAGAGTGACTTTCTGCAGCGACTGGTAGATGACCTTGAGCAGATGATCGAAAGCGAAGGACCGGAAACGGTTGCCGCCTTTATTGCAGAACCGATTCTAGGGGCGGGTGGGGTCATCGTACCTCCAGAAAATTACTATCCACGTATTCAGCATGTACTCGACAAGTACGATATTGCCTTTATCGACGATGAGGTGATCTGCGGCTTCGGACGCACGGGTAAGCCATTTGGCGCAGAGTCCTTGGACATCCGCCCAACCACCATGAGTATTGCCAAGGCGCTTTCATCTGCCTACTTGCCGATCAGTGCAGTGCTGATACCCGAAAACATGTATGAAGCATTTGCGGATCGGTCGGGTGAGCTTGGCAACTTTTCCCATGGGTTTACCTATTCAGGGCATCCGGTTTGTGCGGCTGTAGCGTTGCGAAATTTAGAGATCATGGAAGAGCTATCGCTGTTCGAGCACGCTGAAAAAATGGGCGACATCCTGCAGCAGCGTTTGCAATCATTTGTTGATCACCCGCTTATTGGCGAAGTGCGAGGCAAAGGGCTGATAGCGGCTCTTGAGCTGGTTCGCTGCCGCGAGCCGCGTACACCGTTTAAGCCGAGCGATGGAGTGGGTGCTTACTGTTCGAATGCCTGTCATGAAGCGGGTCTGGTGTTGCGTAATCTCGGCGATGCCGTGGCAATTTGTCCACCGCTTATCATTACCGAAGCGCAAATCGATGAACTGATCAGCAAATTGACCAAGGCACTTGATCAAACTCTGAGCTGGACCCAGAAACAGGGGCTGCTTTAGCAGGTCACCTGGAGAGGCCAAACCAAGAGGCCAATCACAAACTCCACTTCGCGATCGAAGCAAGCACAGTCTTTCCCGCGGACTCTCCTTGGGTCGTTACTGAGCACTCGTCGTAAAGTGGCGGCGAAATGCATTGACGAGGTGATCATCACACCGTCCTTCCTGGTTTCAAATCCGTCGCAGAGCAATATCGGATATCGGTTATCATGGTAGGCAAAGGGCGAGAGGAATTACACAATGCACCTAATACCCGATTTCGATTTTGGACATGGAGAGACTATTGGTCAGCTGCGAGATAGCGTAGCAAGCTTCTGCGCCAAAGAACTTGCCCCGCGAGCAGCTGAGATTGATCGTAATAATGAGTTTCCCCGGGATCTATGGCCGAGGTTGGGTGATCTCGGCGTGCTGGGTATGACCGTGCCCCCCGAATACGGTGGCGTTGACATGGGCTATTTGGCCCACACCGTTGTATTAGAGGAAATCAGTCGGGCCTCAGGGTCAGTTGGACTGTCCTACGGCGCGCATTCAAACTTATGCGTAAATCAGATTGTGCGTTTTGGTACACACGAGCAGCGCCAGAATTACTTACCCAAGTTGGTCTCGGGAGAGTATCTAGGGGCGCTCGCCATGAGTGAGCCAGGCTCAGGTTCTGATGTGGTGAGTCTCAGTCTTCGCGCAACCGATGACGGCGACGATTACGTGCTTAACGGCAATAAAATGTGGATAACCAATGGCCCAGGAGCCGACGTATTGGTTGTGTACGCGACAATCGATCCGACATTGGGCTCCAAAGGCATCACTGCGTTTCTTATCGAGAAAGACATGGTGGGGTTCACCACAGGCGGCAAGCTAGACAAAATGGGCATGCGTGGATCCGATACAGCAGAGCTGATCTTTGAAGACTGTCGCGTTCCAAAGCGTCAGATTCTTGGCAAAGTGGGCCAGGGCGTTAGTATTCTCATGAGTGGCCTCGATTATGAGCGAGTGGTATTAGCAGGCGGGGCACTAGGACTCAGTCGTGCGGCTCTCGATGTAGTAATGCCTTATCTACACGAGCGCAAACAGTTTGGACAGTCCATTGGTGAGTTTCAGCTTATGCAAGCAAAAATTGCAGATATGTACACCGAGACCAATGCCGCCAGGGCTTATGTATATTCTGTGGCGGCTGCCTGCGACGCTGATCGTACAACGCGAATCGACGCAGCTGGATGCATACTCTATGCGGCTGAACGAGCCACACAACATGCTCTGCAGGCAGTTCAGGCGTTGGGCGGGAACGGTTACATTAATGACTACCCAGCAGCGCGTCTGTTGCGCGACGCTAAGCTGTATGAGATCGGCGCGGGAACCAGTGAAATTCGGCGTATGCTGATTGGTAGAGAGTTATTCGACGCGACTAGAGCATAGCGGTACAATGTAGATACTCGTCAATGGAGGTAAACCTCTATAGACCATCTCCTCGTCAAACGAACATTAATATTGGGAAAAAGAAGGAAGCTGCTTTTATGCTTAGAAAGGCGACTGGTGCATTTACGCTTTTGCTCTCCTCGGCGATTTATGCGGTCCCACCCGGCACTGAAGATGAAATTGCGGAAAGAATAAAACCTTTTGGAACGCTTGCCAGAGCTGAGAAAAGCTCCGTAGAGGTAGTGCCTGCAGTGAAGCAACCTTTGGCGCTCGAAAAAGTTGAATTGTCCGAAGGTAGCGAGCACGTAGTGGAGATGCTAAATGCGGGCGAAGATGGGAGCATGGTCTTTAAGCCCGCAGTCTTGAAGGTATCTATCGGCGATACTATTCATTTTAAGGCAACCGACCTAGCGCACAATTCGGCTTCAATCGATGGCATGGTGCCTGAAGGTGCGAAGAGTTGGGCGGGTGCCCTTAGCGCAGATATTAGCGTAACGCTTGATCAGGAGGGCATTTACGTCTACCAGTGCGACCCGCATGTGGTTATGGCCATGGTTGGAGTGGTTCAGGTCGGAAAAGCGGTGAATAGAGAAGCCATAGAGGCTTCGGCAGAAGCGATGAAAGCTCAGTTTGCTATGAATACCGACCGACTAGAAAATTATCTGTCCAGACTTTGATAGGAAACACGCGGATGAAAAATTTTCGCTACTGACCTTTAATCTTTTGGACTGCAGGCTTAGGCAAGTTCAGCATCGCGTTATGCTCTTGCCACTATGGAAGAAGCAGAATCCACCCTTGTAAGAGCCTCGACAAGGCCCTACGCACAAGAATGGTGCGGCATGGTAACTTGCTCGCGCTGTTATAGAGCGGTGAAAGCAGATTCCCCGGCTGCCGCTTTTCCTTAATGCGCTTTCGTTATTCGGTTGTTATTGAATTTGGGGAAAAAAGTTAATTAAAACAGTCGTTAAGCCCTCTAATGGTGCGTTGGAGCGGACTTAGCCAAAAGTTGGCCCGTATGTTGCTTTAACATGCGGGCACGAAAGCGTATATTAGGGCTCAAAGGCGTCATTGGCTGTAACACGACTGACGCTAGGAGCAGGTGAACGAGAGTTCTAGCAAATTACTCAATCTGTCAGGAGAGACGATGAAAACACTCACTAAAGCCATATCCGCTGCAGCAATCGCTGTGGGCTCGTTAGGAGCGACCTCTGTCGCAAGTGCCGATGTTTCTTACAACATAGGATACGCGTCCGAGTATTACTACCGAGGTTTTTACCAGAAGAATTCTTCAGCAAGCGCTGGAATAGACTACGAGGAAGGCGGATTTTACGTCGGAGCTTGGACTGCTGACGTTGGTGAGGGGCTGGAGTACGACATTTACGGCGGATACGGAATGGACATCGGTGATATTTCCGTAGGCGTTGGATTTACGGGGTATTATTACACCGACGACTTTGACGATACCTACGAAGAAGTGAATCTCAGCGTGGGATACGGTCCAGTGTCTATCGGCTACTCATTCGGCGAGTGGGACGGCGATGGCGGTCAGGATTATGACTTTCTGGATATCTCAATCGACTTGGGCTCAGGTTTTTATGGAACCTACGGTTCGTTTGGTGACGAATTTGATGGCGACTACTTCGAGCTCGGGTATGGCACCACTGTTTCGGACATCGACGTGGGTGTTGCTTTGATCTTCCCTAGCGACGAAATCGAACAAGCCGACGGAGAAAACGGCAACGGCGAAGGGATTGTCTTTTCTCTCGGCAAATCCTTCTAACTGGCCGATTAGAACGGATATCAGGGGCTCCCTCGGGAGCCCTTTTTTATGTCATCACTAAAAACTCCCCAGCCGCACAGGCTTATTTCCGGGGATCGAAGGCTGTTCATCACAATCCCTGGCCACTTTTTTCCACCCGCTGCCATCCTAACAACAATGGCGCCTTGTAATCCTCCCGCCAGAAGTCAGCCGATATGCATCGGGTGTGCCCCTTCTCCTCGCGGGGCCCGTCTGAGCACTGTCGCTTTGTTAGTCAACGACTTAAGGGATTATCGGCAATCGGTGGTCTCATGCGTACCTTGGTCGTTATTGCAGATCGCGACGACAGTTTGGCGTCAGTTTTCATCCAGAGCTTTCGCTCCGTTAGCTCCAATTTTCTCCATCTCAGCCAGTCGTTGCTCCAAATAACAAATCTTTGTTTCCAGGGTCGTAACGAGAGCTTCCAGATTTTCAAACTCGTGCTTTGGTACTAACGAAAGGTTTTTAAGCACCTCCTGAACCTTGGATTCGATATCCTCGCTAATAGAGCGCGCAAGGTCGTTGGGCAAAGTTTCATCGAGTAAAGTCTTTATAGTCTGGAGTAGCGGGGCGAGCGGATCCATTTGCATTCTTCTCCTTTTTAGACACTTGTGTTTTGTCGGCATTCTACAGAGCAGCGATTCTACAAGGACTGGTTCTCAAGTCCCTATGCAGAGACCGAAATAGCTCCTTAGGCGCCGATGATTTGGTCCAGTGTTTATGTGCGCATTGGTCGGCTGCGTCTCCCCGAAAGCACCAATTTAAAGCATTGCCGCCCAACGATGCCTTAATTTAGAGCCTAAATACCAAAAAAGGCGAGGTAAGGGTGAGTCTTTAGGCTGAATTAAGTGCTTCGGAAGTGCGCGCCGCCGCGTTATGGCCGCATTGTGTGTGGTTTTGCCCTGATTTTGTGCTTTGTTAAGACTTCGACAAAAAGTAGGCACGTATATTGCTTCGGTTTAAGCGGGTTCTTTGGGTGGAAAACTCGTGTCTTGGAGAGCAAACGACTTACCCTTGTCGCTATTCAAAACGGCTCGATTCATGGAGAATTTCGTAGCAACAAGAGTTTGATCTTCCACACCAAACAGGTATCGGTGGACTAAGGTTTTCTAGGTACCCCCAACGTTTAGGAGAAAACAATGAAGTTAATCACCGCGGTGATAAAGCCGTTCAAATTGGACGATGTTCGCGAAGCGCTTTCGGAGGTCGGCGTGCAAGGCATGACGGTTACGGAAGTCAAAGGCTTTGGCCGGCAGAAGGGTCATACCGAATTATACCGCGGGGCAGAGTACGTCGTCGACTTCCTGCCGAAGGTTAAGATCGAGGCGGTGATCGACGACGCTCTTCTAGATGAAGTCATTGAAGCGATTAGCAAGTCTGCAAATACGGGAAAGGTTGGTGACGGCAAGATTTTCGTTGCAGCACTCGAAGAGGCTGTCCGAATTCGGACTGGAGAAACAGGACCAGGGGCAGTTTAGCCCCAAACATTTGGAGTAAGGATTTTGGAAGATCTAATACAATTAGCGTACGCAGTAGACACGTTCTACTTCTTGGTAATGGGGGCCATGGTAATGTTCATGGCTCCAGGCTTTGCTATGCTCGAAGCGGGCATGGTTCGATCAAAGAACACATCGGGCATTCTGGTCAAGAATGTTGGGCTGTTCTCGATAGCTTGCATTATGTACATTTTAATCGGGTACGATCTGATGTACGCGGGCGGTATGATGTTAAGCCCTGACAACAGCGTGGAAGACGTTTTGGCCTCTGGGGGCGACGTCTATTATTCCGGCAAATCTGACTTTTTCTTCCAAGTGGTCTTCGTCGCAACGGCTATGTCAATTATTTCCGGCGCCGTTGCTGAAAGGATGAAGGTGTGGTCATTTCTTCTGTTCGCCATCATCATGACGGGCGTTATTTATCCAATTCAAGGAAGTTGGAGTTGGGGAGGTGGTTTCCTCTCCGACGCCGGCTTCGTTGACTTTGCTGGCTCTGGTATTGTCCACATGTGCGGTGCTGCTGCGGCCTTGGCTGGAGTGATTTTGCTTGGGCCGAGATCTGGGAAGTATAATGACGATGGCACGATAACTCCTATTCCAGGATGTAACATGCCGCTAGCGACACTGGGAATGTTCATACTGTGGTTTGGCTGGTTTGGTTTTAATGGTGGTTCAGAGCTAAAGCTAAGCAATGTAGACGAAGCCAATGCAGTAGCTCAGGTTTTTGTTAACACAAACATGGCCGCCGCCTGCGGAGCCGTTGCGGCCCTAGTTATGTCGCAAATCATGTTTGGCAGGGCAGATATCACTATGGCGCTCAACGGAGCGCTCGCTGGGCTGGTCTCGATAACGGCTGAGCCGTTGTCTGGGACTCACGCGGAATCTATGCTGATTGGCGCGATTGGTGGCGTAATCGTCGTTCTTTCGCTAGTAGCCTTGGACAAGATAAAAATCGACGATCCGGTAGGCGCCATTTCCGTCCACGGGACGTGCGGTATTTGGGGCTTGCTCGCTGTGCTCATAACAAGCGATGACGCTACACTTACGGGCCAGTTAACCGGCTTGGGAGCAATCTTAGGGTTTACCTTCGTCTCCGCTCTGGTCGTTTGGTTCATCATAAAAATGATATTCGGAATTCGAGTGTCAGAGGAGGAAGAGCTCGCGGGCCTTGACTCCTCAGAAGTCGGCATTACTGCTTATCCTGAATTCAATAAGTAGTCGATTAACTCTCTCTAGCGATAAACGTGGCGGCCTAAGGCCGCCACGATACCCATAACCAGATTGCAAAAAATCCAGCGAAAGTGCGGAGGGGCAGGAAATTGGGTCCTTTCGGCACGTCGGTAATGTTCTGCGAACACGACCCCTAATTAGTGAAATGGAGAGATACGGTGGAAGATCTTGTTCAATTAAGTTATTCGGTAGATACATTCTACTTTCTAGTTATGGGTGTCCTCGTGATGTTCATGGCGCCAGGTTTTGCGATGCTCGAGGCGGGCATGGTGCAAAGCAAAAACACTTCTGAGATTCTGACCAAGAACGTGGCGCTTTTTGCCATAGCTAGTGTCATGTATCTGCTGGTTGGCTACGCCATCATGTACGGTGGGGGCGGCATGCTTATCGGCTCTGAAAATACCGTTGACGACGTACTCGCCTCTGGGGGCGATGTCTACTACTCAGCCCGTTCTGACTTCTTTTTCCAGGTGGTCTTCGTAGCGACAGCTATGTCTATCATCTCTGGTGCAGTTGCAGAAAGAATGAAATTGTGGTCATTCCTGCTGTTTGCAGTCTTCATGACCGGCGCTATCTACCCATTCCAAGGAAGCTGGAGTTGGGGTGGTGGCTGGTTATCTGATGCGGGATTCATAGATTTTGCTGGATCAGGCATTGTGCATATGTGTGGTGCAGCGGCAGCGCTTGCAGGCGTGCTGCTACTCGGACCACGTAACGGTAAGTACGGACCCAACGGCGAGATCAATCCTATTCAGGGTTCGAACATGCCGCTCGCAACGTTAGGCATGTTCATTCTTTGGTTTGGCTGGTTTGGTTTCAACGGTGGATCCGAGTTGAAGCTGAGTAACGTCGACGAGGCCAACGCTGTCGCGCAGGTGTTTGTTAATACCAACATGGCAGCCGCAGGTGGACTGATTTCAGCGCTTCTACTGGCGCGTGTTATGTTCGGCAAGGCGGACCTCACCATGGCGTTGAACGGCGCGCTAGCTGGATTGGTGTCGATTACAGCGGAACCGCTGTCCGGTACCAATGTTGAGTCAATGTTGATCGGTGCGGTTGGTGGGGTGATCGTTGTGCTTTCAATCGTGGGCCTTGATAAAATGCGCATAGATGATCCAGTGGGTGCAATCTCAGTCCACGGTACATGCGGCATGTGGGGACTGTTGGCAGTCCTCATCACTAACGACGACGCCACTTTGTCTGGCCAGCTGACCGGACTGGGGGCAATCTTGGGCTATACGTTTATTGCGTCTCTCCTTGTATGGTTCTTAATCAAGATGGTGTTCGGCATCCGGCTTTCAGATGAAGAGCAAGCGATGGGGGCGGACTCGGCAGAGATTGGTATTACGGCTTATCCAGAGTTTTCTAAGTAGTATCGATAAACCGCAAGGAGGTGATACGCTCTTGCACTCAAAAAGCCGCCGAGAGGCGGCTTTTTTGTGTCCTGCCAAAACTTTTACTTCAATGATTCCCGCGACGGTTTAAACTTAAGAACCGAGTTCGTTCTTCGGAGCTTCATGAAATACAAAAGCACCCGCGGTCAAGTATCCGGCTTAGGGTTCAGCGATGCCCTACTCATGGGCCTCGCTTCCGATGGTGGACTACTAGTTCCTGAGACAATTCCTGACGTGCGCTTAGAACTCGATTATTGGCGTAACCTGAACTTTGTCGAGCTTGCCCAAGAACTGATACCTAAGTTTATAGACGATATTGATGCGAAAGTTCTGCGCCATCTGATTGCAGAGTCCTACGCTTCTTTCAGCCATGCGGATGTGGTGACTCTGCATGACCTTAATGGAATATCCGTGCTTGAGCTCTTTCATGGACCTACATTGGCTTTCAAAGATGTGGCACTGCAGCTTCTGGGCAAGTTGTTTGAATACGTCCTTAGTGAAAGAGGCCAGCGCCTGAATATATTGGGCGCGACTAGTGGCGATACTGGCAGCGCGGCCATAGATGGTGTTCGCGGGCAGAAAAATATTGACATTTTTATCATGTATCCGAAGGGTCGGGTTAGTACCTTGCAAGAGTTGCAAATGACAACCGTTGCTGACGAAAACGTTCATTGCATTGAGCTCGACGGTAGTTTCGATGATTGTCAGAACATCATGAAAACGGTCTTTGCTGACGAACACTACAAGGCCAATTACCACCTTGGTGCGGTCAATTCGGTAAATTGGGCACGAATTCTCGCGCAAATTGTTTACTACGGATACGCCAGTTTACGCAGTTCAGCAGAGGTCACCTTCTGCGTACCGACTGGGAATTTTGGCAATGTTTTTGCCGCTTATATGGCGCAGAGCATGGGGTTTCCCGTCGCCCATCTGCTGGTGGCCACGAACGACAATGATATATTAGCCCGCTTCTTCGCCACAGGTGTTTACGCAAGAGGTGAGGTTCACCAGACTCTATCACCAGCCATGGATATACAGGTCGCCAGCAATTTTGAGCGATTTTTGTATTATCACTTCGAGCAAGACAGCGACCGCTTGGTGACTTTTATGCGGGAGTTTACGGCCACTGGATCGGCTAGCATTGGCGCGCCTCCGAACTCTCGATTAATGTCTAGCGTGGCAGTGAACAAAGAACAAACCCTGGCGGCGATGCGTGAGGTAAATCAAGAGTTTGATTACGTGTTAGACCCGCATACTGCGGTGGGTTATTACGCGGCCCGCAATAACCCAAATGTGATCGGTAAGGAAACGGAAATCGTGGTCGTTGCTACCGCTCATCCCGCCAAGTTTCCCGACGCAGTGCAGGCGGCGACGGGTTCCGAGCCCACTCACCCGACGCTCGAGGCGCTAAAGGGTCTAAAAATGCATCGCACAGCGCTGCCCTGTGACATCGATGCTGTTAAGAAGTATTTGGTTGGAAAATTGCAGATAGCTCGGGAGGCCTAGCCCAGAGAGGCATGAGACAAATTTAGTCGGGTGACGATGTCAGGTATTTGTGCCAACTCTCTTGCTTCGGCGGTGGGTTGATGGGGGGTATTGTTGGCTGCTTGCCCCTCATAGTTAAACCAAATCGAGTGCATGCCAGCCCGATTGGCACCTAAGATATCGTCTGATAGATGGTCACCAATGTGCACGGCTCGTTTTGGCACTACTCCTGCTTTGCTAAGGACCGTGGTGAACATCTGTTGGTCAGGTTTACTTGCGCCTACGTCGGCGCTGCTTACGGCGCCGGAAAAAAAGCGGCCGATACCCACGCGGTCAATATCTGCATTGCCATTAGTTAAGGCAAATAGCGCGTAGCGCTGGCTCAAAATTTCCAGGGTCTCGATCGCATTGGGATAGAACACAACATCGTTGCGAGCAGCAAAAAAAATCTCGAATGCGCGTATTGCGTTCTCTTTAGCGTGTGTCGGAGCCATATTGGCTTCCATCATGCAATGGCGCAACACTTCGGTTCGCAGAAATGACAGGTCGTGCCGTTTTTTTGCATGGGTGGCAAGTATGTGTTCGCGGATGACGCTCACTCGCTCTGAAGCATAGATTCCAAGTGCGGCGGGGGTGTGCTCTGCCATCCAGTCGCGCAAAAGCCTCTCCGCACCCATGATGGTTTGGGTCACATCCCATAAGGTATTGTCGAGATCGAAGGTTACCAGGTCGATGCTGGGACTTTGCTTGTTCATGTTTTTAAGGAGCGTCCGGATTATCTTCAGTAGCGGAGGCTCGATCCGCCTGATTTTTTTGCGCCCTCGGATGCGCGCTGTCATATACCTGGGCAAGATGCTGAAAGTTGAGATGCGTATAGATCTGGGTGGTCGCAATGTCCCTATGCCCCAGCAGCTCTTGAATGCCACGCAGGTCACCAGATGACTCGAGCAAGTGGGTGGCGTAGGTATGGCGAAGCATATGCGGATGCAGGCTGTTGTCGCCTAGCTGAGCCATAGCGATTTTTTTCAGACGATTTTGTATTGTGCGAGGAGAAATATTCTTGCCATTGCGTCCGGGAAACAGCCACTCATTGCCCCGGGATTCCAATATTTGAGTCCATTGCCTTAGGGCAGATATGCACTGCCGACCGAGGGGCACACGGCGCTCCTTGCGACCCTTGCCGAGCACTTGAACAATGCCCCGAACGGTATCGAGGTCGTTTAATTTTAAATTCGCAAGCTCACTTAGCCGAAGACCGCTGCCGTAAAAGAGTTCCAGGAGCACCTTATCGCGTAGCGATTGTCGGTCATTGCCTGTTAGGTTCAGGAGCTGGGCGGCCTGATCTGTATCTAACACTTTAGGCAAACGTCTCTTTGCCCTTGGCCCGACAGCCGCTGCTGCGGGGTTTGCTTTAACTCTGCCTTGTGTCAGCAAAAAGTTGTAGAAGCTGCGTATTGACGAAAGGTAGCGTGAAATGCTGCTGTTGCCCAGGCCGTGGCGTTTCAAGTGTGCCATAAAGCGCAGGATATCCTGTGCATTGGCGTCAGCTGGGTTCCGTCCAAAAAACTCGATAAATCTTTCAACGTCGCGACCGTAAGCCTTTAGGGTGCGCTCCGAGTAATTACGCTGCTGCAACAAGGTTAATAAGAAACGCTCTTTCCACTGTGGGCCGTTGTCATTTTGCGGACTCATAGAATGGCGAGGCGATTCATCACTTTTGCCACGACATCGGCAATATAAGTCACGAACAGCGTGTCCATGTCCCTCGCAAACCGACCCGGATCTCGGCTCCCTATACATAGCGCGCCGCTTCCAGTGATCAATGAGAGATTTAAAATAGCTGCGCTTCCACTTTCCTCGTGATCTGAAAGGGGAAACATCTCGCTCAACTCTTCGCGCCTAAGCGTTGTACATAGCGCACTGGAGCTATTGTGGAGGTGTTGTAGCGGCATTCGTTCATTGTGGTGTTGAATATGGTCAAGGGCCAAGGCCAGTTGTGCTTTACACAAGTGAGCGCAAACAAAATCAGCTTCAAAGTCGACGAGGACATGGGTTGCAAGTACTTCGTTGAGTTCCGGCCAGCTGATCACTTCGAGTAGCGCTAAGTTCAACGAGCGCGTTTTAGCAAAAATTTCATCGTTCGAACGAGCCGCCTGTAACAGCTCGTTCATTCGCCTTCGCATTGTCATGTTTCGTTCACGCAAGATATCTATTTGTCGCTCAATTAAGGAGACCGCCTGTCCAGACTCGTGGGGCAGGCTTAGCTCCGATAGCGCGCTGGGGTGTCGAAGAAAGAAGTCTGGCGACTGTCGCAAAAAGTTCAGCACCGCCTGATCACTTAGAGGAGTTTGGTCCTTACCGCCGGTGAACTTTTCAATAGTCATGCTGTTCCACCTGTGCTGGTGAGCTGTCCCTGGTAGACAAATGTTGAATCCCCGGTCAGCTTGATCGGTCCGCTAGTGTTGGGCCATTCCACGCGCAGCTTTCCGCCTGGTAGCGAGACTTTGACCCGACTGCTAAGACGACCCGAGTGTCTGCCTGCAACCACGGCTGCGCAGGCGCCACTGCCGCAAGCCAGGGTCTCTTCAGCGCCACGCTCAAAAACTCGCAACCGAATGAAACCCTCGTTGACTATGTGGCAAAAGCCGATATTCGCCCGTTCCGGAAAGGCCTCGTGGTGCGAGAGCTCGTAACCAATCTGAGCCACATCTAGATTAATTACGTCGTCGACGAAGACGACACCATGTGGGTTGCCCATGGCAACAGGCACGATGCTGTATTCATCCTCCCCGACAGACAGTGAAATAGGTTCCCCCGGGTTCGGATGCACAAACGGCACCGCCGCGTGATCCAGACTTGGTGCTGGCATCCAGGTCTCCACGCTTCCGTCAGGTTGCTTGTTTGTGCGAATTATGCCGCCCTTTGAATGCCAGCAGAGCTGATTTTGTCGACTCAACCCAAGACGGTGAACAAATTCCGTGACACAGCGCGTGCCGTTGCCACATTGCTGCGCTTCGCTACCGTCGGCGTTAAAGATGACATAGTCAAAGTCACAGTTTGGCGAGCTTGGAGGCTCCACGAGGAGTAGCTGGTCAAAACCAATACCGCGCTGGCGGTCGCCCCAAGCAGCCACTTGTTCAGGGTCGAGTTCTACCGAAGTCGTCACACCATCTATCACCATAAAGTCATTCCCAAGACTGTGCATTTTGGAGAAGTTGAGCATAGCTTCGGCGTCTATAACATTTCCGTAGTCAGCAAATCTTGTAGGCTCTCGCGTCGCCTGACAAGGCGAAAGGCCGCGCCGTCTACGATGACCTCAGCCGCGCGAGGCCGACTGTTGTAGTTTGAGGATAGGGTAGAGCCATATGCACCAGCGCTTAACACGCACAAAAGGTCGCCTACACTTAAAGACATTTGTCGATCCTTTGCGAGCCAATCACCGGACTCGCAGATCGGACCGACGATATCCCAGGATCGCGTATTGCCATGCGTGTTTTGCTGCTTTACCGGAAGCACGCCATGCCATGCCTGGTACAGTGAAGGACGCAGTAAATCGTTCATCGCGGCGTCGACAACGGCAAAGTGCTTAACACTGGACCTTACCCCATTGCTCCTAGCATACTCGTCGCCGACCTTGAGATACTCTACCCTGGTCAACAGTACACCGGCGTTAGCCGTTAGAAAGCGCCCTGGCTCGATTGACAGCTGTAGCCCCTGGTCTCCCAAGCGCTCCTTTATTTGACGGCCCCAGGCCGTCACGTCGAAAGCGGGTTCTTCGTCATAGGTCACTCCGAAGCCCCCGCCCAGATCTATATCTGTGAGCACGATGCCCTCATTTCTCATGGCGTTCGCTAGCGCAAGCAACTGCTCCAGTGCATCAAAAAGGGGTTGAGGATCACTAATTTGCGAACCGATATGACAAGCGATACCCCGCACCTGGATGTGAGGATCGGCGGCGGCTAGTTGGTAAAGTGCGCGAGCATTTTCTTGTGTGATTCCGAACTTGTTTTCTCTCAAGCCAGTCGATATGTACGGATGAGTTTGTGCATCGACATCTGGATTAATGCGCAGCGCGATTGGCGCTATTTTTCCTAAAACCTTGGCGCGTTCGCTGATCCTCGATAACTCGCCTGCACTCTCGACGTTAAAACACTCAATCTCGGTTTTGAGGGCAAAGTCGATCTCCTCGGTGGATTTGCCAACGCCAGAGAAAACGACAAGGGATGGATCACCGCCAGCGGCCATTACCCGGCTCAGTTCGCCACCAGACACAATGTCAAAACCTGCGCCCAGGTCAGCAAATTGTTTGAGCACCGCGAGAGTCGAATTTGCTTTCACCGCATAGTGCAGGCGGTTCGGTAGGCCCTCGAGGGCTTCGACAAGAAGCTGATATTGACTCGCGAACATGGCAGATGAGTAAACGTAAACAGGAGTGCCAACCGCATCTGCGATGTCGGCCAGTGCTACATCCTCAATGGCAAGCTCGCCATCGACAAAGTGGGCGGCACTGGCCCGCAATAACTCAGGATTAACAGTCAACGTATTTTCCTTAATGATCGTATGACAGGTGCGCTAGAAACGTTGTAAATTAAATTTGC
This sequence comes from K189A clade bacterium, assembly GCA_902528515.1. GTDB lineage: Bacteria > Pseudomonadota > Gammaproteobacteria > Pseudomonadales > Azotimanducaceae > UBA4421. Next base: position 51,090 of record CABZTD010000006.1, read on the forward strand.
AGCCTGGCCCGAGCGATGGCAGCTCGCACCTGAGTGGGCGCTGTGCCGCCCAAATGGTCGCGAGACGAAATAGAGCCTTGAAGTGTAAGCACCTCATAGATGTCCTGCTCAATCACGTTCGTCTTATTACCGTTGAGTTCAGCAAGGCTCAACTCCTCCAAGGTCTTGCCCCGACTCACTGCCAGTTGTACAGCTTTTCCAACCATGTCATGTGCATCGCGAAACGGCACGTTTTTGCGCACCAGGTAGTCAGCAAGGTCTGTGGCGGTGGTGAAACCTCGCAGTGTCGCCTGCAGCATGATGCTCTTATTCGCTGCGATGTTAGGGATCAATCCTATGAGGGCCGTCAGGCTGTTACCTAGGGTATCCACAGCGTCGAATAGGGGCTCTTTATCCTCTTGGTTGTCTTTGTTGTATGCCAAAGGTTGACTCTTCATGAGCGTTAACAGCGCTATGAGATGCCCATTAACGCGCCCGGTCTTGCCGCGAATCAATTCAGGCACATCGGGATTTCTCTTTTGCGGCATGATGCTGGAGCCTGTACAAAAGCGGTCTGGCAATGTGATGAAATTAAACTGCTGAGACGACCAGAGTACCATTTCCTCACACCATCGAGACATGTGGGTCAAACACAGCGCGGCGGCAGCGCAAAACTCAATTGCGAAGTCCCTGTCGCTAACGGCATCTAGGGAGTTTTCACAGACTTCATCAAATCCCAGCAGCTTTGCCACCAATATCCGATCTGGCAAATACGGTGAACCAGCCAAAGCAGCGGCACCAAGCGGCAGCTGGTTGACGCGCCTACGGCAGTCCAGCAGACGCGCGCGGTCGCGTTTGAGCATCTCGAACCAGGCCATAAGATGGTGCCCAAAAGTGATTGGCTGGGCAGCCTGCAGGTGCGTGAATCCAGGCATGACGGTGTCCGCGTTAGATTCCGCGAGATCTGCCAGTGCGTGTAAGAGTTCACTTTGTTGTGCGACTAGCTGGTCTATGGCTGTCCGCAAGTAGAGGCGGATATCTGTTGCAACTTGATCGTTGCGAGATCGTCCCGTATGGAGCTTCTTGCCGGTATCACCAACAAGCTCTATAAGCCGATGTTCGATGTTCATGTGAACATCTTCTAGATCGACCCGCCACTGCATGTCGCCGTTTTCGATTTCTGCGAGGACGGTTTTAAGGCCGAGTAGGATCTGGTCTTTTTCTGTCTGTGATAAAACGCCAATGGTTTCCAGCATGGTGGCGTGAGCAATGGAGCCGGTGATGTCCTCTTTGTAGAGACGTCGGTCAAAGTCGATAGATGCGGTGAACACCTGTACAAATTCGTCCGTAGCCTCGCTGAAGCGTCCACGCAAAGACCCGCCTTGGTTAGCTTCGGGGCTTGGGCTGCTGGGGTTTTCCATTATAGTCGGCCTTGTTGATGGCAGATTGTCGGTCACTAGAAGTATAACAATGTCCGTCGGGTGCAGGCTGTTCATTTAGGCAAGTGAAGGTCTATCACGCGTATTTACAGGGGGTTGAGTTGGTAAACACCAGCGATATTCGCTATCTTAAAGTCTAGGAAAAGTATATTTCGGTGCTTCATGTCAAAGGTGAAGTGATCACCGACGAGACATTGGGCGAATTAAAAGACGAATTTCCAATCTTTTCTCTAGGGTTCGCCGCAATGCCTTATTGTCAACCAACCATGTCATGGGTTTTGATTAAGATGTTCAAGGCCAATTCGGTTTGCGTACGCACCTCGTGGATGAGCTCGTCGACGTGAGTTGTAGACACTTACCAGCGATCCGCAAGGTGATTCGTCGTCTATAATCGGACGATGAAAGAAATAACCATTGCGACACGCGAGAGCGCACTCGCCCTGTGGCAAGCAAACTTCATTCGCGACCGACTGATTGAGGCACACCCTGGCCTGACCGTACATCTTCTCGGTATGACCACTCAAGGGGATCGCTGGCTCAATGCCCCACTGAAAGAAATTGGCGGCAAGGGCTTGTTCATCAAAGAACTTGAAGCTGCAATGATGGAGGGGCATGCGGATCTTGCTGTTCATTCCGTCAAAGACCTGCCAGTACAACTACCTAATGGGTTCAGTCTGCCCCTGATTGGGTACAGAGCCGATGTCCGTGATGTCTTGCTCGGTCACCCCCATGGATTGGCCGCCTTACCGCAAAATGCAAAGGTCGGATCCTCCAGTCCACGTCGTCAGGCGCAGCTTCTTGCAATGCGCCCTGATCTACGCATAGAAAGTATTCGGGGCAATGTCCAAACACGACTGAGCAAGCTCGACAGCGGTGAATTCGACGCCATTGTTCTGGCTCAAGCAGGCCTGTCGAGACTTGCAATTGAACGTTACGACGCTTGCCCCTTTTCGATTGCAGAGTGTTTGCCAGCACCAGGCCAGGGTGCGCTGGGAATAGAAATCATCACAGACAGTCCGGTTCGCGCATTGCTGGACAAGCTCTCAGATTCGAGAGTGTCGCGCTGCGTCGAGGCTGAGCGCGGTATTAGCGCAGTTCTTGGCGCCGACTGTGCGCTTCCAGTAGCGGCCCATGGCCTGTTAGATGCAAACGGCGACATCCATTTGCGCGCATTGGTCGCTGAAGTCGATGGCTCTCGCATAATTCGTGCGGAGGCGAAAGGTGTCGAGCCCGCCCAAGTGGCTCAGGAAGTGGTCGAGCAACTACTCGCTCAGGGTGCCAATGTTATTTTGGCGAATGCTCGACACTTGTGAGCAGGTAAAATGACGCACTGGGTAACCTATAGCGAGCCGAGTGCTAACCGACTGACGGCGCTTCTTCGGCAGCTTGGCCAATCTGCGATCTGCGAGAGTGTGACGAAAATCGAGCCAATGAGGCCCAAGGATCCGTTTCCCGAAGAGAAGCCTGAGCTGATCATTGTCCTTTCTCAGCACGCCGCAGCGGCCTATTTGGATCATTACTTCAAACCCTCCCACGAAGGTATTAGTGCTCTTGCAATCGGCAAGACCACAGCTGCCAAGCTCATCGAGCATGGCGCACTGGAGGTTTCTACTCCTCGCGTGGCTAATTCGGAAGGTCTTCTAGCAATGCCGCAAGTTCAGGCGCTATATCCTTCGCAACGGGTCTGGCTGCTAACCGGTGAAGGCGGGCGTGATTTGGTGGCCAATACGCTGGCAGACCGCTGCGATTTGCAGCGCCTCAGCCTATACCGCCGGGAAAAAAGGCGCGTGAACCTGCCAGCTGGGTTTAAACCGAAGGCCATCTGGGTTGGCTCCGTCCATGGACTGCAACAAGTTGACGAGGCGATAGAGCCGTTGAAAATCTGCCGTCAAAGGACAATGCTTGTGGCTGCTTCAGAACGCGTTGCTGACTATGCCTGCGAACGCGATTGGACCAAGGTTTTGATATGCGAAGCCTCAGATGCCGAGGCCGTCAAAGATGCTTGCGCGAGGATAGATCATGACCAATAAGCCCTTTTCTGATAAGGCGAGCGAGACCGATGAGTCAAGCAAAGTAATTGGGCCTCGTGGAAACTGGACGGCACGAATCTCACTATTTGTTGCGACAATCGCGTTGGGTGCAGCGATTTTCTTGGGCTATCAGCTGATCTACCTTCAGCCGATCGAGCGCCAAGCGGAGCAGACGCAGGCGGCCCTATCTAGCTTCGAACAGCAGATTTTGCAGGAGCTGGATACCGCCATCACCATGACCGAACGTTCGGTAATGGAGCTTAGCGAAGAGCTAAAGACACAAAATTTGAGTGTTCAAGAAAACCTGCGTGACGCTGTGATGGAAAGCTTGGCTATGGCTGAGACGAACAGACCGACGACACCTAGGCAGTGGCGCTTATCCGAGGCGGCCTTTCTGCTGCGCATGGCCAATTATTGGCTCCAGTTCGAAGGTGAGGTGCAGGTTGCTCTTAAGACCCTACAGCGTGCAGATAAAGTGTTGCAAGCCGTGCAAAACTCTCTCACGCAGGATGAATACGATTTGCTGCCGGTGCGCTCGGCGCTCGCACAGGAAATCCTGACATTGCAGCAAATGAAGCCCCTGGATATACAGGGTATCTTTCTGCGCTTGCAGGCCTTGGCAGAGAGCGTGCCCGCGGTTGGAAAGGCGCTGCAGCTCGATACGACGCCAAGGCGCCCTGAAACTTCAGCGCCCCCCAAACCGTTTGCAGCTATCGTACAGGAACTGGAAAAATTTGTTCGCATTACGGATCTGTCCGATCTCGCCGGCGAATCGAGTGCTATCGCGGCAAGCACCCTTGGCCCTGGCGATGTTTTAACCTCGCGACGGAAAGTAATTGCAGCGCTTGAGCGAGCCCAAATCGCTGCATTACGGCGCCAGGGTGATGCCTATCGAGCAAGTATAACCGATGCGGTCAAGGCCGCCAGGCGTTTGGCATCGCCATCAGATCCTCAGTTGCAGCAGTATTTGGAGCTTTTATCGGCGATGCGTGACGAGCCGCTGACTGCATCTGTGCCGAAAATCTCCGGATCGCTCGGCGAGCTGACGCGGTTGATGGAATCTTACTGATGAAGTGGATTTGGGTTCTCAGCACCATCATCCTGGGCGCTTTGGTGGGGGCCACTTTGCTCCATGACCCCGGTTATGTGCTGATACGTGTCGGCGACTTGGTATTTGAAAGCAGTATCGCCGCCGGCGTCATAATCATGACGATCCTAGCGTCCGCGGTGTCGTTTTTTTACGCTGGTATCCGCCAAGTGCTGTTGAGCGCAGGTCTCTTGACAAAATGGCGATCGGATCGCCAACACAGTAGGGCTAGCCATAGCTGGCAACGAGGTGTGATGGCCTTTGCCAGAGGAGATTGGCGGGGGGCTGCAATGGCACTCGAAAGCGCCCCCATTCCTAGTGATCGACTACTTGAATCCTTATTGCTGCGGGCGTGGCATTTTGTGCGGATAGGCGATCGCAGCGCAATGCTACAGCTGCTGGAGAGCACTAAGGCGAACCACCCAGAGTACAGTGCGGCACTCGAATTAGGCGCCGCTCGATGGCAGATACAGGATGGCGTTTTTGAAGGTGCAAATGATCGTCTGGCCGAACTGCCTGGCTCGATAGAACAGGCTGGGCTTTTGCTCTGGAGCCACATTCAAAATGCAGACTGGTCAGCGGTAAGTGCCCATTGGCCCATGGCAGAAAAGCAAGGTGTTTTAAAGGCTGAAACCTTTCGAGGGCAAATGGCTCTGCTGAGAGCTGGCAAGGCCATGGCAGACTCAATAGATGCAGCACAGCAGGGCGAGCCTGCTTGGCAAATTGGTCTGAAAGGGTTGCCAAAACAGTGGCAGTCAGATGCCGCCACGGTCCAGCTATTTGCAAGCATGCTGTTAAACAGTAATCACCCCCAGGCCGCCAGAGGACTTTTGCAGCAGGTACTGAGTAAGCAATGGCAGCCAGCGCTTGTGAGAGCCTATGGTGAGATCAGCGCTGGTGCTCGTCTCGAAACGGCAATTGAGCAGCTCCACAGCTGGTTGAAAAAGAAACCGCAAGACCCTGAGTTGCTGCTCGCGCTAGGAAGGTTGCTGCGCGTGAGTGGTCAGCATACTCAATCACAAAAGTGCCTAGTAACAGCTGCAAAAACGATTTCCAGTGGGAGCGACGCAACGGCGGAATCCGTCGAAGCCAATGAGCTGAGGGGTCTAGTGACGCTGGAACTGGGGAGGCTTAACCTTGCTAGTGCACGTTCGGCTGCGACTAGCGGCGCATCGAGTTAAAAAATTCGTCGTTAGTTTTGGTGTCTTTAAGTTTATCGAGGATAAATTCGATCGCCGCGATGTCATCCATATCGTGAAGTAACTTACGGAGAATCCATACGCGCTGAATTTCTTCCTCGGACATCAGCAGCTCTTCTCGGCGCGTTGCTGATCGACGAATGTTGATGGCTGGATACACCCGCTTCTCAGCGATCTTTCGTTCCAAATGAAGCTCTTGATTGCCAGTGCCCTTAAACTCCTCGTAAATGACCTCGTCCATTTTAGAGCCCGTATCGACGAGGGCAGTTGCAACAATCGTTAGGCTGCCACCCTCCTCAACGTTTCTGGCTGCGCCGAAGAAGCGCTTCGGTCGCTCCAATGCGTGGGCGTCGACACCACCGGTCAGTACCTTGCCAGATGAGGGCACAATCGTGTTGTAGGCTCGTGCTAAACGGGTAATGGAATCCAACAAAATCACCACGTCTTTTTTGTGTTCAACCAGGCGCTTTGCTTTTTCAATTACCATCTCGGCTACCTGTACATGGCGTGAGGGTGGTTCGTCAAAGGTGGAAGCTACGACTTCGCCGCGAACAGAGCGCTGCATCTCGGTAACTTCTTCCGGACGCTCATCAATTAAAAGAACAATTAATACGACTTCATCATTATTAGAGGTAATAGACTGAGCGATATTCTGTAGTACCAGTGTTTTACCGGCTTTTGGGGGTGATACGACGAGGGCGCGCTGACCTTTGCCGATGGGTGCCACCAGATCTACGATACGTGCGGTCAAGTCTTCTGTGCTGCCGTTTCCTCGTTCTAACTGAAGCCGCTCATCAGGGAATAGGGGCGTAAGATTTTCAAACAGTACCTTGTGGGTTTTGTTATTTACTTCACTGAAGTTGATCTCATCGACTTTAAGCAGAGCAAAGTAACGCTCGCCGTCTTTTGGCGGTCTGATTTTTCCAGCGATGCTGTCGCCGGTGCGTAAGTTGAAGCGCCTAACCTGACTCGGAGATACATAGATATCATCGGGTCCCGCAAGGTAAGAGCTGTCTGGAGAGCGCAAAAATCCAAAGCCGTCCTGAAGAATCTCAAGGGTGCCATCGCCGTAAATGTCCTCGCCGTTTTTGGCCAGTTTGCGAACAATTGCCGCGATTACTTCTTGTTTTCGCGATCGCCCGACATTTTCTAGGCCCATCTCTCGTGCGGTATCGATTAGTTCGGTGATCGGTTTGATTTTTAGTTCAGTTAGGTGCATTGCCATAGGGGATGAGAACCGGTGTTTAGGTATTTGTGCGCCAATAGTTGTAGGCGATGTGATTTGAAAAAGAATAGAGCGTAGCTCGGTCCGGGCGTGGATCCCGGCTCCTCTCCAGAGCCAACCAGATTTAGTGTAGTAGTTTCGCGCCTTGGGTCAAGACACAATAGGCAATAAAATTACTCGCGACAGGATCAAAAAGAGCATAGAGCAGAGGGTCTATACTCTAGACTTATTCTAAATATTGCTGTCGAGGAATGCCTGCAGCTGGGATTTGCTTAATGCGCCAACCTTGGTGGCCTCCACTTCGCCGTTTTTGAACAGCATAAGGGTTGGGATGCCGCGAATGCCATATTTGGGTGGCGTTCCCTGATTTGCATCGATATCCAACTTGCAGATTTTAAGGCGATCAGAGTATTCGTCCGCAATTTCGTCGAGAATAGGAGCGATCATTTTGCAAGGGCCACACCATTCCGCCCAATAATCGACTAATACCGGCTTATCGGCGCTCAGCACGTCGGCTTCGAAGCCGTCATCGCTTGTGTACACGATGTTTTCGCTCATGAAAGTTCTCCAGATTTGATCTTTTGACTTAAAAAATTGTAGCACCGTTATTTGCTGGCTGTCCTGCAATTGTGAACCGCCTAGAGATTGACCGATGCCTAGTCGTGCTTTGTCTGACTCTTCAGCCAACGCTTGGCAAAATAGGTAAGAACTCCATCAGCGCCAGCGCGTTTAAAGCCCAATAGGGATTCGTCAATCACGCTCGCGTCCAGCCAACCTTGATTTATCGCTGCCATATGCATGGCGTACTCACCACTTACTTGATAGGCAAAGGTTGGAACTTGGAACTTATCTTTCACGCGGTGCACCACGTCCAGATAAGGTTGTCCAGGCTTAACCATAACCATGTCCGCGCCCTCTTCGATATCGAGAGCCACCTCATGCAGGGCTTCATCGCTGTTTGCTGAGTCCATCTGATAGGTGTTTTTGTTGCCCTTGGCCAATGTAGCTGAGGCGCCAACGGCATCGCGAAACGGACCATAGTAGGAGGAGGCATACTTAGCTGAATAGGCCATTATCCGCGTATTAGTGTATCCGCCCTTGTCGAGTTGATCGCGAATCGCGCCAATCCGGCCATCCATCATGTCTGAAGGAGCGATTACGTCAGCTCCCGCCTCGGCGCAAACGGCCGCCTGTTTTTGCAGCGCCGCGACCGTAATGTCATTACTCACGTAGCCGGATTCATCCAGAATACCGTCTTGACCGTGACTGGTGTACGGGTCGAGTGCCGCGTCCGTGATAATGCCCAGTTCAGGTACCTGAGCTTTAATAGCCCTTACAGCGGTGGGGATCAGACCTTTTTCATTATAAGCCTCCGCACCATCGAGGGTGCGTTGACTACGGTCGACATTGGGGAATAACGCAATAGCCGGCAATCCCAGATCAAAAAGCATGCTGGCTTCCTGTACGACAAGGTCGACGGAAATCCGAGAAATGCCAGGCATTGAAGTGATCTCGGTTGAGCAGTTATCACCGCCTATGACGAACATGGGATAGATTAAATCATCGGCAGTCACTTTTTGCTCACGCACTAAGCGCCGAATAAAATCCTGCTCGCGGTTTCGACGTAGTCTTGTCTTAGGAAAGCGGCGCATGGTGGCTCCTGTTGGCGAGCGCGAGAGTATAGCCGACCCTTGGTCAGTTTTCGTCGTGAGATTCTAGTCTGGCCACAGCCTCTAACCAATTTTCCTCGACTCGCTCTAGGGCCTGACGTTTCGTACCGGCCCGAGTGAGCAGCTCGGTCAATTCGTCTGGCGCTAGCCCACTATAGGTTTTCTCATCCGCCAAGGTTGACTCCATGCGCTGAAGATCTGCGATGGCTTCCTCCAACTCGGCTTCCAGATTGCGGACTTCTTTTTTCAGGTGAGACAAAGACGCCCGCGATGCGGCGCGCTCTCGACGCTGTTCTTTTTTTGATCTCGCGTCGGTGGCCGGCGCTGTTTTTGTGCGCGGGCCAGAAGTGATATTCGACAGCCGACTGGCTGTGTACTGATTAAGATCTCCACTGTAGCTGTGTAGCCCGCCCTCCTCGACAACCCACAGCTCGTCGACAATCTTTTCTAACAAATCTCTATCGTGGGCCACAATGAGCACAGCGCCGACGTAGGCTTGCAGGGCAAGAGCCAGAGCGTCGCGCATGTCCAAGTCAAGGTGGTTCGTTGGCTCGTCGAGCACCAGTAAGGCAGGCCTTTCAGCGGCAAGCTGTGCCAGCACAAATCGCGCTTTTTCGCCACCGGATAAACTGCGAATAGGCCGCGATATCATATTGGCGTCGAAGCCCCATCCCCCCAGAAAATCACGGCACTGTTGTTCAGAAAAGTCTTTTCGCAGCGCGCTCATGGAAGCGAAGGCGGTAGCACTGGAGTCTAGAGCTTCGAGTTGATGCTGGGCGAAATATCCAATGGGGGCATGGGTACCCCTTTGAAAGTCGCCGGCTTGAGGTCGCAGCTCTCCGACAATAGCCTTGAGCAGCGTGGATTTTCCCGCGCCGTTAACGCCCAGCACACCGATGCGTGCACCTGGCAATATGGTCTGACCGATGTTGCGTAAAACGGTGCTATCGCCATATCCAAGACTCAGATTTCGAAAGCTAAACAGCGGGTTGGAGACTTTCTCAGGATCTGAAAAACAGACGCGATAGCCAGAATCAACATGAAGTATTGCCTGTGAGCGCATCTTCTCCAGTGCTTTGATGCGGCTTTGTACCTGTTTTGCCCTGCTCGCCTTGGCGCGAAAGCGATCGACAAATTGCTGGATGTGGGCGACCTGGGCTTGCTGTTTAGCGGCCATAGCTTGCTGGCGTTCGAGTTCTTCGCCGCGCAATCGCTCGAAAGCCGTGTAGTTGCCGCGATAAACGTGGGCATCTTCGCCAGACAGATGCAGAACACGATCGACGGTGTTGTCCAGGAAAGCGCGATCGTGGGCGATGATCAAAAGCGCGCCCTGAAACTTGAGCAACCAACTCTCCAGCCAAAGTATGGCCTCCAAATCGAGGTGATTGGTCGGCTCGTCCAGGAGCAATATATCAGCCGGAGACATCAATGCCTGCGCCAGATTTAACCGAATTCGCCAGCCGCCTGAAAAACTCCGATAAGGCTGGTCAATCTGCGCTGCCGAAAAACCCAAACCGTACAAAATCTCGCCAGCGCGAGCTTCCGCCTGATAGCCACCCAGGTCGTCGAGCGCGCTATATAGGGTCGCCAAGGTCTCAGGATTTTGCTCAACTGCAATCTTTGCCTGAACCTCGCGGAGAGCTTGGTGGCCGTCAATGACATATTCGAGGGCCGGCCTTTCTGTTGGCTCCACTTCCTGAGCCATGTAGCCCATAAGCCATGTCTGCGGATAGGAGATTTCGCCCACGCTTGCTTCTAACCGTCCCAGGAGCAAGTTGAAGAAAGTAGATTTGCCAACGCCATTGCGTCCGACGATGGCAACCTTTTGGCCCGGATAAACCACCAAGTTGACGTCACTAAAGAGCTTTTGCTCGCCGCGCTCAAAGGTCAGGTTTTGAACTTGCAGCATGGGCTAAAACGCCACGATTTCGAAATAAAGATAGATCACCCCGACAGAGCAAGATGCATGCCGTCTAGGTGCGCTCCGTGGCGGCATCGCCAATGCCTTTTTCTGTGCGACTTTTTGAGTGTGATGCTGCCAAGGGAATGCCGGGCAGGCGCTCTGATTTGGCCTGACGCGATTTTTCATCGATCCAGCAGATAAGCGTGCGCCAGGCTTTATATTCTTTGCGAGCGGCTCGATTGCTCTTCAACTCAACGATTCCCTTCCCCCTGTCACCTGCTTCGGCGTAAATGGGAGACTCGCGAAACTCTGAGACTGCCGGTACGTCTAGACATCTCAAAAAGTGCTGCAGGTGTTGCTGACCTGCGAGGTTGGTACTGATGCGATTTCCTACCACCGCGATGGGTTTCGGTGCATTCCGCCAGACCCGGTGTGTCATCAGTTGGGTGACAAAATTTTTCCCAGCTTGAATGTCCCAAGTCGAGGATAGCATTGGCACGACGATGACATCACACAGCTTTAGTAACGCTTCAAACTCGGTTCGTAGCATCGGTTGAGTAGAAATGCCGGGTCCAGAGTCGAAAATACACGTGTCGTAGCGAGCCATGATACCTGGGTCGATTTTTGCGGGATCTGGGCGGTGATAAAGCTCTATACTCGGAAGGTCTAAATCGCGTGCGCCGGCCCATTGCCGCGCGCTGGCCTGCCGATCGCAGTCAAAAAGCGCAACGCTTTTGCCGCCATTTGCATAGGCTACGGCAAGGTTTGTTGCTACCGTCGTTTTGCCGCAGCCGCCCTTACTGTTTACCACCAAAATGTTGGCGACTGAATGTGTCATAGCACTTCCCAAACCACTGCCAAGCTAAAGATCTCAGCATCACTCAAAAAGGGCCAAGGAATATAGCAGCGTCGACCCCAGCGAGACCAGCTGTAGTTTTAACACGCACTCGCTAACGCACACTTGCGGTACGGGTGATCTGCCTAGCGAAGCCCCAGACGTAACTGCATGACACTGCCAGCAAAAATAATGATGAAACCCAACAAGGCCCATCCGGCGATGCTCATCAATGGGATCACGTCGTAAACAGCGGCACAATCGCCTGTCCCTGATGTCATTGCGGTTAAGAGCTCTGCCAAGGGGAAGGCGTCGATCATGTAGGCCAGGTCGGGCCCGCAGCTCGGTACCTGATCTGGTGGCAGACTTTGTAACCATAGCTGGCGAATCGCAAAACCGCCGCCGATCATTGCGCATAGTGCGCTGAGTAGTGGGTAGATACCCCATCTTGGATTGTGCGTTAGGCCAATTATTGTCACGATCCCAGCGAGGGCAAACCAGACGCGCTGCATCATACATAGCGGACAAGGTGCCAACCCTAAAGCAAACTCCACCACCAAGCCGATATATAAAAAGCTACCCGCGCCTAGGCAGACGAGAGCTCCCCACTGTTCCGGTTTTTGCATGTTTAGCATCAGACATTCACCACAATCTTGCCAACAGCGCGCCTTTGCGACAGACAATTCAACGCATCTACATAGTCGTCTAACCCATACTCCCCACCGACCAGGGCTTTTAGATTGCCGCTATTGAACATGTCAATAATTTCGACGAAGTTTTGTTGGTTCTCTGCAGGAAAGCGACCAGAGAACGCACCGTAAAAGACGCCAACGACCTGGCAGCTTTTTAGCAAAATCAAATTGGTCGGAACCTTGGGAATGTCGCCGCCAACAAAACCCACAATGAGCACCCGCCCGCCCCAGTTAATGCAGCGCATACATTGATCAAACATCGGACCGCCGACCGGATCGTATATGACGTCCACACCCTTACCCTCTGTCAGGGTTTTCACTTTTTCCTTCAGCTCACCATCGCTGTAATCAATCAGGTCATCTGCACCTGCTTGCTGGGCAATCCGCAACTTTTCTGGGCTTGAAGCCGCGGCAATAACGCGCGCCCCCATGGCTTTGCCGAGCTCTACCGCTGCCAGCCCTACCCCGCCGGCCGCCCCTAGCACTAACAATGTCTCCCCCGCTTGGAGATTGGCGCGTTGTTTGAGGGCGTAGTACGAGGTGCCATAGGTGGTACTAATACCCGAAGCCTGGGCAAACCCCATACTTTGAGGCTTGGCGCGCAAAGATTTGGCAGATACACAAATATGCTCTGCCATGGCGCCGTGACCGCAGGCTCCGAACACTTCATCGCCCAACTGCCAGTTTTCTACGTCATCGGCAACCTCGCTGACGACCCCAGCAAACTCTCCACCGGGTGTAAATGGAAAGGGCGGCAATGATTGATACTTGCCCTCGATCATAAGCACATCAGGAAAATTCAGCGCACATGCACGGATCTTGACAATGACATGCCCCGGTAGAAGCTGAGGTGCCTCTATGTCGGCCAAGGTTAAGTTTTCGGCGGGACCGAAGGATTCACAAAGTACGGCTTTCACGTTGTTTCTCACTGGCTATTGGATTGAGTGCCATCGATTGCACTTGAGATAAGCGATGCCCAATCGAGAAGGGCATGTCGCATCTCGCCAAAGTATATGTCGAAAGCCGCCTCACCTGAATCGCGTAAGTCGTAGACAGCCGTGATTGCCTGGTCTTGCAGCGATAATTTGTTGAGACGGCGCATAACAGAGCGAATGGCACGCTCAATATGATGCCAATCGTGATAGCTGGCTAATAAGTCGGTGTCGCGCATATATCCCAGGAAACGCGCCATCTGTGCAGATTGTTCGGCACTTAAATACTGTGCGTTGACGTCGCAGGCTTGGTAACACTGCTGACTCAGAGTGCTCCGCGAGTGCGAATAATATTCATCCCAATGCTGTGACAGGTAGTAGTCGCCAAGTATGTCGAGAAAAATAGGGGCGTAACGACGCAGCCTCTTTGGAAAGACGGCGCAGCTCTCACGCACGGCTTGGTGTTGACCCGCGAACGCATCAATTCTTCGATGCAGACGAATGCCCGTTTGCAGGGCCACCGGTAAGCTTCGGTCGATCGGACCTTTGCCAAAGTCAGCAAAAATGGCGCCGGCAAGGAGCCCGTAGCGCATATCTTGGCCATGAGTCCAGCGTTGACTGGCCTCAAATGCCAGGGCGCAGTGCGCTAGAAAATTCACCTTCTCACTGAGCCCTATGCTGAAACCACGCCCTAGGGGAGCGCAAGATAGTCTTCCAGAAATTCCTCGAATGTCTGGATGTCAGCGGCCTCTACTTCTGCTTGGCGACGCAAGGAGTCTGCGGACTCTTTTTGTAGTGCTGCGATTGCTGCCTGCGTCACAGGGATGGCCTGCAAATGCCGCTGAATCTCCTGTGCTTGGTGCATGGTAAACTCGAAGAAAGAGCCATGTATGGCCATTGCAGCGATCACCTTTGCAGATGGTGTCATGGCTGGACGGCTGACTTTATCCTTTTGCGTTTGCAGGCTAGTGCCGTAAGTGTCTGTCGGACCTTCAGACACAGAATCGGAGTCTCTCGCGCCACTACGTGTTGCTCGATCTAAGGCTCCGACGATGGGCTCGCATGCCTCAAGCAGTTGCATAGCCCAATCAGCCAGGACGACAAGACCGGTATCGGTCTCAAGTTGAAGCCCGGGTTCACGACCGCGCTCGACCACGCGCGTCTGATTTCGGCTTAAGCTGGCCCGAGACTCGGCCGAGTCTGGAGGTGAGGGAGCCAGCAAACAGAGCAACAAAAACGTGTCAAGAAACCGGATCTGTTCGGCATTTATGCCCAAGGGTTCGAAAGGATTGAGATCGACACATCGTACTTCTACGTATTCCACCCCCCGCTCGTTGAGCGCCGCCAGTGGTCGCTCGCCGCTGCGCGTGGTGCGTTTGGGACGAATAGTGCCGTAGAACTCGTTTTCAATTTGCAGCACAGCATCGTTCAGCTGCGGATGCTGCTGGCCTTCTTCATGGCGAATAGCAGCGTAGTCTGGATAGCTTTCGGTCAGGCCAATTCGCATGGAGCGCGAATAATCGGCCACGGAGTTATAAGACACGTCTAGGGCGCTTTGCGCCTTGCTTTGGTAACCCAGACGCCCCATACGCAGACTTGTGGCATGCGGTAAGTAAAGGCTGCCATCGTTAAAGGACTCTAAACCGTGATCCGAGCCATGAACAAAGGATCGGCATACTGCGGGAGCCGCGCCAAACAGGTATAGCAGCAGCCAGCTCCACCGGCGAAAGTTGCGTATCATCCCAAAGTACGCCTCGGTTTGGCTGTGTTGATCAGATCTTCCGAGAGCGTCCCATAGCCGATTAGGCACAGAAAAATTGTAGTGAATGCCCGAAATGGTCTGCATCAGGCGGCCGTAACGGTTGCCCAGACCTCGTCGGTAAACGGTTTTCGCCTGGGCAATGTTTGATGAGCCGTATTGTCCCAAAGGGATTTTGGCCTGATCGGCGGCGAGAATGCACGGCATGCTGCTGGGCCAAAGAAGTTCATTGCCGAGATTCTGTTGCACGAACGCGTGAATATCCGATAGCTCTCCCAGCACGCCCTCTGGGTTCGGATGGGTGCCGGTGATTAGTTCCAGCTGGGCTTCAGAAAAATCTGTGGTGATAGCCCGATGCGTCAGAGCAGAACCGAGAGCCCTGGGATGCGGTAGCTGAGATAACGACCCATCGGGGTTGACTCGAAGGCTTTCTTTCTCGATGCCTCTTATAAGGCTATCCAGTCCCGAATTCGGCTGCCCTAAAACACGTATTTTGGCGTCGTCCAACTGCATGGCTAGATCGTGCTTCCCCGAAAACGTAAAACACCACCAAAACCGGACACACTGCGCGCCCCGGTCAGGGCATTATGCAAAGATACAGGTTAGGCGCTTGGTCCCGCTGCAACAATGCTTGGCTCTACGTCAAAGCGCTGGAAATTTTCTTGGAACTTACCTACTAAGCTTGATGCTGCTTTATCGTACGCTTCTTTGTCCGACCACGTATCTCGAGGGTTCAACAAATTTGAATCGACGCCAGGAACAGCTATCGGAATATTAAGATTCAAGCCAGTGACATGAGAGGTAGTTGCGTCTGCTAGAGCCCCGCTTTGTATCGCGGCAATGATTGCCCGGGTAGTGGGTATACTGAAACGCTCGCCTACACCGTATCCACCCCCCGTCCAACCGGTATTGACCAAATAAACGCGAGAGCCAAACTCTTCAATACGCTTGATCAAAAGGTCGGCATAGACACCCGCTGGGCGAGGAAAGAATGGCGCACCAAAGCAGGTTGAAAACGTGGCTTTATACGCTTCGGTAGAACCAATTTCGGTGGAGCCTACCGCTGCGGTGTAGCCAGACAAAAAGTGATATGCCGCTGCTTCTTTTGACAGGATGGAAACGGGTGGCAGTACACCGCTCACGTCACAGGTCAGGAAAATGATGTTGTTCGGCTCGCCGCCTCGATTCTCCGGAACTTTGGCGTCGATATTGCTGCGTGGATAACAGGCACGCGTATTTTCCGTTAGCGAGCTGTCCGCGTAGTCCGGGTTGCGCGCCTCATCGATGACAACATTTTCGACAATGGCACCGAAGCGAATCGCGTCATAGATGACAGGTTCGTTTTTACGCGTGAGATCAATGCACTTGGCGTAGCACCCACCCTCGAAGTTGAAGACTGTGCCCCTACCCCAACCGTGCTCATCATCACCGATCAGCAGGCGGTCAGGATCGGCAGACAGCGTGGTCTTGCCAGTGCCTGATAGCCCAAAGAACAAAGTAACGTCCTCCTTGGGGCCAGCGTTGGCAGAGCAGTGCATCGGTAGAACATCTTTTTCTGGCAATAGAAAATTCAGAACCGAGAACATAGACTTCTTCATCTCGCCGGCGTATCTCATACCAGCGATCAGCACTTTGCACTGGGCAAAGTTAATCATCACTGCACCGTCGCTATTGGTACCATCGCGATCAGGGTCGCATTGAAACGTTGGCGCATTGACAATACTCCACACCTCTTTTTTGTAAGGATTGTAGTGATCTGGTGTGATAAAAAGCGATCGACCAAATAGTCCGTGCCAGGCGTATTCGGTAGTCACTTCGATTGGCAGGTAATGTTCAGGGTCCGCTCCTACATGCAGATGGGACAAAAATGTTTCACGCTCAGCGACATGGACTTGCACGCGATCCCAAAGATGATCGAAGACATCTGCGGAAATCGGTTGGTTAATATCCCCCCAGTCGATTGACTCTGATGTGGAAGGTTCGTCCACGATAAAACGATCCTTCGGAGAACGACCGGTTCGCGCACCGGTTTCTACGACGATGGCGCCATTGCTGGCAAATTTACCCTCACCGCGCGTCACTGCCTGCTCAGCAAGATCTGCGGTAGGCAGGTCGATCAAAGTATTTGTAGTCATATTATTTTGCAAAATGGGTACCGATAAGCGGCGCGAGATTATGCCAGAGTTTGCCGTGTCGAGAATGCACGAAATCTGGGCATATGTTGCTTGCCTCTGTGTAAAACGACTCTGGGCCCCTAAATCAATGCAGCAGACCGCCCTCGGACGCCTCCTTTAGAGTGTCAATACGATCAACAACTCGGTCAACATCGGCCTGCTGGTAACCGTAGCGCATACCGCAAAACTCACAGTCTACGGTTATCTCGCCGCGCTCAATCAGCAGGGCGGTCAAATCTTCCTTGCCGAGCATCATCAAAGTGTTATCTGTCCGCTCTCGATCGCATGTGCACTTATACTGCAGCCTTTTGCCTGGATGCAATGTGCAAGAGTAGTCATGGAAAAGACGGCGCAGCAGTGCGGGTGCATCCAGGGTCGCCAGCTCCTCATCGGTTACCGTTGCAGCCAATGCGGTAAGTGTTTCCCAAGCATCTTGGGCGGCATCGCTTTGGGTGTCCGCAACACCAGGGTGATTGGGCAGCCGCTGCAGTAATAGTCCCGTAACCCCGACATCAGATTCATACTCGGCACCGCCCGCGAAATAGAGACGGGTATTGAGTTGTTCGGAACGCTTAAAGTAGTCTTCCAGACAGCCGGCCAGATTAGCTTGGTCAAGTGTGACCAATCCTTGATACCGCTGCATCCCGGTGTCTTCATCGGGCAGTAGCGTAATGGCAAGCTGTCCTGCACCGAGCCAGGCCCCAATGTCCTGATAACTTGGCGGAAAACTGGCGTCATCGCTCAAATGCATAATGCCGCGCAGGTTAGTGTGGTCTCGACACTCTGCAAGTGATCGCCGCAGCGCGCCATTGCCCTGGGATTGCAGAGCGACCGCACCGGAGAATTTGAGATTGTCAGCGATCATCGCAACGCTTGCCAACATCTGTCCCAGCAAGTGACTGACCTGGGGTGGATATGCTCGGAATTGACGTGCAGCTTGCAGTGAGGACTGCAGGCGGACCCACTGCCCGCGAATCGGTAGATCGGCAAAACTAAAGCGAAAGAGAACGTCCATAAAGGTTTCCAGGAGGTTGGCTAAGTGTCCGGGGCCTGTTGCCAGCTTTGATCTAGACCTCGAAGCTGGGCAAGTGCGCGGCGATCTTTTTTATCGGGTCGAGAGCTGGGCACCGTCAGGCCGGCACGCTCCATACGCCGTATGCTTTTTCGCTGCTCGCGAAGCTCTATGCTCTCGGAAGTTTCTGCATACAGCGCCTGCGCTTTGGTCGCAGGACCCCGTTGCTGAGAAAGTTCCTGCACGACAACGGTTTGCACTAGATCGCCGCGCCGAATTTCCAGGGTCTGGCCAGGACGCAATTCTTTTGACGGTTTCACACGTTTGCCATCCACATGCACCTTGCCGCCCTCTACTGCAGATTTAGCCAAGGAGCGGGTTTTGAAAAATCGAGCCGCCCACAGCCATCGATCTATTCGCACGGCGGTCATCCCAGCTCCGCAATTAAGTGGTCATAGTGTTTGAAGTTGGTCCAATCTTGCATGTCGCGAGGTGGGCGCTTCTGATCTGGTTGCGCAACAGCAAGGGTATGAGCAATACCGAAGACCTCCGCGGCCCTAAGCACCCTTGGCGTATCGTCAACAAACAGCGTGGTTTTGGGGTTAATGTAAAATTGTTCGGTCAGCCATATCCAAAAGGCGTTATCTTCCTTTGGTGAGCCAAAATCGTGGCTGGATATCACTTTGTTAACACGCGCTGCTAACTGTAGCGCTCTATCCTTGATCGTGAAGGATTGCCGGTCCGCGTTAGTGACGATAAAAACGCGTTTGCCGTGCTTTGACAGCACCTTCAGAAATGCTTCGGCACTGGGCAAAAAGCGGATCAGATCTGCAGCCTGCTCGTGTAGGGCTAAGACGTCGACCTTTGTCGCTTTGTGCCAATAATCCAACCGATAAAAGTCCATGGTGCCTTTGAGTTTCGTCATGTGGTCATTTAGCTGCTGGCGCGCCTCTTCAAGAGTCAGACTGTGATAGTCCGCAAAGGCTGACGGTAAGAGGTGCGAAAAAATTTGATTGTCGTAGTTGAGGTCTAAAAGCGTGCCGTCCATATCTAGGAGCACGGTATCGATAGTGTCCCAGGGCACCAAGGTGTGATGTCGATTGACGTTCATGGAAGAGAGGTGCCCTCTGCGAAGTTTGCTATAAGTTGAAGATGACCGATGCGCGCGGCTTGCCCTAGCAGTGGAATGAAATGCCACGGTTGTTGATCAAAGCCGCCTATAATAACCGCGATATACTGATTTAAGTGTGAATTCTCATGCCGTTACCTATCATTCGTAAGGCTCAAACTGTTGCCCAGAGTCGGTTTTTCAAGATAGAAGAGCTGCACTTAACATTCAGCAATGGTGTCGAGCGTGTCTACGAGCGGTTGCCTGCGGTCGGGGAGCAGGGAGTGATCGTGGTGGCGGTAAACGCTAACGACGAGCTTCTGCTCATTCGAGAATATGCCGCGGGTTTTCATGAGTTCCAACTCACCTTGCCTAAGGGTGCTGCAGAGCCAGGGGAGAGTCTTGAAGCAGCAGCGAATCGAGAACTCGCTGAGGAGGTTGGTTTTGGCGCGAACGAAACTCGCTTTGTGAAGCGCCTTAGCATTGCGCCAGGACATATGGGTTTTACCATTAACGTGGTGATGGCCAATAATCTCTACATTCATAAACTTCCTGGCGATGAGCCCGAGCCGCCAGAACTAGTGCTTTGGCCACTCGGAAAAATCGACGAGTTACTCGAACACGAGGAATTCTTCGAAGCCCGCGCGATCGCAGCATTGACACTATGCTTGCCACATTTGCTGTGCAGCAGTGTTTGAGAACTATGCAAACGACTTTGACAACGACGAGGATTAATTATGGACCATGCTATCCCGCAAGATTGGGTGGAGAGCGTAACCCAGATCGTCGAGGAGGCTGGCGCCGCCATCCTCAAGGTGTACGAGACTGACTTCGAAATTGAAACAAAGAGAGATGAGTCGCCGCTGACCCAGGCGGACCTGGCATCACATCATGCCATCGTTGCGGGCCTGCAATCCCTGACACCCAATATTCCAATTATCTCCGAAGAGTCGGCACCGCCCCCCTTTTCCGAGCGGTCGCAGTGGCCCCGTTATTGGCTTGTGGATCCCTTAGATGGCACCAAGGAATTCGTCAACCGCAACGGAGAATTCACAGTGAATGTCGCGTTGATCGCCGCTAACGAAGCCGTCTTTGGTGTTGTGGGCGTGCCGGTACAGCAAAAAATTTACGTCGGTGACTTAAACCAGAGTGATCCGAGACGGCGCGCTTATGTCGACGTCAATGGCTACAGACAGGTGTTGTCTGGAACGGGCTATGACGATGCAGAATCTGTCGTTCGGGTGGTTGCAAGCCGCAACCACGGTGGTGAGCGATTGGAGGGATACCTTACCGAGCTGGCATCCCAATTTACCGAATGTCAGCGCCGTTTTGTCGGGAGTTCCCTCAAGCTATGTGTGTTAGCTGAAGGTGGTGCTGACGTCTATCCCCGTCTTGGTCCGACAAGCGAATGGGATATCGGGGCAGCCCAAGCAGTGCTGACGGCGGCGGGTGGGGGTGTTTATACCCCAGATGGTCAAGTGCTGGCCTACAACACCAAGGAGAGTCTGCTTAACCCAGAATTTCTCGCGGTTGGCGATGCGTCCTATCCCTGGAGTGAGCGGCTGCCTGCATTTCCCGCACTTTAGAACGACAAGCACCTAGACGTTTGGCTAAGACTTTTGCCTAGGACTTCGGTCAAGGACAGGTTGACGAGGTCGGCGGGCGAAGAGTGGTCTCAACCAGCTGAGCTGACGCTACATCAATGCAATTGCCCTGCCGAGGAAAATTACTGTATGTATGTACAGCTACAGCTGGTGAGGACTGTCAGGATACAGAACTTTTTTCGGATGAAAAGCCGCACTTGCGGCAAAAATTGTTTCAATTTGTGAAAGTCCATAAATCTCAACATCTTAGCGTTTCGCAAAACTAGCAATTAAATTGGTAGGCCTCTGTAGAGACCATGTCGCGGGCAGCAAAAAGGATTGTTAATGGTCGTCGGCAGTTGGACAACAGCAGGTTGTATCGATGTGGCCAGCCTGTTGGATGCTGAGTCCGGCGGTTTTGTGTGTCACTATTGTTAACACAAAGGCAACCTGCAGCTACACGTATTCGCCGAGATAGGGGGCACAATGACGGCACAACAAGTGCTTTGTGAACAACAACAAGCGCTGGAGCGCATCGCAGCGGTAAAAGAGCGTGTGGCGGCACATTCGAGCTGGTCTGAGCAAGCCTGTCGCCTCCATGAAGACAGCTTTGCGGCCATCGTAGAAGCACGCATACCCCGCTTGTTCTTACCCGAGGGACTCGGTGGTGACGAGGTTAGCCCGATGACCTGTGCGGCAGTCTGTGAAGCAGTAGCCGACGCCGATACCGCCGCTGCATGGCACATCATGGTGTTCAATGCTGCCAAACTCATGGCTGCCAAGTGGCCCGCGGAGCTGGTCGAAACGCTTTGGGCTGACAACCCAGATCGACTGATCGCTGCCAGCGGCCATACGCCGCTGCGTGGTGTACACGTCTCTGGAGGCGTAGAAATCTCTGGTACGCAAAGATTTGTGAGCGGCTGTAATTTTGCTGAGTGGATCATGTCGCCAGTGATGATCGACAATGAAATGCACAACGCCGTAATCGCCATCGACCAATGCCAGGTGAGAGACAACTGGAATACGCTAGGTATGCGAGGCTCAGGCAGTAATGATGTACTGATCGACCATGTCACGGTGCCCTCATTGCAGGTTGTACCGCCAGCACAACCTGAGACGCCATTGAACGCCTACTACGTGGGCGCCCTATATCGGTGTCCATCACGCATTGTTTTTGCTACCTACGTTCCAGTAGCGCTGAGTCTTGCGAAACAGGCCATTGAAGAAGTTGCATCGCTGGTGAAAACCAAGACACCGGGTGGTGGCGCAAGTAAGCTGACGGAAAAACATATGGCGCAAGGCCACTTTGGTCGGGCATTGGCGCTGTATCGTTCGGCGAGGCTGATGTTTTATAACGCTCTGGAAATGACCTGGCAGCGCGCGCTCGATGGATTACAGGCAACCCCCGAACATCGCGCAGACCTTTATCTGGCAGGAACGCATGCAGTACAAACCTCAGCGGAGGTGGTGCGGCTCATGGGAAGTGTTGCCGGCACCACGATGACCGAGGGAGGCCACCCCTTAGATCGTATCAATCGCGACATGGAAACGCTTCGTCATCACGGCTTTGTTAACGAATCGCGCTATGCAAGCGTGGCTCAAGTGCTGTGGGGTGCTGAACTCGACTACCCGGCAATGCTGCGATAGCCCGCGTTTGGCAATCGCAGGTAACTGATATGAACGACCAAACTTATACCAAGCGCATCATGAACTGCCCGGATCAACATCTGCAGGCTTGGGCAGACCGAATCAGAGAGAGTTTCACCGATCATCCAACAACAACTCTATGGGGTATTTGGCAGGGCGTGTTTGGATTGGCGGCCCATCAGCTTATTATCGTCAGCGCCCATCCTGAGCTTGAGGATAATTGGCAGCGGCCGAGAGATTGTGAGGTTGAACGTCAGTGGATTGTTAAAGCCACCGTACGTCCGCTGTCGTCGATGCCGCTTACGCGCCCAGGTGTCTATGTATTCCGAGATTTCTGGCTACCCTATGAGCACTTAGATGAGGCTGTGTCTCTATCCAGCGCGGCATGGCAAACCTTTGAGGGAGCCAAGGCCTTCAGCGCCGAGCCTATGGGTCTGTTTGCTCCCGCACAAACCATGTCCTCGTCGCAAGAGTGCAGGCTGCATCTGCTGACGTGGTATCCAGACTTTACGTCTTGGGAAACTTCTCGCCAGTCCGACCCTCGAGCGATGCGGCGCTTTATCGCACGCCGCGAGTTGACACGCTCAACCCAAGCGGTAGCAACAAGGCTATTGTTGCCGGCTTAGTTTGTGAGTCTTTATTTCAGTTCAGCTGGGCTAGCCATTTATCATCGGACCCTTCGTTAATATCAGCGAACAAGGGCGTTGAAATATATCGCTCAGCGGTATCCGCTAACATGGTCACGATGACGCTCCCGTGCTGCGCTTGCTCAGCAATTTTTAGCGATGCACTCAGGGTGCCACCAGCCGAGATCCCCACGAAGATGCCCTCTTCTCGACCCAGGCGCAAAGCGCAGGCCATGGATTCATCCTCGTTCACGGGGATCACGTGGTCGGCGATGTCTCGATCCAGAACTTCCGGAATGAAATCTGGTGTCCAGCCCTGTATTTTATGCGGTGACCATTCGCCTCCTGACAGCAGGGCCGCCTGCTCGGGTTCAGCAGCGACGACTTGAATGTTCGGCCTGGCTGCCTTGAGAGTGCGCCCTGCGCCCGACAAGGTGCCGCCTGTACCCCACCCCGTCACCCAATAGTCCAAACGCTCACCGGCAAAGTCCCGCAAGATTTCTGGTCCCGTCGTACTGGCATGAAAATCTGGATTGGCGGTGTTTTGAAACTGGCGCGCCAAAAACCAACCGTGTTTTTCTGCTAGCGCTTGTGCCCTGGCAACCATGCCGCTGCCGCGTTCTGCTGCAGGGGTCAAAATGACCTTGGCACCGAGTGCGCGCATGACTTTGCGACGCTCGATAGAAAAGGTCTCGACCATTGTGGCAACAAAGGGGTGCCCCATTACAGCGCACACCATGGCCAGCGCGATTCCCGTATTGCCACTGGTGGCTTCGATCACCGTTTGCCCTGGCTTCAGCGCGCCGCTGTCCCGCGCTTCCTTAATGATCGCGTAAGCCAGTCGGTCTTTTACAGACGCCATGGGGTTGAAGGACTCAACTTTCACATACATATCGACATGCTCAGGCGCTATCCGATTGAGCTTGACGATGGGCGTGTTGCCGATGGTTTGCAGTATGTTGTCATATTTCATAGTGATCTCCACAAAGCACTTGGGTGTGCGGGTTCAGCTAGTTTCGCCGGCGTGATCATGGCCGACATGCAAGTTACGAATATGGGCCACCATCACCAAAACAACACCTAGGGTTGTTAAAACGATTTCAAGTTCCTCTCCCAGCAGGTGAAGTACAGCCAGCAGCATTAATATTAAACCCAGGACACCAGTAGAAACCGTCAGCAGATTAGGCTCTCGTAGATAGCCCCGATAGAGCGCGACGCAGCTGATCGGCACTGCCAGTCCGAAGAGTAGCCAATGGGTTTGCGTTTCTGTCGCGTCGAGCCAACTAGATACGGAGGGTGCCAGCAGAAAAGCCAAGGGCACTGACAAACAGTGAAGCAGGCACAGGCCCGATAGCCAAATAGCGGCTTTATCAAGGCGAGTTTGGTCAGTGCTTGAGTCCAAGGTAAGTGCCCGGATGAAAGGGGCGTCAACGCTAGCTTCTACAATGTCTGCATGCAACTGCACAAAATACTATGGGTTAGAGTATGGCCATGAGAACGGAAAATCCCGAATCAAAAAATCCATCAGATCGTCAGCGGTGGGATCTGCGTTACCGTGAGGGTGCTTACGCGCAGCGTTATTGGCCTAGTGCTTACCTGCAGCAGCTTCATCAAGATGGCGTAATTCCAGAAGATGGGCGTGCACTGGATATGGCCTGCGGGCCCGGTCGTAACAGTTTGTTCTTGGCATCCCATGGTCTTGCGGTGGATGCAGTTGATGTGTCGCCCGTCGCCATTGCTCAGGGGGCAAATACCGCCATAGCCGAGCACCTGCGCGTAAATTGGCAGTGTAGTGATATGCTCAAGCTAGGTTGCTCCCTGCCTTTAAACACCTACGCCCTCGCGGTCATGATCCGTTTCGTTGCACCAACATTGCTACCACGATTGCTACACGCCTTGGCACCGCGCGGCATTCTAGTGCTCGAAGAACACCTGCAGTGGGATGGCGCGGAACGAGTCAGTGGTCCAGGCAGTGATCGTTTTCGTGTGGCTTCCGGCGATTTATCGAGGCAGCTTCATGAGTCCCAAGTTAGCTTTGATGTTCTGCATCAGTATGAGGGCTTGATATCTGAGCCTGCCGACAACGGCACCGAGATTAACGCGGCAGTTGCGCGAATGTGCATTCGGCGCAGTTCAACGTAACATCATAGGTCCGAATAAACCGATGGATTTGTCGGGGAGCGTGCGGAGAAACAGTCATGCAAAACATTCCAGTAGTCGATTTACAGGCCTTTAGAGAAGGCGGGCTAGCCGCCATTGATCAACTGGCCCTGGTGGAGGCATGCGAGGATCACGGCTTTTTTCTGCTGGTAAACCACGGTTGCGACACCCAGGTGCAAAACGTATTCTCGGCAGCAGCAGACTTTTTTGCCATGCCCCGGGAACAGAAAGTCGCAGTGTATCGAGATGCGGAAAATCCACTGGGCTACTATGACCGGGAACTCACCAAGCAGCGTCGCGATCAGAAAGAAGTGTTCGACTTTAAGGCCGGTGGTCACATTTCGCGTAACCCGCTGCGACATACGCGCTGGCCTGATCGGCCAAATCATTTTCGACCTGCGTTAACGGAATTTTTTAGGGCCTTTACCGAGCTCTCGGAAACCACCATGTGCATGGTCCTTGGTGGCTTGGGCTTACCCTTTGAAGCGGTTGAAAATACCATGGCGCGAGGATTCGGGCCTGCCCACACCAGTGCTGCGCGATTGAACTTCTATCCTGCGCAAGATCCCGTGCCCGCCGCTGAACGCGAGTCGGTCACGCCGCTGGGCGATATGGCCCTGCATCATCACACCGATCCCGGCGCAATTACGCTGCTGTTGCAGGACGATTGCGGCGGCCTGCAGGCACAATCGCGAGCCCATGGCTGGATCGATGTGCCGCCATTGGATGGAGCCGTCGTGGTAAACATCGGTGACGTCCTGCAGGTTTGGACCAATGATCGCTGCATCGCGGGCGTGCACAGGGTGGTGCCGATTACCAATCTTGGAGGGCGTTTTAGTATCCCGTTCTTTTTTCAGCCCAGAGTCGATGCGGTCATTGAACCATGGTTAGCCGCAGAGGATAAGCCGCGTTACCGGGCCTTCTCATGGCAGGAGTATATTCGGGGTCGAGTGACCGACAACTACTCGGACATTGGCGAAGAAGACATTCAAATCGACAGATATAGGGTAGCCTAGTTTCGGGCCTCGCCCCTGTCTTATCCCTGTGACATACACCCACCTACTCTTTGACCATGATGGCGTGTTGGTCAATTCCGAGCCTCTGTATTTGCGCGCGATTCAGGAGCAGCTGGCGAGCCTCGGGATAGAACTAAAGGAAGCCGATTACATTCAAAATATGGCCATTGGCGCTGACCCTTGGGCGATGGCGCGGGCTGCTGGCTGTGATGAAAACGCGATTGATCGATTGCGCAGCGCGCGCGATGCGCGGTACCAGGAGTTGCTAAGCACTCGCCCCATTCGAATCCCCGGCGTGGATGACGTTATCTGCGACCTTGCGAAGCACTTCCAGCTGGCCATCGTGACCACATCACGGGACCAAGATTTTGATCTTATTCACGGACTTGGCGGTTTTCCCAGAACCACCGCGACGCCGGACGTGGTTCGGTATATGAAGTTTATTCTCAAGCGATCCCATTACCAAAACAGTAAACCCGACCCTGAACTATACCTGCTGGCTCTGTCTCGCTTTGGCATAGAACCGAGCAAGGCCCTGGTCATCGAGGACTCTGAGCGCGGCCTGCGCTCAGCGGTGGCGGCAGGCATCCACTGTGCTGCGGTGTACCACCCGTTTACAGCTGACCAAGATTTTACTAAAGCGCGGTATCGATTCCGGGATTTAGGTGAGCTGAAACATTTTCTGCTTGGATGAATCCGCCGGCTGATCGCCGAAGTTAGTAGAAGTCGTTCAGCGATGGCACAGGCGCGAAATACACCAGCGCTGTGACGACCAAGGCCACCAAAATCAGAATAAACACGGCTGCTACTGCTCTGTGTTCGGTAATCCCCTGGCCATCAGCGTCGACATCAAGATGTTTTTTGCCATGGAACATTGCCTCAATCAGTCGCTCTTTAAGCCCCCAAGTATGCCAGCTAACCGCAGCCAGATGCAGCACCAGGGTAATTTGTATCAGGTTAAAGAAGCGGTGGTGCCAGCCTGCTAGGGCGTCTGCAGTACGACTACTTACCGCGCTGTTATATGGGCCGGCATGAAATATGTCGTCACTAATGAACAGACCCGAGGTGGCCTGTAGGCCGATCAAACTAACGATCAGAACGCTGGCCCAGCCCCCCAGGGGGTTGTGACCGGTGGAAGATGGGTTGGAGCCAATATTTTTGAGATAGCGAAACAGACCCATGGGCGAAACAACAAAGGAGACATAGCGTGAGTGCAATGTGCCAAATACACCCCAAATTAAGCGGAACAGCACGAGGGCCAGGGCGGCATAGCCGAAATAAAAGTGGGTCTGCGTCCACTCGAATCCCGCCTTGGCGGTAATCCAGCTCCCGGCCAGACAAATGACCAACGCCCAGTGCCACAGTCGAAGGGGCAGATCCCAAATCAATACGGCGCGCTGGTCAGTCGTCACAATGGTTGACCAAGGGTCTGCCTAGTTTTTTTGTCTATAGCTGTCGTGACAGCTTTTGCAGGATGAACCTAAGGCGCCGAAGGCTTTCATAGTAGCTCCGCGGCCTTCAGCCGTGGCCGCTACCAAGGCTTCTGCACGCTCTGCGGTGGTCGCCGCTTTGGCGCTGAAGTCGTCGTAGTCTGCCCAAATATCAGCCTTTGCTTCCGTTGGAAGACCGCTGGCGCTGGTATCCATGGCAAACATATCTGGAATCATTGGGGCCAGCTGAGCGACCTTGCCTGCGTTTTTCTCAATTAGCGCCGCATCGTAAGGAATTTGACCCTTGGCTATGCCCACAATTGGACCAAAATACTGGGCGACGACCTTCAGCAGGCCTTGGCGCGCATCAATCGTTGCTTGCGCGCGCTCATCGGCCCAAGTGGTTCCCGCAAGGCTCAGTAGTAAAGAAAATATCACAGCGTTACGAAACATGGCGTTGCCTCTTTTAGTGGATAACATACAACTAGAAGATACCCTGCTCTGGTGGCCCGCGCGATACTTGCCGACGAACTTTAAAGGGCGCTTGGGTCTTGATCCGCCATTGAGCATGCCTGAGAGTTGTAGAGCTAGATAGAGACAAAATCATTGAGGAGTGAGGGTAGATGTCTGATGCCATAACGATCCACGGTAGCTGCCACTGTGGCGACATTACTTTTCAGGCCGAGGCGAACCCCGCTCGGGTCGTCATTTGCCACTGTACGGACTGTCAGAAAATGTCCGGCGGGCCCTATCGCAGTATTGTTCAAGTTAAAGAGGATGCGTTTAGCCTGCTCAGCGGTGAGCCTAAGCCTTACTTCAAAGTGGGCGACAGCGGCAACCGTCGTGAACTGAGTTTCTGCGCTAATTGCGGCTCGCATTTATATGCGACTTCAGTGGTTGAGGACGTACCCGAGGGACAACGTATGTTGGGTATTCGTACCGGACTGCTGGATGAAATCGCCCGGCTCGCGCCAAGATCCCAGGTGTGGTGCCAGTCTCGGGTGCCTTGGGCAGACGATATCTCCAGCTTACCCGGCACTGCGCGGCAGTCCTAATTTACAGGTGCGCAGCCCATTCAGATGACAATATTGTATAGCTTCAGACGCTGTCCCTACGCCATGCGGGCGCGCATGGCATTACTGATCAAAGGCACACCGCTCGAGCTGCGCGAAGTGTTGCTGCGCGATAAGCCGCCGAGCATGTTGGCGTTATCGCCAAAAGGTACGGTGCCAGTGCTACAGACTGCAGCCGGTGACGTTATCGAAGAGAGCCTGGAGATCATGTGTTGGGCGATACCCGTCGAGAGTCTTTGGTTTTCTCTGGCTGATCGAGAACGACAGCTAGAGCAGGCTCGATCCTTTGAGGGCACATTTAAACCCCATCTCGATGCCTACAAATACCATCGTCCCGATGCTGACCGCTCGCGTGAAGCATATCGTGAATTAGCGGCTGGGCTTCTAGATGAGTTTGAAGCGAACCTGCACAATCATGACTACCTGCTGGGATTTCAGCCGCAATTTTTAGACCTTGCTGTCATGCCCTTTGTGCGTCAGTTTGCAGCGGTGGACCGGCGGTGGTTTGACACGCAGCATCGACAATACTTGCGACGCTGGTTAGATCGGTGGCTAGCTGACCCGTTATTTACAGGAATGATGACAAAATTCCCGCAATGGCAAGAGGGTTCTTCGGGGGAAGTCTGGCCGAGCAGATAGTGCACGTCAGCTTGAATATTTGATGGGGGAGAAGAAAGAATGCAGAAATGGATCACAGGATTATTGGGTTCAATTGGGGCGGTACTGCTTGCGACGGCGGTTGCCTGGGCGGGCTCCGATCAGGGCATCCTATACAATGACTTGTCAGTGTTTGTCTGGTGCGGAGTTTTTGCCTTCGCCGTGCAGTGGCTGATTTTTATTCATGCTTGGTTTGCTCAAACCGAGCATTTTTTCGATCTCACTGGATCGCTGACCTATATCGTCTTGGTTCTAGCTGCTTGCTATCTCAGCGAAGCTTTCGACATTCGATCCTTGGTGATCGTTGGCTTGGTTCTGATTTGGGCGCTCCGGCTGGGGCCATTTCTCTTTTTCCGCATTCAAAAGGCGGGAGAGGACCGTCGTTTTCGCAGCATCAAGGTGTCGTTTCCAACATTCTTCATGACTTGGACGCTTCAGGGTGCTTGGGTGTTCGTTACCGTCAGTGCGGGTCTTGGAGCCATAACCTCCAGCAACAAAGTCCCGCCTGAGCTGGCCTTTTATCTGGGCCTCGCGATGTGGATTGCAGGTTTCGTCATCGAAGTCATCGCCGATCGGCAAAAGACTGCATTTCGTGCGGACCCAGCGAACGCTGAGGCGTTTATTACGTCTGGGCTGTGGGCTTGGTCCCGGCACCCAAATTATTTTGGCGAGATCTTGCTCTGGGCTGGCATCGCGGTCATCGCGGTGCCTACATTACAGGGCAATCAGATTTTCTTGTTGTTATCGCTGATTTGGGTTGTCGTTTTGCTAACGGCTATAAGTGGTGTTCGAATGCTTGAAGGCCGCGGCAAAAAACTCTGGGGCCATGACCCAGAGTATATTGATTACATGAAGCGCACACCCATGCTGATGCTGTGGCCACCGCGCAAACGCCGCTAATTTGCGCGATGTTAGGCCCCGCTTGCGCTAAAGGTTTTGACCACCGTCGATGGAGATGGTTTGGCCGGTGATCCAATAAGCGCGAGCAGACAGCAAAAATGCAATCACCTCGCCAACCTCCTCAGGTTCGCCCATCCGCCCAAACGGAATACTGGCTAAAGCGCCATCGTACATGGCTGGGGCATGTTGCTTCGCTTGATCCCAGACACCACCAGGAAACTCGATAGAGCCGGGGGCGACACAGTTCACTCGAATATGGTCAGGCGCCATATTCTTTGCATGTGTCTGAGTCATTTGAATCACGGCAGCTTTTACCGCTCCGTAGGCCGCGGAACCCGCGGAAGCGCCAATGCCTGAGATAGACGACACATTCACAATGGCTCCCTTGTTGGCTTTCAGCGCATCGGTTGCTGCCCAAGTACAGCGCACCACACCCATAACATCGATGTCTATACCCCGGGACCAGCTCTCCTCGTCATCGGAATTGCCGAATCCGCTGGGGTTATTTACTAAACCATCAATACCCCCCAGGACATCCGAGGCCGCCGCGACATAGGCCCTAATCTGTTCCGCGTTGGCAATATCGCAAATTGCCCCATGAACTTGTGAGCCGTGTTTTTGTAGATTCGTGATCGCCGCATCGAGACTTTGCTGGGTGCGACCGCAGATGGATACGTTGGCACCCTCTGCTGCGCAGGCGGCTGCCGCGGCGAGTCCAATACCGCGAGTGCCGCCGGTCACGATAATGTTCTTGTTCTGTAGGCCTAGATCCATGGGGTTTCCTTTTTCAGTAGCTTAAGCATCGGGCTTGATTGCCAGGGTTGCCATCGAGGTGGGCATATAATCATTTAAAGGGGTAGCTTGGGTATCCCAGTGATCTTCGTAGAATCCTGCCAGCAGCAGCCCCGCATCCAGCTGTCCCGTGATCTGAGTTTGTGGGCTATGCGAAAACTCCAGAGCCCGGCCCTCGGCCTGTCGCTTCTTGATCTCGGCGTCACCTAGGTGTTCTGTATCGGCAAAAGGCAGTGAGAATCGCACGTGCATAGGGCCGCCTCGATCTAAATCGTCATGGTCGAACAAATAAAAGTCTGGATTCATGAAACCGCTGAGCAAGCGTCCGCTGGGTCGCAGTATTCGCGCACAGTGATGCCACACCGGCAGAATGTGTTCTCAGAAGACGTTGGATACCGGGTGGAATATGAGGTAAAAGCTCTCGTCATCAAACCGCGATAGAGCCATATCGCCCTGCTCATAAGCGATGTCTAAACCGTCACGCAGCGCCACATACTCATCCTTGGCAAGCTGTGCCGAAGAATTGTCAAAACTGGTCACCAGCGCCCCTGCCGCAGCGAATAGCGAAACCTGCTGCCCGCCCCCGGACGCAAGTCCCAGTAATTCCTTACCCCTTATATCGCCAAACCATTCCTTAGGCACTGGCTTGGTGGGGCTAAGAATCACCTGCCAGTTTCCGGCCCCCGCCCAGGCAATTTCATCGCGAGACACCGGCTTAACCCAGGGGTTTTCGGGCCGGTTTGACTGGATATACCACGCCACTTGATTGTGCTAAACAAAGCCCATGCGTTTTAACCTGCGTGATTTGGCAGCCGACGAACTTGCTGAAAGAAAATGATGCAGCGATGGTCAGTATGGCAGCTACGCAGAACGCACTACCTGGCAGATAGACCGGAGCGCTGTCTGATGTGAAGTAGGTGAACGTTTGAGTAAGCAGCAAGGGGCCAACGATCATGGCGATACTGTTCATACTTGCCATTATGCCCTGAAGCTTACCTTGGCTGTCATCGCTTACCTGATTGGACAAGATGCTGTTGATCGAAGGGTCAGAAAGCCCTCCCAGAGAGGAAAGGCCACACCAAAAATACAGCGCTTCGGAATTGCCTGCCGTTGCGACGCCGATAAAGGCGACACTGGTCGCGCTCACGCCAAAGTAAGCACAGCGCGCGGGTCCAAATTTAGGGATCACCACCCGCAGTAATCCGCCCTGAACAATAGCCGACATCGCACTGATAAATGCCATGGAAAGACCGATGTCTATTGGCGTCCATGCAAACTTTTCAATAGTGAAGAAATTCCAGTTTGACGGCCAAATGTGATGACCGATGTTGTTGAGAAAAACCGCAAAAACAAGCCCGATCAGCTGCGGGTATTTGCGTAGCTGAGTTAGCGCCCCCCAAAGGGCTGGATCCGCTCATCTTGAATGGGTGACGATTTTCTGACGCAAGGGTTTCGCGGAAAAAAATCAAGCCGTAAAGGGTCTTTATTTAGGCAAGACCCGCTGCGATAAAGAAGGGGGCGCGTAAATCCCAAGCACCGATAATGCCCCTCCAAGGCGGGTCCTTCAATGAACCCCAAACCAAAGGCCACTTCGAGTAAACCAAAATTTTGTGCCTTATCTTCCGGCGTACTGACATCGGCAATCAGTGCATTGGCTTTCGCGTATGTGGCGCTGGTAATACCCGTAAGCAGTCGGCGCAAGAACAACATCCACAGTGCTGTGGCGAAACCCGACAGTAGGTAAGCGCCTCCGTGGACAAAGAGAAAGCACCAACAAGGGTTCGCGCTCGTAGGCTTCGCTTAAATTACAGAGCATTGGCGCGAACATGAAGTTGGTTACCGCATAGATAAAAATCAGATAACTGCTGAGCGCAGAGGCATCGGAAAGAGAAACATTGCCAATCAGCACGAGGAATTCTGGTAGCACAGGCACGATGACGTCAAAATCTACGGTGTCCAAGAGCACAGTGATGGTGATGAAGGATAGGGCATGTCGTTTTTGCATGAGCTAGTACTCAGCAGGGTTTAGAACTTTGGCATGATCCTCTACCGAAGCCGGAGCCATCAGTCGCTGCTGTTGAGGTGATGCATCGGGATAGTGCTGCAGATTGTAGGGTACTTTTGCCCAGCTGGAATGCGGCGGACTGTATTTGTAGAGAAGGGCTCTGCGTTCTTGTGAACCTCGCCACGTCGCCGTGCCATGGATTAGGGCCTCTGTGAAGAGGAGAACGTCGCCAGCGCGCAGCTCAGGTTGAATCACATAGTCTGGCCGATATTCCTGTGTGAGCACCTCTCTGGGCACTGCGTCGATGAAGTTGGTTTTGTGGCTGCCGGGAATGCAAACGAAGCCACCATCGCCAGGTCCCGCGTCATTTAACACCCAAGTTGCTACCATCAGACCATTGCGAATGACGCCATCGTGATAGTGATACCAGTGATCACTCTCATAGCGCATTGGGCCGCCATGAATGTCCTGCCCATCGGCCCCAGAGCGCATGAAAATGCAGTAATCATGATCGGCGCGAAGGCGAGGCCCAATGAGTTCAACGAGATATGGCAGAACACAAGGGTGGTCGATCAAATTCAAAAACTCGCCGCCCCAGCGGCTTATAGCCTCTGTACGCCGGAAGGCGCCATCCCCAGGCTGCCTCGGCCAAGCGGCATCGCTTAGCTCGGAAAGAAGAGTGCACTCGGTTCGCGTCAGTACGCCCGGAAGCACGATAAACCCCTGCAAATCGAATCGAAATTTCTCTTCTTCTGTGAACATCAACGTCCTCTGCACAATTGCTGATTTGGCCGCTAGCGCGTTATGTTAGCCGAGCAGTCTTGAAGGAGTCTCGGGTAGTGGAATATTTGTTAGATCGCGATTGGAACCAGCCGGTGCGTTATCCGGACCCGGCGGTCGAAGTGCTGGATTCCAGGTTTCGACAATTTGTGTTGGGCAGCGCTACGCTTGAGCGCCTTTGGACTGGTGGGCGTTGGACTGAGGGCCCTGTTTGGTTTGGTGACCAGCAGCGTCTACTTTTTAGTGACATTCCTAATGACCGTATCATGGCCTGGTCGGCGATCGACGGTTCGACAAACGTGTTTCGTCATGGCGCGAACTACGCCAACGGCAATACTCGTGACCGGCAAGGGAGGCTGGTTACCTGTGAGCATGGGCGCAGAGTAACGCGCACTGAAATTGATGGTTCGATCACAGTGCTACTCGACATTTTTGAAGGCAAGAGGTTGAACGCACCCAATGATGTGGTGGTTCACCCTGACGGCAGCATATGGTTTACCGACCCTGGCTATGGCAGCCTTGGCCATTATGAAGGACACAAGGGCGATCTGGAGCTGCCTACTCGCGTCTATCGCATCGACGGTAATACCGGCGACGCGACCGTTGTCGACGACATGCTGGAAAAACCTAATGGCTTAGCGTTTTCGCCAGACTTCAAAATTTTATACGTCAGCGATACGGGGTTTACTCACAAACCCGGTCACCCCAGACAGATTCATGCCTTTGACGTGACGGATCAACACAGGTTAACGAATCATCGTGTGTTTTGTGATCTTGGGGCTGCCGTGCCCGATGGTTTTCGGGTAGACGTCAATGGCAACATTTGGAGTAGTGCGGGATGGGCAGGTGCCGCCGAAGATGGGGTGCACGTATTTGCGCCAGACGGTGACAAGATCGGCGCGATTCACACGCCTGAGGTTATATCAAATCTTTGCTTTGGCGGAGAGAAGCGCAACCGGCTGTTGATGACCGGCTCACAATCGATCTACAGCCTATACACCGAAGCGCAGGGTATGCCTTACGCCTAGCCGCAGATCTTAAAACTCAAACTCAAGAAACACACTGAGTAGGGGCTATTGGCGCAGGTAGTGCTCTAACCCTCTTACTGACTGCTCGCCTGCCTCTAATCGTGCGATGGTTTGCAGGTGTACTTCGTCTGGCACGTCATAGATGCGAAAGGCACGTGCCTTTCAAAACGCCCTCGCCGCCGGTGTATCACCGGTAAAGCCGCGAGCACCAAACAGCTGTATGCATCTGTCAGCAATTTCTTGGTAGAGCTTTGCAACAGCAACCTTGATCATCGAAATCTGTTTGCGTGCCACCTAATTGCCAACAGTAACCAGCAAAAGGGCTACGCGCTGCACAAGCAGCCGGCACTGGTCGAGCTCTATGTGCGACAAACTAATCGCCGCTTGGGTGAAACTTTACTCATCAACACGCTTGCCGAAGGTACTGCGACTTTGAGAGCTCGTGACCATCAGACTGATCAACACCTCACATTCCCCGATGGCGCGCGAACAGTGATGTAGCCATGCTGGCCCAAGCCACGCCTGGCCGATGGCAAACCCCTCACCTTCTTCCCTCAGCAAGTTACTGGCAGGCACGCGCACATTAGTAAAAACGGGCTCTGGGTGCAGGTTGGGCTCGGACATGTGATCGAAAACCGGCAGATTGACTACGACGTCAATGCCGGGTGTATATCTTGGTATGAGCACGAGAGACTGGTGCTGGGATTTTAGTGCCGTCGGGTCTGTGACGCCCACGAGGATTAGCAGTACGCACTTTGCTTGGGAGCGTTCGTGGCAAAACATCTGCGGCCGTTAATGACGAACTCGTCGCCGTCGCGCTCAATCCGTGTTTCCAAATTGGTGGGATCCGAAGACGCTGCATAGGGTTCCCTGATGATAAAGGCAGATCCAATTTCGCCCTATAGAGGGGGTTCGCCACTGCCACTTTTGCTCCTCCCTCCCAAAAAGCTGCAATAACTCCATGTTCGGTACGTCGGGTGTTTTACAGGTAAACACATGTGAGGCCCATTCCAGCCGGCCTAAAATTTCGGCTACCACAGTGAACTCCAAGTTTGTTAGCCCTAGCCTAGCTTCTTCGCCTCAGCGCGAAACACCCTTAGGATATCTGGCACAGCTTGAGCTGCCTTTGCCTGCCGCTTCCAGAGCCTGTTGCTGGGGAGTACGCGTCGTTGGATAAAAGGCTCGACTTGAGCGGCAGTATCAATTGCGTACTGCGGCGGTTCAATCAAAAATATTCCCCCGTGTGTCGTGCAGTATGCTCAGCTAGTCGCGGGGTTTGAAGAAGTTTAGTGCTCTCGGCTCAAACACTGGCAGACGTAAAGGT
The DNA here is from genome assembly GCA_902528515.1 of K189A clade bacterium. Lineage (GTDB taxonomy): Bacteria > Pseudomonadota > Gammaproteobacteria > Pseudomonadales > Azotimanducaceae > UBA4421. The sequence goes on from CABZTD010000006.1 coordinate 87,155, forward strand.
TTCTGTCACAATTGTTAGCCCCAAGCGAATACCCAAGCGGCCTGACGTGACAAATATTCTGAGAATCAAATTCGCTCAGCCGACTGTTCGCGCCGTTTTTTTTTATTGTTTAGCGATCTCCGCGATTATCCCCGGACTTGGGTGGCCTGACCCTTCGCAAACGACGCAACCGAACATCGTTTTGCTCTTGGCGGATGATTTAGGATTTTCGGATTTGAGTTCTTACGGTAGCGAAATCGACACTCCCAATATTGACCGCCTCGCGGCGTTGGGTATGCGCTTTTCCAACTTCCACGTAGCGGCCTCCTGTGCGCCCACTCGCGCTATGCTGATGACAGGCCTTGATAGTCATAAGGTAGGTGTGGCGAATATTCCTGAAGCCATACCCGAAGACCAGGCCCATGCACCGGCCTATCAGGGCGTGCTTCGAACAAATATTCCTACCATTGCCGAGATGCTGCAGGATGCGGGGTACAGAACGCTGATGAGCGGCAAGTGGCATCTGGGCTTCAGCGACGGAGAAAAACCCAGTCAGCGAGGATTCGATCGAACATTGATGTTGGCCGACACCGGGGCCGACAACTGGCGTCAGCGCTCCTATCTACCGATTTACGCCGAAGCCAATTGGTTTGAGGACGGTGAGCCGACGACATTGCCAGAGGACTTCTATTCGTCCGAATACCTCGTCAACAAAGCCATTGAGTACATTGGCGACGAAAAAGAATCACAACAACCATTCTTTGCCTATGTCGCCTTCCAAGCCGTTCACATTCCCGTGCAGGCGCCAGCGGCATTTCGCGATAAGTATTTGCAAACATACACTGGCGGGTGGCATGACTTGCGCACAGCGCGCAGCGAGGGTTTGGCGCGCACTGGCATTTTGCCAGCCGTGCTCCAGGGCCTTCCCATGCCTACCACCGTCTCCTGGCAATCGTTGACCGCGGAACAACAGGCCTTCGAGGCTCGAGGCATGGCGGTTTACGCGGGCATGGTGGATGCCATGGATCACCACATCGGTCGCCTGATAAATCACATAGATAAGATTGGCGAGCTGGACAACACCGTGTTTATTTTTCTGTCGGACAACGGTGCAGAGGGTTCGATCGTTACACGGCACCAAGCGTCGGATTCCAACGCTCCGGTAGCACCCTTTCAATTGTGGATGCGCCTCGCCAACTACAACTCGGACGCGCAAACCTTGGGCGAGCGAGATAGCTATCACGACATCGGCCCTGCGTGGGCAAGCGCCGCGGTAGGTCCATTGTCTTGGTACAAGTTTTTCGCTGGTGAAGGTGGTCTGCGGGTGCCATTAGTGATTAGCGGGGCACACGCGGGTGTGAGCGTAGTATCCCAAGACGTTGGTAGCGTAAGCCCAGCACTAAGCTGGGCAACAGATATCGTGCCCACGATTCTGGGTCTAGCTGGTGTGGCGGCACCTGATGCGCTTGAGGGTAAGAGCCTGCTGCCATTGCTTAGGAGTAACGCTCAGACCGTGCGAGGCGACGAGGATGGCTTTGGTTATGAGCTGGGTGGTAACAAGGCATGGTTCCAAGGCGACCATAAGCTGGTGTTTAACCGCTTTGCCAATGTGGGAAAGTGGCAGCTGTTCAATCTAGAAAACGACCCTACCGAGAGCCAAGATTTGAGCGCGAGTGAGCCAGAGCGTTTCGCTTCGATGCTAGCCTCCTACGATGCGTGGGCGGCGGATCGTGGGGTGCTTCCTGTAGCCAAGGACTATAATCAGGGCCAAACCGTGTTAAGCAAGGGTCTGC
>CABZTD010000007.1 GCA_902528515.1 K189A clade bacterium
CGTATCCAAAACACTGTCACCGTCGTCATCGGTGTCCGCGTTGTTACCAATACCATCAGCATCGGTATCGATCGTCTCTGTCTTATCCAGAGGAAACGCATCCGCTGTGTCTAATACGCCGTCTGCGTCGTCATCGGTATCAGTGTTGTTACCAATACCATCAGCGTCCGTATCCAGCGTTTCCGTTTTGTCTAGAGGGAACGCATCCGCCGTATCCAGAACACTGTCACCGTCATCGTCCGTATCAGCATTGTTACCAATGCCATCACCGTCCGTATCTAACGTCTCCGTCGCATCGAGTGAGAACGCATCTTTACCGTCCGCAACACCATCTCCGTCATCATCCGTATCCAATGCATCGGCAATACCATCTCCATCGGTATCCAGCGCATCTACCGCAATGACCACATCAGCAAATAGCTCCGTCGTATCCGTCGCGTCTTCAAACGCTTCAACACTCACCTCGCCCGACACCACATCCGCTACAGACGTCTGAAGCTCTTCCTGTGCCGAATCAACAATCTCCGCCGCAACATCCGACAACGGATCCAGTGTCGGATCAGCAACCACCGTATTCACCGTCGCAACCGAACTAGCAACCGCAGCAATCGCCGCATCTTCCACAACCACTTCCGGTGCAACCTCCGCTACCGCCTCCGACAACACAGTGGTCAACGTGTCTGATGACGTAAGGTCAATACCTTCGTCTGATACCGCGATCTCAGATATCTCTGTCGCAACCTGCTTCGCCAGAGATACCGATATGTCCGTCGACTCATCACCGTCATCGGCAACCGTCGCTGCAGTTTGCAGCAGCAGTCCCACTTGTTGGTTAACACGCTGTGCCGCTTTTGCCGTCTCATCTCCTGCTTCTGCTGCCGCCCAGTTATCCGTCGTCAAAAGCTCTTCCGGGGTCTTATCAATACCCATCGCTTGCAACACCTGCGCTTTCTCTTCTGGCGTATCAACCGACGCTACAACCGTCGTCAACGGCGTTACATTCGCAGGCTTCGTAATATCAGCGGGCACATCAGAGATCAGCGCAAGATCAGGTAGGGCCTTACCCGTCTTTGTGTCCGTACCACCCTTAGAGATCACTTTGGCCGAACTACCTTCCGGCACCGTGAACGTATCCACATTAAAAAAACCAGAATCGTCCGTCACACCAGACGGCTCATCAGCGTCTTGCTCATTGTCGCCATTGAGATCAACAAACACCGTCGCTCCCGCAATAGGCGCATCAACAACACGACCCTCAAACGCATCGGTCACCGTGATCGTTAAATCTTGGGTGTCAGTTAATGATCCGTCAGAAACCTGAACAGTCACGTCATAGACGTTGTCAGTATCCGAATCACCAGGTGCTTCAAAGTCAGGGGCAGTAGCAAACGACAGCGCTCCCGCCGTCGTGATCGAGAAAAGTTCCTCGTCGTCGCCCGAGGCAATAGAGAACGAAAGACTGTCGTTCTGGGAATCACTGGCAACAAGTGTCGCAACAGACGTACCACCTTCAAGCAGCGACAATGCTCCAGGGTCCGTAATCGTAGGAGCCGTATTAGTAACCTCCGGAGAAGCGACAGAACCTCCTCCTCCCCCGCCTCCGCAGGCTGTGAGAAAAAGTGTGCCACTCAGCAGCCATAAAATTCTTGCAGACATAACTCCTCCCAGCGAGTCCAGACGCCTCTCCAGCCACGATACGAATGCATGACACGAAGTAAAGTTGACAGCAACGAAGTCACCGTGTACCGCTGACGATTTTTTAAATACATGAGATTCGAGTGGCTTATTAAAGTCACTTTTTAGCTTTTCACAATTCTCCCGCCAAAATCCGCGCCGTGTCCGCCTTGATCTCATGAAGGAAGCTACCGACGAAAACCCTAATAATCAGATAAATAGAAGGGTTTGAGTCTACAGGCCCCTGCTGAGTATTGTTTCAGATCCGAAAAAATCGAAGACCCGTGAAAGCAGGTTATTGTGGTTAGAGATAAATCACTGTTTTTAATAATGAAAGTGCCGGCGCAGTATGCTAGTGCATCGAAAATTCAAAACGTAGGTGACGAAACTATTCTCTGTCCATCTATCACCCCGCCCGCGGTCGTACAGGGCGTTAGCGAATTCCTCTCAAGGTAGTCCAAGCCGCAGGCGAATCAAATCGGCAAGGTCAGTTGGCATAGGGATTTGCAGCTTTTCGAGGCTCGACCAGTGATTTTACAAAGAAAATAGCATGCAATGTGGTCGTCAAATTTCGTCTGACAACTCCAACGAGTTAGCACTTCACGCTGCTATTCAACGACAAGATCCGATATCAGTTCGACCAAGGCCTGTAAATCATAGGTTGGCTCGGGGGGACCAATGCTTGCCAAGTCACCTGCAGCAGCAGAACAACTGTTTCGACCCGTACAGGTGTTCGGAAAATTCAGCGTATCGCCCTCAAGGTCTAGCACATAACCTTGGTTAGCAAAATGCTGATACTTCGTTAACACAACCACAACGATATCTTCCTCAGGCCAGACCAATATACGTTGTCCGTTGAGACCGATAGCGGATTTCAGATCACCGCGGACGGGACTGCCGAAGTACGCTTCATTCATAGCCCACCACTGGTAGCCATAAAAACCAACTGGATCCAAACTAGCAGTAACATAACTTTCGGGGACAACTTGGGTCCCTTGCCAACGTCCCTCTCTTGCAAACATCAATCCGAAGCGCAGAAAATCATCGGGGCGCATGTCGATGCAGCAGTAGCTCATGGGCTGAGTACCGGTCGCGTCTAACCATAAGCCAACATTGGCTGGATCAATGCCTATCGGACGGAGAATTTTTTCAATGAGGTAACTATGAGCGTCCATTCCTGTGGCCCGCCTTAGCAACGGCTCGAACAACTGGGAATTAGCATTAGAATAGGAAAACTCGGTGTCCGGCGGTGCTACCAGCGCATTAGCTAACGCGTGGGCGGTTTGGTCGCCACTAAAGAAAACGTCCGTGTTTGCGGCCAAGCCGGAACGCATGCGCAAAATTTGCTCAATAGTGATATTTTCCTTATCCGTACCAACAAACTCTGTCAGGATCTCGCTCGCTTTCTGGTTTACCGACGAGAAAAACCCCTGCTCAATCGCCACACCAACGGCAGCACTGTAAAAACTCTTTGCCACGGACCAACTAGTGCCCACGCTATCTAAATCGTATCCGTCAGCGTAGCGTTCTCCCAAAACATACCCATTCTTGCTCACAAGTGCAGATTGGGTAGCGGCATCTGAAAAGATATGATCTAAAATCGCATCTACGCCCGCTTGTGACACGTCAACGCTCGCTGCGCCTGCACGGGCTAGCCCCCAGTGCTCTGAAGGTGCAGGTGGCGGATTATTGGCCGCTTGAATCGAGTTTGCGGACGTTTCAGACGATGAGCCGCCGCCACAACCAGTCAGACTAAAACCAGAAAAAATCAAAGCCGCTACATATAACTGTTTCACTGCCCAACCTCCTTCGAACTAATCAACGACGAAGCCTACCCGAGACTAAACCCGAGGAGACGCGAAAAATCTGTGTTACGGGAAGTGGTCTTTACATATCACGTGACGATCATACTCCTTGCAAATCGAGCGATTGTGTTTGCGAGCAATTCTGAGGATTTGCTCTAACTCCATAGCAGCCCAAGCAAAAAAGACTAACTGCAGCGGTAGAGGAAGAACCCAGTAGTTGTCGGCCATAAACTGCCTTACACAAACACGAGTCTCCAGCAAGTTAACGCACAGCGGCGTCCAGGGGAGCCAAACAGTGTCATTAAGCCCCGAGGCTGATGCATAGACACTGCTTATTTTTAGACTCGCTCCACCGAGAATATTGCAATTCTGGCTGCTAGCATCGCAACCGCCGAGCGCAAGGAGCGCGCCTGTCGCTTGCTTCTGTCAAAGGTTTTTTAACATTTCGCGCAAGCACCATTACGCCTTATGCGCGGTTCGGTACCCCGGCGTGACACAGGTGCTAAGTTGGAAATAGTGGAGTGTAAGGTCTGTGAAGCATCCGCTTTACTGATTAGAAGAAGAATCAATCAAATCAGTAATTGAAATGGGGTGGACGATGGGGCTTGAACCCACGACCGCCGGCATCACAAGCCGGAGCTCTACCAACTGAGCTACGCCCACCACGGTACTTCAAATTATAGGGATCTGGGCTGTGCTAATCCAGATTTTTCAAGTCATTAGGGTGCCACATGTATAGCTATTATTGAAAAACCTTCCGGCCACATCTCGATCAGTTAATAACGTAATCGTTCGGACATTCAGCGGCGACCGGGAACGTATTAAAGTCTTATAGTCACGGTGGCGCGCCCGGCAGGACTCGAACCTGCAACCCTCGGCTTAGAAGGCCGATGCTCTATCCAGTTGAGCTACGGGCGCCTTAATCGAATCAGAATGAATAGGACCAGCTTGCCAAGATTCGAGGTTTCATCGTAATTGACGAAGCTTTGATCGTTGGCCCCTTTTATACGAAACTTAAACTGAACTTGCACCTTCAACCGGCACCCAACGGCACTTTAATTCTTGCTTCCGATGCCTTCAAACCGCTTTATCTCGCGGACAAGTGGCAAAAACAACCGCGATATGCTTACTGATTGGTTGAACAACGCGCTTTGCCAGCGTTTGCGCAGAGCAGAACATTGATTTATTCGTTAGTTTTCAGAAAATTTGACTAATCAGCGAAAAAAGCGACAGGCTTGACGCATACCCGACCCTACGGGATGCGGGCATGTATCAGTTCTATTCGGCCAGCTACATCATCGACAATGATTCGCGTTAAGAAATACATCCTCCTAAGCCTACCCTCCCGCTTTAACCAAACTGAAGCTGCGAAAAATTGCATTCATGAACAACAGATTCAGTGAGTGCTGTTGGGCGCGAAAATTTGGATCTTGAGTAAAGCCAATGACCATGCCTTCTCCGTTTGGTTCGGCTACAACGTACGGCTTATATGCTAGCTGTTGCCGGTTCTGGTCCCATAAAAAACCGCTTGCAGCCAACTTTTCCGCGGCCGCAAAGCGCACAACGTTCGTGCCCTTGTCCTCGCGAATCGGGGTGTAGATTGCTGAGCCTGAAACAAGTGAATGTAATTCTTGCTTCAATCCAGCAGAAAGCCAGTGTTCAAGATCAACTTTGGCCATCGCGATAGCTCCCGAAACGCTTTTAGGACTAGGTTTCTGCGATGCGGTTTTTACCTTGAAAGACGAAGCGTCAAGGACTGATCCGGGTAAAAAAAGCGCATCTGTTTCTTCATCGATCGAATTAACCTGCTTCGTATCAGCATCCGGAGCTAAGGGGTTATTCCTCAATTCGTTAGCCAGGCGTTCCCGACGAATCGACAAAAGACCTACGTCGGGGTGCGCTAAGAAAGACGTGGCCTCGTCAAGGGAGATCAAAACGCCACCGTCGCTTACCCAATTTCTGAGTTTTTCTCGAAAACTATCTCCAAGGGATGCGAGGTATCTGGTGTGCTGACCATCGGGTAAAATCAAAACGTCGTACTTGCGCAACTTAATCCGCTCTATCGATTGAGTTCGCACAGCAGTAACGGGATATTGGAATACCTGCTCCAAGACGTATTTCGCGCTACCTGCGCTATAGGCGTTGGTCGGCTCGTCCCACAGCAGCGCGACTTTAGGTGCTTGCATCACTAAAACATTATTGCTGCCAAAATTAGGACCATCGGACACCCAGCTGTCATCGACAGCGACAACCTCTGCGCCAGTTTCGGAGACGAGCTCCTTAACTACCTGGTGAATTGGGTCACCGTTATTATGGACACTGATAATGAGAGTGCCGCGCCCATACCGACGTTGCTGATGTTCAAAGGCCAAGTTCGAGCTTTTTACGTGCAGGCCCTCACGAAGCGATTTCGCTAGGAAAAGAGCCGAAGCGCGCGACCCCCAGGGGACCAAATAGGCAAGCTTCGCCTCTTTCAAAACAGCACTGGTTTTCCTAATCGAAGCCTCGGAAATCTGTTCATTCTCAGCGGATATCAGCCGAGTACAATTTTTCACGTCAACACCGTACATTAGTGGATAGGACCATGCTGTAACGTCGTAAATTTGGCTCGCCTGTCTTTTTTCCGATCGCTCGGATTCTTGACTTAGAAAGGCTTCAGGAAGGTCGACCTGCTTTTCTAGCAAAGTCCGAATCAGTCGACTTGTGGGTTGATCCAGATTTAGAAAATAACTCCCCGCGCGAAAGCTATCACCACATGCCCGGAAGTCTTCCAATGATCGTCTTACCTCGATTCCCTGCCTCGACAAATTAAGGGCCATGGTAAACGCAGCGTCCTCGCCCGCACTATCTGCAAATATATAGGATTTGGTTCTGCCCTCGGTGCCAATTTCAATGGCAGACCGTCGATACTCATAAAATTGGCGCAACAACGATTCTCTGTTTGTCGCCACGGTTTCAATGGTCGCCAAAGAGGCAACAAAGTGATTTCTGACCGTTTCAGCATATGTGAATACTGAACCGTCATAACGCGTAGCAAGCAAGCCTCGAGCGGACGCTTGCTCATAAGTCATCGCAATCGAGCCGTGATAAATTGGCCAGCTGGCGCCATAGCCAGGATAAAAAGCATCGAACACCTCACGTGTAAAATAATCGATACCGAGCTCATCGAATCGTCGAGCGTTTGTTTTCCCGAACATAAATAAGGACGCTCGCTGTTCGTCTGTAATGAACGGGTTGTAGGGTTCCGCTTCAGGCGCAAAGAAATAAGTCGAGTCAGAGCCCATCTCATGAGCATCCACGAAAGCAATCGGCATCCACTCGAGAAATGCCTTGGCGTGCGCACGTATCTCGGGCTGCGTTTGAGCAAACCAGTCTCTATTTAAATCGAACAGATAATGATTCGTTCTACCCCTGGGCCAAGGTTCATTATGCTCGGCACTGTCCATGTCAGCGCTAGGATCTGGTCCTCGTGCCATTTCGAAATTGTGCACAAAGCGGTCCCGCCCATCAGGGTTTTGTACGGGGACCAGAACCGTAACGGTCCTTTCCATTGCCGATTTTGCGATCGGATCATTAGTGCTGGCCAGAAGGTGATACGCGGTAGCCATTGCCGCTTCAGTAGACGAGATTTCGTTGCCGTGCACGCTATATGATAACCAAGTTATCGCAGGCGTATTTTTTATCAGATCTTGGGCTTGTGTTTTTGAAAGCTGACGCGGATCCGCAAGTCGCCGCATATCGTTTTTTATGTCGGCCAGCTTGGCGATATTTTCCCCACTCGAAAGCACAACGTAAAATAGTCGTCTGCCCTCCCAACTTTCACCATAGTCGAAGATACGCACATTTTGTGGCGCGTGCCTCTGCAGCGCCTCGAAATATTTCCGAGCATCGGCCGTCCAGTTAATACGACTTCCCAGGGGATAGCCAAGGATCTGCTTCACCGAGGGAACAACTTCGTTGTGCTCATAACGCCCAAAGATGGTCGATGACTCTTTCGCCATCAAATTAGGACTGTTGGCTAGCAGCGGCGCTAAACAAAAGAATGCCCGAATGATCTGCGCTGACGTTCTGTTTTTAAACAGCGTGTTTGTTTTATTGGTCATGAAGTGCTGTTCCCCAGTCGAATTTCTCTCAACAAAGCGTTCTGTTTTTGCTAGCCTAAACATCGTCAATCGAAACACATCTAGCCTTCAAAGACGCCATTGAAATAGCCGTGGCACTTCAGACGTCATAGGCCTCGGCTCGCTTTAAATCTATCGAACTTGCACAGAAGCTTGTTACAAAGACCACTGTCTGCGCACTCTTTTTTTGAACACTATTTATTCGATAGGCGGATGGTGACGGCTGTGATATCAATGGGGACTCGAGACGCTACTCAGGTGAAGGGGGTATTCGTCAACCTTCGAAATAAAAAACTTTCGTTTGTTTGAAGTCGCAAACTTGTTATGTCTCGTCTTGGATGTCACTGATAGCTTCAATTAGTGTCTGTAAAAAGACTCTTGGACATGTTGGCTTCTAAAAAGTCCGCGACCGCTCGATAAAAAACGACTCGATTCTCTAATTTTCTAATAGAGTGCCCTTCATCCGAAAACCTAAGGTAGGTCACTGGGTGCCCCGCTTCACGCACCGCGTTAACAATGCGATCTGATTCCGTTACTGGATCTCTAGGATCATTAGCTCCATGCGCGACAAGAAGAGGCACATTGATCTTATCTGCGTTGTTGATAGGTGAATTGACTGTATAAAAAGCTTGCCATTTAGGCTCCGTTATATCGCCATACTCTATGCGATCCGAAGCCTTCAACCCTGGCGAGGCCTCTTCTAATGCACGCACCCAGTCCGAGACACCAACCACCGATACACCTGCTTGGAAAACACCCGGATACCGCCCCAATACATCGTTGACCATGTATCCACCGTACGACCCGCCCATAACAGCGAGGCGATCGCCGTCCAGTCTGGAATCCCTGCCTAAGAAAGCTGCAGTATCTACCAAATCACTAACCGAATTAAGCCGCAATTCTTGGTTGTCGAGCCTCGCATAGGTTTTGCCAAAACCAGTGGAGCCGCGCACATTCACAGCAAATACCGCTATTCCGCGATTCACTAAATACTGTTCTACGGGGCGGAATGTGGGTCTACTTTGTGCGGTGGGCCCACCGTGAACTTGGACGACGGCCGGACGTTTACCCGGGAAAAACTCAGCGTCTGGGAGGTACAACAAACCTTGAAGCTGCACACCGTCGTGCGCGGGATATGTCAGGGAGATCGGCGTTACAAACGACTCCTGGTCCAGACCACCCAGAGAGGCAGCAAAAACCCGCTTGACGTTTGCAGGTGAATCAATTGGCCACACATATACATCCCCAGGCGTACCGGGCCCATCAAGTTTCAATGTCACAACATCTCCTGATGCGCTGACGTCCATTTCGTAGACGCCATGAGGTAATTTAGGCACTTGGATGGGCTTTTGAGAGGTTAAATCGAGGCCTTGAAGCTTCGAGTAACCCTCTTGATTGGTCGTCCAAAGTAGAAAATTGCCATCTTCGCTCAGCTGAACGTTGCTGGAATCGGCGTCAGTGGCGAAAAGCGTCGTTAGCTCGTCAGTAGCCAGTTCGTAAAAAGCGACTGCATTGAACTCGCGGTCCAAATTGGTTGTCAAATAAAAACCGGAACCATCTGGCCGCCATTGGAAATCGGAGAAATTGGCAGCAACCTCCGGACGCATTATGGGGGCCATGTCTCCCGACTTAACGTTTAGCAGGTAGACATCGTTAGCATCCTCGCCTCGGGTCTCGGAGACAACTACAAGGTCACCACCGGGTTGCCAGGCTTCCGGAAAAAAACCGTATTCGCTTTCATAGATTAACTGCGTTTCCCCACTCAACACGTTTACGACGTAGAGATCGAAATCGAGTCCGTTGCGTTCCGTTGAGGCGTAAATTGCTCTTTCGCCATCGGTAGAAAAATCACCCAGCCTACGAAAAGCATTGGATGCGGGAAGTAGCTCTCGCTCTGATGAACCGTCTATCGACAAAACCGAGAATCCCTCTCGTTCATTGCCCGCAACGTCGCGACCGATTAAAAACTCTCGACCGTTCGGCGAGAATGCGTAAAAAGTGATTCCACTTCCGAAGGTAATTTGTTGCGGCGCACCTCCTTCTTTAGGCATTCGCCAAAGCTGCGGCTCGCCTGTGATGGACCAGATAAAAGCGATCGTTTCACCATCGGGAGAGAGATTGACCGACTTCGCACCCTGCGCTAAGAGATATCGATTAATATCTTGAGGCTTTTCGCCAGCAAGACCCACTTGGACACTTTGAGGCGCAGGAATGTCTCCCGGGTGCGGCCAGTTGATCTCACCAGATAGTAACCTTGGCTGCAAAGCGGCGAGACAAATCAATAAACATACAGCGATTTTGTTTTTACAAAACCTTAAGCGTGCAAATTCCATTGTGTATCTCTTTTAGCAAATGGAGGAATCTTGAAATGGACACAGGTACGAAAGTAACGCCTTAATAGTTTTAAGCATGAGCATCTGACTCCTATTTTCGGCACAAACCCAGTCGGTGCGGTGTTAAAAAATTATCGGTCGTGCAGCCCTCTTTGTATTCGCGTCCAAAACTCGGAGAATTGGAGACAAAAGTTCTTGACAACACATTACAACCGCTTTTCCGTCATTGAGCATTAACAATCACCAGCCACTTCTAAGTCTTCGAGGTTGTAGGCGAGTAATATTTTCAGGGGAACGGCGCGCGACAAGCTTGATGTATTACGAGTGGTTTCCAGACTCCTGCAGCTAGAGCCAATGCTAGATCGCGAAGAGCCTCCTGAGAGGTCATGCGCTCACTGAAATAAATCATTTAAAAAAGCGCCGTACCCAAAACGAGTTGCCTTGCAAAAAACGTTTACAGGTCTAAAAGATGGATGGTCGGGGTAGAGAGATTCGAACTCCCGACATCCTGCTCCCAAAGCAGGCGCGCTACCAGACTGCGCTATACCCCGAACTTTAAATGTCTAGCACCCATCGTGCTAAGAGGTTGGAGGATGGTACTGCCCCGCCCAACCTCGGTCAATTTCTTTCGCGCCGGTTCGTTGCGCCATCCACTCATCCGGACTTTGCATTAGGCGAACTGCGTTCAGGATAGTAGAATCACAGCACGCATGAGAATGCTCGCATCTTTAGCCACGCTAATGCGCTCTTACCCATGGAGATACAATGACGGCGCAGATACTAGATGGAAATGTATTGGCTACGCGAGTTCGTAAACGTCTCCAAGATATCGTGGCGCGATGGAAAAATCAGGGTTATCGCCCACCTGGCCTTGCAGTGATTTTAGTGGGGAACGATCCAGCGTCCGCTATCTATGTCAAAGGCAAAAGACGAGACTGTGAGGAAGTCGGGGTCTATTCCAAGACTCTCCATCTTGACGCGGCGATCGATCAAGCCGAGCTCGAGGCACATATTGATGACCTTAATGCTGATCCAAACATCGATGGCATTCTTGTACAAAGTCCTCTTTCACCGCACCACGATGAAGACAGAATTGTTGATCGAATTCTACCCAACAAGGATGTCGACGGTTTTCACGCGTACAACGTAGGACGTTTGGCACTACGACGCCCTACTCTGCGCAGCTGTACCCCCATGGGGGTGATGCAAATGCTCGATCACATTGGCACTCAATACAAAGGATCTCATGCCACCATAATCGGTGCTTCTAACCATGTTGGCCGTCCAATGAGCCTCGAACTCCTGCTTGCCGGCGTAACGGTAACAACTGCTCATAAGTTCACCACCAATACCAAAGAAATGGCTCGTCAGGCCGACATTTTGATAAGCGCAGTCGGAAAACCCGGTTTAGTGCCGGGAGATTGGATTAAGACAGGCGCGACAGTTATCGACGTTGGCATCACCCGCGGTAACAACAACAAACTTTTCGGCGATATTGAGTTCGAAGCTGCAAAGGAGAGAGCCGCCTGGATCACACCTGTACCCGGCGGTGTTGGGCCAATGACAAGAGTTGCCCTGATGCAAAATACCATGCAGGCGGCAGCGGGCCATCTTGGTATTTCCTGGAAAGCACTTTGAAACGGATATTTTTGTCCGATACGCACCTGCAGCATGTCGATTCTGCAACTTTTTCGGCGTTTTTGGATTTGCTTCAAATCGAGTCGCGGCAGATTGATGAGATCTATCTGTTGGGTGATCTGGTCGAGATGTGGGTAGGTGACGACGACGATTCGGATTCAGCAGCACTGCTCAGAAAGTCACTAAAAAACGCCAGCGAACACGCGGCTATTTTTTTGCAGCATGGCAACCGGGATTTTTTGTTCGGTGATAAATTTTGCCAAGCCAGCGGCATAACGAAACTGCCAGATCCTTTTCTCTTAGACGATCACATACTCCTCACCCATGGAGATGCTTTCTGCACCGATGATCAAGCTTATCAGGAGGTTCGCTCTTTATTGCGTAGCCGCAAATGGCAGCAGGACATCTTGCAAAAGTCGCTTATCGAGAGACAAGAAATGGGCCGACAGATGCGGCAGCAAAGTCAGCAAACAAATGCCAATAAACCTGCCCAAATTATGGATGTGAATAGTGTTGCTGCTGCACAAACTATGCAGCAATACAGTGCAGACTTGCTGATTCACGGGCACACCCATCGACCTGGCGATTACCCGCGCAGAGGACAGGACACCTTTCGCCGCATCGTGCTAGGGCATTGGCAAGATTGTGGATGGTTATGCCGTCAGAATGGCGATTCTTTTCGCCTAGAGTGTTTCTCGCTTAATCGCTATGTCGCGAGCGCTCCGCCATGAAACCGCAATTGTGAGTCAGCTGCGGTCACCAATTCGGCGTCTGCGGCCAAGAAATCATTGACCCGCTCGTCAAGCGACGGGTATCCACCTGATTGCTGGTTCACCTCCTCGGCAAGCCCCAAATATTCCTGAAAGTGTCGGGCTTCAGAGTTAAGAAGCGACCGGTAAAGTTCTGAGACTTTTTCAGGCAAAACTTGTACGAGCACCGCGAAGCGCTCGCACGATCGCGCCTCTACCACGGCTCCGCAGATGAGCAAATCGACCAATCGCCGCGGCTCAGCTTTGCTCACCAGTTTATGCAGGCCTTGGGCATATCGGGAAGAATTTATTTGTTCGTAGACAATGCCACAGTCAATCATCAACTCGAGCACCTGCTCGAAATGCCGCAACTCCTCTCGAGCCAGTGACGACATTTTTTTGAGCAGGTGGGGATATTCGACATAACGATACATCATGCTTAGCGCGGTGCTTGCGGCCTTCTTCTCACAGTTCGCATGATCCATTAGTAGTAACGGTAGATTATCGGCCGCCGCTTTAAACCAAGCGGCAGGGGTATCGACGCTCAAAAACTCTCTGACTACCCTTACAGCATCAAGATTACGTTGCGAGAGCACTCGGTTTTTCACGCAGGTACCTTAAAATTTCGTTCATAGTGGGCTTTGGCGCGTCGATAGCTTTCGGCATCGAGCAGCTGCATAGCGTAGAGGGTGTCGAGCTCTGGCGTCGGCTGGTTACCTGGGTTAGGCCACGCAACCGCTCCTCGTGACAAAGCAAGCCCCGCACTGGCAAGTGGTTTTTCTCGCCGGACCATGAGCCGTAGCAGCTGGTATTGACCTTCTTTCTGATCCAAGTCGGCTAAGCCTGCTTCGCCCAACGCGGCTCGCAGCAAGCCTGGCTCATGGCAGACAAGTAGCGCCTCAAGAATTTCATCCCTGAGTCGCGACAGCCTCTCACGTACCGCATCTTGCTGGGTTGCGTCATAACCGTTCCACTGCACGATCTCGTGGGCAAAACGTTTACAGCCTCGACATACAAGATCACCGTATGTCGTTGAGCAAATACCAACACAGGGTGTTCGTTTGTTTATTTGCATAATGCTCTCCCTGTCACTCAAGAATGGTTATGAAGGTCCAGAACATTTGTATCGACCAAAAAGCTCAGCTCTTGTTGGCGCTTGGAGGCGTCGCTTCTAGCTATCGAAAGCCTAGCAAGATAGTCCGCTCCTACGTCTCCGGTAACATATCTTCCGTCAAATGCCGAGCACTCAAAGTCTCGCACGTGCGGGTTACCTTCCTGACAACTTTTTTTTAGATCCTCTATGGACTGATAGATCAACCAGTCGGCACCAATAATGTGCGCCACTTCTTCCTCGGTCCTCTGATGCGCGACGAATTCATCACGAGCAGGCATATCAATGCCATAGACGTTTTGATATCGCAGTGCAGGCGCTGCGCTGGCCATGTAGACTTTCCGCGCGCCCGCTTCTCTGGCCAGCTGAATGATTTGAGTGATGGTTGTGCCACGTACGATGGAATCGTCTACAAGCAGCACATTCTTCCCCTTGAATTCCAAATCAATAGCATTAAGTTTTTGTCTAACGGAGTCGCGGCGCTGCTTTTGTCCGGACATGATGAACGTCCTGCCGATGTAGCGGTTCTTGACGAACCCCTCGCGAAACTTCGCGCCAAGCTCGTGGGCCATCGGCAAGGCTGCAGTGCGACCGGTGTCAGGGATCGGAATTACCACATCAATATCGTGATCGTGTTGGGAAAACTGGCCAAGAATCCTCCGCGCCAGATGCTCTCCCATTCGTAAGCGACTTTTATACACAGATATGTCATCAATAATAGAATCAGGCCGTGCAAAATAGACATGCTCGAAAATACAGGGCGTGAGTTCCGGGTTGGCAGCACATTGACGACGAAAAATTTCCCCCTCGTTCGAAATAAATATCGCCTCACCCGGAGCGACGTCATCTATACGGTTGTAACCAAGAATATCTAGCGCCACAGACTCAGAAGCAAGCATGTACTCCGTCCCGCTCTCCGTTTCTCGACTGCCGTAAACCAAGGGACGAATGCCGTATGGATCGCGAAAACCTAAGAGCCCCGAACCGATCACCATGGCGACCACAGCGTAAGCGCCGCGACAGCGCTGATGTACCGCGCCCACCGCCTTAAACATTTCAGTGGGTGATGGATTTATCGCATGTAGCACTCCCAGCTCGTTGGCCAGAACGTTGAGCAGGACCTCCGAATCACTGCTGGTGTTGATATGCCTCAGGTCCTCAGCAAATAGATCACTCATCAATTCTTCGGTATTCGTCAAGTTACCGTTGTGCGCAAGGGCAATACCGTAAGGAGAGTTGACGTAGAGTGGTTGAGCTTCGGCGGAGCTCGTAGATCCGGCTGTAGGATAACGGCACTGCCCTAGACCCACATTGCCCTTCAAACGTTGCATGTGTTGTGCCTGGAAGACGTCCTTGACCAGACCATTGTCTTTGCGCAGATAGCAGCGACGTCCATCGGTGGTGACCATGCCCGCCGCATCCTGACCACGATGTTGAAGTATGGTTAAAGCGTCATAGATATCCTGCTTGACCTCGTTGCGGGCAACGATCCCCACTATTCCGCACATTAGGCCATTGCTTCCGGGCTACTCTTCAAAATAATCCGCATCTTCATATTCATCTGTCATTTCGACGTCTGGCGGATCCTCGCTGGTAAAGTCGAGATTACTGAAATCCGGCGGCACAGGCGGGTCCTCTAGGTTTTGGCTTGCAATATCCACGACCGTCAGCACTTCATCTTCAAACTGCAGGAAGCTGTATTTCAGTTCTGAATCCGCCCACCACCCGGTGTTAGAGAACATGCTCTGACTCACCATGAGCAAAATCGTCACAACGATACCTCCGCGAACCGCGCCAAAAGCGAAACCTAGTACCCGGTCAGTACTTGACAAACCAGAACGCGTAACCACCTGTCCCAGCCCCCACCTAACCATGCTAGCTGCAGCCAATGTAGCAATGACGACGATTAAAAAGGCTACGATTTGTCCGAATTGCTCCTCACCCAAGTATTCGGAGAACTCTGTCGCGACGGAAGGGCCAAACCAGATACCGAAGAGAAATGCAGCGATCCATGAAGCAAGCGAAAAGGCCTCTCGGATTAGCCCGCGGGCGAGGCCAACGAGCGACGAAAGCAGCACAATAGCGATAATTATGTAATCCAAATGCGACATTTTTTCCGCTTGCAATGGATGCTTTAGAGCCAGGACCCTAAAGCGCCATGGCTACCACAATAGCTTCAACCCCATATATCTGGGAATACGATATGCGCTTTTCTTTTGCCAAAGTATGACTGAGCATCGGTCCCACGGCGACCCGATAGCGAATTTTTTCATCACTTGTTCCACGCTGTTTGTACTGAGAGATAAATGCCTCCTCGCCGTCGGCAAGGAGCTGTTCCCGCAACTTACGAGCGTTCATCCGCTTATCAAATGTGGCTAGCTGCACGGCAAAAACCTCTGTTTTTTCGCGAATCGGCAACAACATGGGCTCACCAAAACGGGTTCCGTTGTCGACCCAGTATCCGTCTGGATCAACGGTCTTACGAATCTCCCCGACCTTCTCCTGCAGTTTCGAATTAGCAAACGCTTGGTCCATCGCCTGTTGGTCTTGCGCCATTTGGGCGATCAATGACTCCACCTCGGCTCGGGGGTCTACATTTTCAAATGTTTGCGTATCTGCACGACCTGAGGTCGAGGGGATATGTTGAAGTGATGGCGCAGGTGCATCAAAAATCATGGGCAAAAATATCGCGGCCAGGGAAATTAAGAAAATTGTGCCGATGAGCCGATAGCGGGTGACTTCTTTCATGGCCTTATGATGCCAGCGATGTACATTGCTCAACAGCGCTAAAGGAACCGAATACGACAATTACATCACCTTTTTGCGTACGCTCACGGGCTAACGAAAGAGCCTCCTGCATGTTTTCAGCCGTAGATTCCTCCTTGCCTAGGGCTTTAGCCAAAGTACTCGCGGTCATCTGACGATCACCGCGGCTACCGACAAATACCCAAGGGACATGCGTGCCTGTGGCATCAATAACGCGCTTATAGAAACCGTGGTGGTCCTTGCCGGCCAACATCGCGCAAATAAAATAGGCGGGGCTGAGCTTTCTTAACGCCAGTTCACCCAAGAAAAAACGTACGCCGTCTGGGTTATGGCACACGTCTAGCACCCACATTCGATCCTGGGTGCGCCGGATATCCATACGCCCTGGCATATAAAATGTTGAGCACTGAGCGATCAGCTGCAAGTCGAGTTCCACCATGTCTGCAACCGCCTCACAGGCAAGCGCAATATTGTGTGGCGAAATTGATGAAAGTGGTATTTCAGAAAGTGCTTGGCCTTGTCTGGTAAGTTGCCAAGTGCCCTGATTTATATCGCAAGTGCTTGAGAACTCTTCCCCCCAACACCGGGGCTTAAGCGATAACTCCTTACAACGCTGCGTAACGCTTGCCGGCATTTCCTGGCCCAGCACCACATGCTGTCTGCTGCGCAAAATTCCCGCTTTTTCAGTGCCTATTGCGTCTCGCGTATCACCCAAAAAGGCCTGATGGTCGAGCCCAATGCTGGTAATAACCGCAATGTCCGGGTCGATCGCATTAAAGGCATCCAACCGTCCTCCCAGACCGATCTCGAGAATCGCCACATCCATTTGCTCTTTTGCGATACAGAACAGGGCAGCCAATGCACTGAACTCAAAGTAAGTCAACGTCACATTACCACGGGCTAAATCAACGGCCGCGAAGGCATCGCAGATTTGTTCATCGCTAGCTTCCTCTCCACACAAACGAATGCGCTCGTTAAAGCGCCAAATATGCGGCGACAGGGTGCTACCCACGCGGTACCCACCACTAAGAAGCAGGGCTTCTATCACTCTGCAGGTGCTACCCTTGCCATTAGTGCCAGCAACTGTGATGACAGTCGGGGCGGGATTTTCAAGATTTAGTCGATGAAGTACTCGATTGAATCGATCCAAACCCATATCGATCACCTGGGCATGTTGTCGGCTGATGTAGTCTAGCCAATGATCGAGCGATCGCTTATCAGCCATCGAGGCCATTACGAATTTCTGCAGTTGCTGTCTCAAGTCTTTCAGCCGCTGTCATTGGAGTAGGGCATTCCGACATCAACTGCACGAGTGCGCTGCCCACGACCACACCATCGGCATGAGTGCTTGCTGCTGCCGCCGATTCTGCGTCCTTTATCCCGAACCCGACGCAAATAGGCACTCTGGTCAACGTTTGCAGAAAACTTGTGCGTTCCATCACTTCTTCTATAGCAATGGCGCTGCTACCAGTGGTTCCTTTTAGCGAAACGTAATACAGAAAGCCGCTCGACGTGGCGACAATCTCTTTGGCGCGTTGATCTGGTGTCGTTGGCGCAATTAGCGACACCAGATCGATCCCTTCAGCGCTTAGTGTTTGACGCAAACCAGCCGCTTCTTCTTGAGGAAGATTCACCATGATCAGTCCATCCACACCAGCTTCCCTAGCGCGTTGGGCGAAATTTGCCATGGCGAGCACTGAATTTAGATAACCCATGAGGATAACGGGTGTCGTACGGTTCGACGCGCGAAACTCGACGACCATTTCCAGCACCCTGGTCAAGGTCATACCGTTAGCGAGTGCGCGTTCATTGGCAGCCTGAATCGTTGGTCCCTCGGCTTCCGGGTCCGAGAATGGAATACCTAGCTCCAGAAGATTTGCGCCTCCGGCGACCAGGCTGTGCATCGCCGGCACTGTAAAATCAACGCCAGGGTCACCTGCGGTGATAAAGGTCACCAGGGCCTTTTTACCCTGCTCTGCTAAACGCTCAAATTCAGCTGCGATTCGGCCATGATTCGCAGTGCTAGAGTCCATCAGAGCGTAATACCGTCGATATCTGCAACAGTCAGGATGTCCTTGTCGCCGCGCCCGCTCAAGTTCACCAAAATAGTTTGGTCTGGAGACATCTTGGGAGCGTTTTTGACAACCCACGCCAGTGCATGACTCGTCTCCAAAGCAGGCAGAATGCCTTCTTGGCGATTCAACATTCGGAAGGCTTCCATCGCTTCATCATCTGTGGCAGCGGCGTAGGTCGCGCGGCCGATATCCTTCAGGTGAGCATGCTCGGGCCCTACGCCCGGGTAATCAAGGCCGGCCGAGACCGAATGAGTCTCCATCACTTGACCATCGTCATCCGACATTAGGTAGGAGCGATTGCCATGTAGAACACCAACCTTTCCATCATTTAGAGGGGCGGCGTGTGCGCCAGTACTTACACCGCGTCCACCGGCCTCAACGCCAACCAATTCAACATTGGTATCGTTGATAAACGGATAAAAAATACCCATCGCATTGGAACCGCCACCCACACAAGCGACGACCACATCGGGTAGCTTTCCCACTTGCTGCAGCATTTGCGCACGAGCTTCCTGACCAATAATCGAAGCGAAGTCCCGTACCAGCATGGGATAGGGATGAGGGCCAGCCACAGTGCCAATAATGTAGTGCGTGTTGTCGACATTGGTTACCCAATCGCGCATGGCCTCGTTCATAGCGTCCTTAAGTGTTTTAGAGCCCGACGTCACGGGTATGACGTTGGCACCCATCAGCTTCATGCGATACACGTTCAAACTCTGGCGATGAACATCTTCCTCGCCCATGTAAACATCACAAGACAGACCTAGTCTGGCGGCTACCGTCGCTGTCGCAACACCGTGTTGGCCAGCTCCGGTCTCCGCGATGACGCGAGGCTTACCCATGCGCTTAGCCAGCAAAGCTTGGCCGATGGTATTGCAAACCTTGTGCGCGCCGGTGTGATTAAGGTCTTCGCGCTTTAAATAAATGGCTGCGCCACCCAAAGATGCCGTCATCCGCTCTGCCAAATAAAGCGGTGTGGGCCGCCCGACGAAGTGTGCGAGATCATCGTACAGCTCTTTTTTAAACTCAGGGTCATCTTTTAACCCTGCATAAAGGGCAGCCAAGTCGTCTAACGCGTGAGTCAGTGTCTCTGCAACAAAACGTCCGCCATATTCTCCGAAGTATCCGCTAACTGTTGGTTGCGCATAATTTCTCTCTGTATTTGCTTCCAAAATTGGTTCAGCCATATTTTGCTTTCTCAATAAAAGATGTCATTTTGGCGTGATCTTTCACGCCCTTTTGCCCATTCTCTACGCCCCCGGCAACATCGACACCGAAGGGTTGGGTCTGTGCAACGGCTTTCACCACATTGCTCGGATCTAATCCCCCAGCCAGTATGAGTCGCCCGTCAATGTCGTCCGGCCATAAATCCCAGTCGAATGCACGTCCTGTGCCGCCTTTTAGCTTTGGATCATGAGTATCCAAAATCAACCCCCAAGCGTCAGTGTAGGACCCTGCTATGCCTTTAATGTCGGTGGTTGCCGTTACCCCCAGCACCTTAATGTAGGGAAACTGAAACTGCTTACAATATTCGCTACTTTCTTCACCGTGAAACTGCAGTAGGCTAAGACTCACTTGTTTTAGAGTCTGCTCGACACTTTTGGGCGTTGCGTTCACGAACAAGCCAATGCGCTCTACCTCTGGGTGCCCGTTTTGTAATTTAGCGCATACTTCTGCGGCCCCTTTTGGGTCTAAATACCTTGGACTGGCTTCAAAAAAGTTGAAACCTATGGCATCTGCCCCGGCCCTCGCAGCTGCCAGTGCATCTTCGAGGGATTTAACGCCGCAAATCTTGCACCAGGTTGTCGTTCTATCTTTCATCGATTCCAGTCAGAGTATTTTTTCGGTCTGCATAGATGGTCAGCAGCGTTCCAAAGATAGATGCTGAGTTCAGATACTATACCCAACCTTAGAGTCTACAAAGCGTCGATCGCTTGCAGGTCCCGTGGTACAGACTATGTCTCAATGCACCCGGTCATCGTCGTCGAATCAGCGGGGGTAGGGGTGGGTCTGGAAACCGCTGCTTCGGATAGCTAACCCCCGCCAAATATAGGCCTTGTGCTGGCGCTGTAATACCCAGCTTTTGACGATCCTTGAGCATGAGCAGCTCTTGGATGTAGCCTCGGGGCGCACCGCTGCCGACATTATGCAATCCAGAGGCGATGTTGCGCACCATGTGCAGCAAAAACGCGTTTGCCTCAATGTTCATGATTACAACATCACCCTCACGCCGAACCTCGCAACGATCCACCCGCCGCATAGGAGTCAGGGACTGACAACCGGCACCCCGAAAACTGCTGAAGTCGTGTTCACCCAAAAACGCCTGGGCTTCTACGTGCATGGCGTTATCGTCTAAAGCATCAGTACACCAAGCCAGCTCATTCAAAAAGGGATGGCTTCTACCCCGATCGTGAAACAAATAGGTATACCGCCTTGCAACAGCATCAAAACGGGGGTGGAAGTCGTCTGCAACCGGCTGCAGCCAGTCTATTTGGATAGCGTCTGAAGTCAGGCCATTAACCCCACGCAACCACTCGGCGACCGATCGATCGGCACGCGTCGAGAATGCCGCAACCTGCCCGGTTGCGTGCACGCCAGCATCCGTACGTCCGGCCGCACGCAGCAAGATTGGCTCGTCAGCAATGGTACTAAGGGCGCGCTCTAGTTCACCTTGCACCGAAGAACGTTCGCGCTGTCGCTGCCAACCTCGAAAAGAGCCGCCATGGTACTGCACACAAAACGCGAAATAATGTTGCTGGTCAGGAGCGTCGTTGATCTCAGTCATCACCGTTTTCAATGCGATCCATAATGCGACGAGCAATATCCTGCTGATCCTCTGAGCCATCGGCAATGACTTCTTGCAGCATGTCGACAGCTCCGTCGCGATCGCCCATTTCTAAATACGCCTCGGCAAGCTTCAGCCGCGTTGTGAAGACATCGTGCAGAGTTTCTTCTGCCTCTTCTTTCGTTTCTACTTCATCGGGCGGTCCCCCAATTGTAGGAAAAGCTTGTTCATCTTGCCCATCGGCCTGATCGGGAGATAAATCGTTCACGCTCACTGCTGGTTCACCGCGACCGGATTCAGCCTCGTCAGCTTGATCGGCACCGCTACCAAGCACCCCCTCCAGCGCTTGCTCCTGCTCCGCCGCGCGCCGCCTGAGCAAGATAGGTACCAAGAGTGCGATAAGGGCAATGCCACCAATCAGCCACATGGACCTGAACGACAGGAATGTCTCCAAGGCACGAGTGAATGCTGTGTTTTCCTCCTCGCGAATCTGCTGCTCAATTTGATCAAGATCAAACGGATCCTCCGGTGAGCCCTGTAAACCCTCGCCAGAGAATAAGAGCGGATCCTCCACGCTGCCCGAGTTAGTCGGTGAGTCTGAGGCACCTGGTGATGGCACCGAAACCTGCACCGCAGGATCCTTCGAGCTAGCAGGTTGCTCTACCGCTGGCTCTGCCGGTAGCTCGGGAGTTTCGAGGCTATCATTCAGTGTGTTTTCTAAGATCACATCGACCGACGCGGTTTCAAATACTTCAGGAACGACTTTAAAACGCAAATCGGGATCATCCACCTGAGTGATGCGGACGCGTCCAACGGGTGCTGGCGCAGGTGCGTCGCCAAGCACACCACTGCGCCAACTCGCATTCTGTTCGGCGACCTTTATTTCAGCTTGATGCCGAGATACAGACTGAGCTTCCACAAAATCCGGCAGGGCCAGCATCGACCAGGGCTTTAGTCCATTGATGTTGTTTGCTCGAAACGACTCGGGATTAAGCTGCTGGACAGCGAGCATCTGCTGGGCATTGGTAATTTCGTCGTCTCTTGTTCGATTCGCAATGCGCCAAAGTGTTTCGTTGGGCCTGCTAAGCAAAGTCGGACGCTGAATACCGACATCGTCTAAAACCGGGATCAATACCTCTATCGGCATCAGGCTTGTCTCGCCACCCCCTGTAAAAGCCACAACAAACCGCAGGCTGGGTTCGTTCAACGGACTCGCACTGTCTATATCCAGCAGATAGTTCTCCGCAGAGTTCATGCGCAGAGAAAACCTTAACGACGAGAGAATTTGATAGCGGCCAATTTCGAAGGCTTCAAAGGCGCCCTGGGACGCCAATGAAACGGAGATGTCGCCCCGTAATGATGGGAGTGAGCCCACATTGATTTGAGCTCGCAGTGGATTGCCTATCTCGGAACTCGCTTGGGTCGTCAGCACGTCTGCAATATCTGACTGTGCGAGAGATGCAGGGATTATTTCAAGCAAACCAACCCCAAGTAGGATCGCAATGAACCCTGTGCGCATTTTCTGATCCGCGTTGCTCACCCTTGTCGCTCCAGAATTTGAAGTGGTGCCTTTATATCTGGTTTGCAAACGGCATTACAGGTGCGCTAGCAGCAGCTCCGCAATTTGTACGCTGTTTAACGCAGCGCCCTTGCGGACGTTGTCAGCAACCACCCACATGTTCAATCCATTGGAGTGCGATATGTCCTTGCGAAGACGGCTGACGAAAACTGGATCGGTGCCAGCACCGTGTTCTACCGGTGTCGCCAGCTCATGATCCTCCATCAGGGTCACACCGGGGGCTTTGGCCAGCAGGCGTCGAGCGTCTTCCAAACTGATGGGTTCTCTGGTCTCGATATGGACGGCCTCGCTGTGGCCATAGAACACAGGAATGCGCACGCAGGTCGCGTTCACGGCGATGCTGTCGTCCTGCAAGATCTTGCAAGTCTCCCATGCCATCTTCATTTCTTCTCGGGTGTACCCGTTGTCCTGAAAAGTATCGATTTGCGGAATCGCATTGAACGCGATTTGGGCGGGCATTTTGCCTGGTTCAATCGGTTTGCCGTTGAGCAGCTTCGCCGTTTGGCCTGCTAGCTCCTCGATACCGCTAGCACCAGCTCCGGAAACGGCCTGGTAGGTCGCCACATTGATGCGAGTTATACCCACGGCGTCGTGAATGGGCTTAAGGGCTACGACCATTTGAATAGTCGAACAGTTTGGATTGGCGATGATGTTGCGCGGTGTAAATTCTGTTACGCATTCCGGGTTCACTTCACTCACCACCAAGGGAATATCGTTGTCGTTACGAAAATGCGAGGTGTTATCTATGACGATGCAGCCCTGCGCCGCTGCCTTGGGTGCAAATTCTGCGGAAACCGACCCACCCGCGGAGAACAGACCAATTTGCGTATTACTAAAGTCAAATGCATCTAAGCGCCTGATCTGCAGGGATTTGCCGTTGAATTGTATTCGCTTACCTTCCGAGCGAGAGGATGCCAACAGTGCAAGCTCGCCAACTGGAAATTTACGCTCCTGCAGGATATCGATCAGAGCTTCGCCCACTGCGCCGGATGCGCCAGCTATCGCCACATTGACTGTTTTTTCAGAACTCATCGTCTTTTTCACGCCTATCTGATTGATCTATAAGTTCTCGATAACCAACTCGCCCATTGTGCGACAGCCCACGGCCTCATCTCGCGCGCTACCGGCGATATCCGCAGTCCGGTAACCCTCGGCCAGCACTTTGTTTACCGCACGGTCAACGTTGTCTGCGGCCTCGGGCATATCGAGGCTGTAACGAAATAACATCCCCACCGACAGGATCGTCGCCAACGGATTGGCTTTGTCATGACCAGCAATATCAGGCGCTGTGCCATGCACCGGCTCGTACATACCCGCGCCGCTGGCCGACAGAGAGGCTGAGGGAAGCATGCCCAGGCTGCCGGTTAACATAGCTGCGACATCCGACAAGATATCGCCGAACATGTTGCCGGTAACGATAACGTCGAACTGCTTGGGTTCGCGCACCAACTGCATGGCGGCGTTATCCACGTACATATGCGACAGCTCGACATGCGGGTAATCACCGGCAAGGCTGGTGACCACTTCCCGCCACAATTGGCTAACTTCTAAAACATTTGCTTTGTCGACACTGCACAAACGTCCATTGCGCCTACTGGCGAGATCAAACCCGACCCGGGCGATGCGCTCAATTTCATGCTCGGCATACACCAGGGTGTTGAATCCCACGCGTTCGTTATCTCGGTTTTCTACACCCCGGGGCTCACCAAAATAGATGCCGCCGGTTAGCTCTCGCACGATTAATATATCCAAATCCGAGACCAGCTCTGGCTTAAGCGACGAGGCTCCCGCAAGCGAGCTCGCCAGTAGCGCTGGTCGCAAATTAGCGAACAGGCCGAGTTCTTGGCGCAGACCGAGGAGGCCTTTTTCGGGTCGCTGAGCCGTTGGCAAATCATCCCACTTTGGCCCGCCTACCCCTCCAAGCAACACCGCATTGGCTTGCTTGGCTTTCGACAGTGTGGATCCCGGTAGCGGGTTACCGCAGTCGTCGATGGCTGCGCCACCCACCAAAGCCTCTTCTACGTCAATGGTGACACCCTGCTGTTGGGCGGCAACCTGCATGACCTCGACGGCAACGGCGATCACTTCTTGGCCAATGCCGTCGCCGGGTAGTACCAGTACTTTTTTCACAAAATTTCCTCTGCTAGCACGGGGATTAACGATTTCGGGCCTAAAGACTGCCTTGGTCAGCCGCGGAATAGCCACGGCTGGCGCTGCCGATGGCCTGCCTCAAAGCTACGAATAAGTTCGGCTTCCGCCAAGGTCAGGTCAATATCATCCATGCCCGTGAGCATTTTTTCTTTCAGCGCCGGATCGATCTGAAAAATATGTACATGCTCACCGTCCATCAGCGTTTGCGTGCGTAAATCGATCGACAGAGTAAGGCCTGTCGTAACCCGTTTAAACAGGTCGTCGATTATCTCCTCGGGCAAGGCGATAGGCAGCACGCCATTCTTGAAACAGTTACCAAAAAAAATGTCTGCGAAGCTCGGTGCCAGCACCGCGCGAAAACCAAATTCTTTCAATGCCCATACCGCATGCTCGCGGGATGAGCCACAGCCAAAGTTATCTCGTGCGATCAAAATCGACGCACCCTGGTATACGGGCAGGTTCAGCGAGAACTCGCGATTGATCTGGCGCTCGTTGGGCGTCATGCCCATGGTGCCCTGATCGAGAAAACGCCATGCATCGAAGAGATAGTCGCCAAAACCTGTGCGCTTGATCGATTTGAGATACTGTTTGGGAATGATCTGATCCGTGTCTACGTTGGCACGATCCAGCGGCGCCACCAAGCCATTAAGGGTTGTAAAAGCATCCATCAGCCGGCCTCCACTTCCTGGTGCTGGGAATTTCGAATATCTACAAAATGACCGTTTATCGCCGCCGCCGCTGCCATGGCTGGACTAACCAAGTGAGTGCGCCCACCGTAGCCTTGGCGGCCCTCAAAATTACGGTTAGAAGTGGATGCGCAGTGCTCGCCCTCACCAAGCTGATCGGGATTCATGCCGAGGCACATGGAGCAGCCTGCGGAGCGCCACTGAAAGCCTGCGTCGATAAACTGCTGGGCGAGACCCTCTGCTTCGGCCTGAGCCTTCACCAGGCCAGAACCCGGCACCACCAGAGCTTCCGAGACGTTGGAGGCAATCTTACCGCCGCGAATTTGCGCCGCTGCGGCACGCAGATCTTCGATGCGCGCATTGGTGCACGATCCGATAAAAATGCGACTCACAGCGATATCCGTGATTTTTTGACCTGGCTGAAGATTCATATACGTTAGCGCCCGCTCAGTCGATTCTGCTTGAACCCCATCTTTCATGTCCTTGGGATCTGGTACGACATCATCAATGCCGGCGACCATTTCGGGGGACGTACCCCAGCTGACCTGGGGAGCAATGGTGCTGGCGTCGATAGTGATAGAGGCATCAAACACAGCCCCTTCGTCTGATACCAAGGTACGCCAGTAATCCTCAGCCTGATTCCACAGCTCGCCCTTGGGTGCGAACGGGCGACCGTGTATGTAGTTAATGGTGGTATCGTCTACCGCTACCAAGCCTGCTCGTGCCCCCGCCTCAATGCTCATATTACAGAGCGTCATGCGACCTTCCATGGAAAGCTGGCGAATTGCCTCACCGCGATATTCGATAGTGTGTCCCGTTGCGCCCGCGGTGCCTAAACGTCCAATAATGGCCAACACTAGATCCTTGGCGGTAACGCCCTCAGATAGCGCTCCCGTGACGATCACGGCAAAGTTCTTCGCCTTGTTTTGCACCAGACACTGTGTCGCCATTACATGTTCGACCTCCGAGGTGCCAATACCCTGGGCTAAGGCTGCGAAAGCACCATGAGTCGAGGTATGAGAATCACCGCATACCACCGTCATACCGGGCATAGTCGCACCTTGTTCCGGACCGACAACGTGTACGATGCCCTGGCGTGGGTCGAGAATCTCGAACTGCTGAACACCGAAGGCTTTGCAGTTCTTGTCCAACGTAACCACCTGTTCCAAGGCCACTTCGTCAGTGATGCCGTCAAAACCAAGCGCTCGACCCGAGGTTGGAACATTGTGATCAGGGGTTGCTAGATTTGCATCGACCCGCCACAGCGGTCGACCCGCCAATTGCAAACCCTCAAAAGCCTGGGGAGATGTGACCTCGTGCAGCAACTGTAAGTCTACATATAACAATGAGTTACCGTCGGAACGTCGACCTACTTCGTGAGACTCCCAGATCTTGTCGTATAGCGTTTTTGGCTTAGATGACATGCCATCACCCCCTGAAATTAGCCGCAGTCTAGGCAGAGTCAGGCCATAAAACAATTCGATAATTTTTATGTTTTGAATAACTAAAGGAAATACTAAGATGCTGTCGCGTTAAACGACGGATCAGCTGATGCATCTCGACGAACTCGAATCTTTCATACAAGTCGCACGCCTGGGCTCCTTTTCTGCCGCAGCCCAGCAAATGCATATCAGCCAGCCGGCCATGAGCAAACGAATACAGTCTTTAGAGCATCATCTTGGGGTCACCCTTTTCGACCGGCTGGGCAAGCGCGTCAAGCTCACCCCGGCGGGCGAGCTATTGGTGGTTAAGGCCACGGCCATGCTGGATCTTTCGAAAGATATGGAACGAGATGTCGGTAACTTGGCGCAAACCGTCAGCGGACGCCTCAGTATGGCGACCTCCCACCACATTGGTCTGCATCGACTTGCGCCAGTTTTACAGCGCTTTACTCAGGACTACCCTGAGGTGGAGCTGGATATACAGTTTGAAGACTCCGAGGTAGCGCACAATCTGGTGCGCGCTGGCGATATCGAGCTGGCTGTGGTAACCCTAAATCCAGCCAGTGAGATTGAACAGCCGGATCTCAAGACCGAGACGGTTTGGGATGATCCACTTTGCTTCGTAAACGCCAAACCCCTGCCAGAGGTGACCTCACTGAACCAATTGGCGACCCTGCCCTGCATTTTGCCAGGACCCAATACATTCACAGGCAGAATTGTCACCGAGCGATTCGCATCCCAGGGACTGGTGCTGAATCCCGCGCTCTCAACCAACTATCTCGAGACCATCAGCATGTTGGTGAGTGTGGGCGTTGGCTGGAGCGTGCTGCCGCAAACCATGACCAGTGAACTTCACCAGTTAAAACCAAATTGTGCGCCAATCAACCGAACCCTTGGCTGGGTTACTCACGCCAAACGCACCCAATCCAACAGCGCCAACGCGTTTTTACAGGTGCTTAGTAGCTATGCCTCGGATTGAGGCGACTGCAGCCCGGCTTCCCGCCCCATCTGCCCGCGATGCCGTAGCAAATGATCCATGAGCACCAAGGCCACCATAGCCTCGACGATAGGGGTGGCGCGTATACCCACGCAGGGGTCATGACGGCCCTTCGTGACTACTTCGACAGGGTTACCGAAGCGGTCTATGGATTGGCCGGGATTCGTCAGACTGCTCGTAGGCTTCAAAGCCACATGCAACACAATGTCTTGACCCGAGGAAATACCGCCCAAAATGCCGCCAGCGTGATTGCTGGTAAAACCTTTTGGCGTCATCTCATCGCGATGCTCAGTGCCGCGCTGCCGGGCAACCTTCATGCCATCACCGACCTCAACACCTTTCACCGCATTGATACCCATGAGCGCACCGGCAAGGTCGGCATCCAGCCGAGAAAATACTGGCTCTCCAAGGCCTACGGGCACGCCACTGGCCACTACCGACACCTCAGCGCCGATGGAATCGCCGTCTTTGCGGACTGCATCGATAAGCGCGGCAATCTCATCCAACATGGAAGCATCCGGACAGAAAAAGGGATTGTCATCCACAATGCTGAGGTCAACGGGCTGGGGCCGCAGCGCACCGATACCGGACAAATAACCCTGTATCGATATACCTGCGTGGGAGGCTAGATACTTTTTGGCAATAGCACCCGCCGCCACGCGCATGGTGGTTTCGCGAGCCGAAGAGCGCCCCCCACCCCGGTAATCGCGGACACCGTACTTATGGTGGTAAGTGTAATCTGCGTGGGCGGGGCGAAATACATCCTTGATCGCGCCGTAATCCTTGCTTTTTTGATCTACGTTGCGCACCAGCAAACCGATGGGAGTACCTGTGGTGACGCCCTCGAACACTCCCGACAGAATTTCGACCTGATCTCTCTCGCGCCGCTGGGTGGTGTATTTGCTTTGGCCGGGCTTGCGGCGATCAAGGTCAGGCTGAAGGTCATCCTCCGACAGCGGCAATCCCGGCGGACAACCATCGACAATCGCGCCCAGAGCCAAGCCGTGGCTTTCTCCAAAGGTAGTCACGGTGAAAAGTGAACCGAAAGTATTTGCTGCCATTTGGTGCTCTGCTGCTGCGCCCTGCTCTGTTTAGGCTTTTGGGGCAAGAATGGATCTGAAACCGCATTATCTGGCTTGAACGCATTAGGCATCAAGTGAAACGTAATCCGAACAATTTTGGTTCTTTGCAAAGTGAAGTGGGAAGCAGCATGGTCTGTACAGAAAACTCACTTTCCAGATGCGTGTAAAAAAACACCCTCTCCACCCTCCGATAGTTCCAACCAATGAATTGGTAAATCGGGGTATTTGCG
The DNA here is from genome assembly GCA_902528515.1 of K189A clade bacterium. Taxonomy (GTDB): domain Bacteria; phylum Pseudomonadota; class Gammaproteobacteria; order Pseudomonadales; family Azotimanducaceae; genus UBA4421. The sequence goes on from CABZTD010000007.1 coordinate 29,225, forward strand.
CTGCATAGCTGGTGCGCTGGCACCAACCTCGCAGAGGAATATACCGTTCGGTTTGAGGCGCGCGGCCAGTTCCGGCAAAAACGCATCCACCAAGGCAAGCCCGTCTTCGCCTGCGGCGAGTCCTAGTTCCGGTTCGTGTCGGTATTCCTCTGGCAGAGTTTGCATGTCCGCAGCGTCCACGTAGGGCGGGTTCGTCAGAATCAAATCCCACTGTCCGGTTTCGCCAGCAAGCCACTGGCAAGCATCGCCTTGAATCACTTCAACGCGCTCGTCTAAGTTGTGGAGTGCCACATTCTTAATAGCGAGGGCCGCAGCTTGCGGATCGAGTTCAACTAACGTCACGCTAGACATTGGGTAGCGCTGAGCTGCCAAGATCCCCAAGCAGCCGACCCCAGCGCAGAGATCGACAATTCGGGTAATGCCCGGTGCGACCCAGGCCGACAGTGGTTCACCCAACAAATATCCAATGGGTGATCTTGGCACCATTACACCAGGTTCAACAAAAAAGCGTTGGCCCATGAATTGGCATTCGCCAAGTAGATGGGCAAGTGGCGCCCGTTCGTCTACGCGTCGACCGGCGAGAGCCTTTATGCGCTCTCTTTCATCTGGCGTTACACATAGTCCCAGAGATACTTCGTCGTCGGCGTAGCCTGTGACACTAAGTACGAGATAGACGGCTTCATCCCAGGGGTTATCGGTACCGTGACCATAGCTTAAGGTGGCGTCATCGAAGCGCTGATTGACCGCCTCGATCAGTTCCCCTACGGTTGCTTCCTCCTTACTTACTGCCAACGGGACGGATCCGCAAATTCAACATCTGCCCCTTCGGTGTTGCCCATTAGCGTGCTGACTACATCTGGCACGCCTTTATGCTCAAAAAGTATCTGATATAGCCCGTCGACCAGGGGCATGTATACGCCTAGCTCCCGGCTTTTTGCGTAGACCAACTGCAAGGTATTCACTCCTTCCGCCAATTTGCCAAGTGATTCTGATGCCTCATCTAAGGACATTCCCTTTGCAATACAGGTTCCCAGCTGGTGATTGCGGCTAAGCGGCGATGTGCAAGTCACCATCAAATCGCCAACACCAGCGAGCCCCAGAAAGGTAAAAGGGTTACCTCCCATAGAGACCGCAAACCGGCTCATTTCGGCGAGAGCCCGGGTGACCAGCAAACCAATGGTGTTTTGGCCTACTTCCAAGCCTGCAGCAAGGCCGCAGACGATGGCATAGATATTTTTCAACGCCCCGCCAAGTTCCACACCGTAGACATCGGCGCTGGCATAAACTCGCAGGGTATCATTGCGCATTACCTCCTGAACCAACGTCGCATCTTGTTGGTGGAGGGTGGCGATCACCGTGCCGGCGTACTGCTGCGCGGCAATTTCTTCCGCGAGATTTGGACCAGAGATTGCACCGACATGCTCGCTAGGTGTTAGGTCCCCAAGTAATTGGCTCATGAGTCGAAAACCATTAGGCTCAATACCCTTGGTCGCGCTGATCAGTACGTCGTCTGGGCTGATAAAGGGTGCCATCTCGCGACAAACCGAAGCGAAGCCGGCGCTGGGCACGGCGACAAAAATTAGACTCGATCCTTGAGTCGCGAGACCAAGATCTGCAGTGGGCGAGACAGCGGATTCCAGCGGGTGACCAGGCAAATAACGAAGGTTCTCGCCCGCCTCTAGGGTCTGGGCTACTTGCTCGGGATCACGCATCCATAGGTGTGTGGTATGGCCGTTTCGGGCGATGATATTCGCGATGGCGGTACCGAAATTACCTCCACCTACAATGGCGACATTCATACAAAACACCAATAGTGCAGCGAACCGCCATTGTGACGGCTTATCCTACAGATAGATACGCTACTAGACCTCGTTCGCAGGCAGCAATTCCATCAATAGGCTATTCATCCTGGAAACGTAGGCAGCTGGATCTTGGAGCGTGCCTCCCTCGGCGAGGCTAGCTTGGTCGAACAATAATTCAACTAACTCGTGAAAACGGTCTTCGTCTTGCTCCGTATCTAGTCGATGCAGCAGTGGATGCTCGGCGTTAAACTCGAAGAATGGCTTTGTCTCGGGCATGGACTGACCGCTGGCCTCTAGTATTTTACGCATTTGTATCCCCATGCCGTAGTCAGAGAGCACCAAGCATGCTGGCGAGTCAGTTAGGCGTTTGGAGGGCCGCACACCTTCGACCTTTTCGCCGATCACGGCTTGAATACGCTCGGTCAGCGGATGCTCTTCAGCATCGCTGTCCTCATCGTCTTCTTCAGACTTGGATTCACCCGGCAGCTTTACGTCACCACGCATCACGTCAACGAAGGGCACACCTTCGAATTCCGACAGCGAGCTCATCAGCCATTCGTCGATGCGATCGAACATCAGCAGTACTTCAACGCCTTTATCTTTGAAGATTTCAAGATGCGGGCTGCGGCTCGCGGTCTCATAAGTTTCGGCGCAAATGTAGTAGATGCACTCTTGGTCTTCTTTCTTGCGTTCCATGTAATCGGCAAGACTAGCGGTCTTGTCGCTGTTGCCGTTGTGAGTGGAGGCGAAGCGCAGCAACTTCATAATAGCTTCGCGATTGGCAAAATCTTCACCCGCGCCCTCTTTGAGGACCTCGCCAAACTCTTTCCAGAACGTCTGATACTTCTCCGAATCTTTCTTGGCCATGTCTTCGAGCATGCTAAGCACACGCTTCGTGACCGCATTACGAATAGAGGTAACGCGTTCGTCTTGCTGCAAGATCTCGCGAGAGACGTTGAGTGGCAAATCGTTGGAGTCGATGACGCCCTTGACGAAACGAAGGTATAGCGGCAAAAACTGGTCTGCATCGTCCATGATGAAGACACGCTGCACATAGAGCTTTAGACCCTTGGGCAGTTCGCGGTTGTATAAATCGAAGGGTGCTCGCTTGGGTAAATACAGCAAGCTGGTGTACTCGAATTTGCCCTCAACGCGGTTGTGACTCCAGTTCAGCGGATCCTCGAAGTCATTGGACACATGCTTATAGAACTCTCTGTATTCTTCGTCCCCTATCTCGGATCGAGACCGGGTCCAAAGTGCTTGAGCTGAGTTCACCGCTTCAAGCTCCGGCACGAACTCCTCGTCTTCCGGGGCCCCATAGCTTGGCGTAGAGAACATACGCACCGGCACACCGATATGATCAGAGTAACGAGTCACGATATGCCGAAGGCGCGCATCCTCGGCGTATTCGGTCGCGTCTTCCTGAAGATGGAGAATTACTTGCGTACCTCGAGGAACATCCGTCGCGACATCGAGACTATAGGCGTCCTCACCGCTAGAGCGCCAACGCACCCCATCACCGCCGGCGGCGCTTTGAGTGAGTACTTCGACCTCTTTGGCCACCATAAAGGCACTATAAAAGCCCACACCGAACTGCCCAATAAGCTGCGAATCAGACTGTTGATCGCCGGTCAGATTCGCAAGGAATTCTGCGGTACCAGATTTTGCAATGGTGCCTAGATGAGCAATAACTTCATCTCGCGTCATACCAATGCCATTGTCCGCAATCGTCAGAATGCCTGCGTCTTTGTCAAAGGTGATATCAATACAAAAGTCCGCATCGTCGCCTAACAAACTCGCGTCCTCAATAGCACGAAAGCGCAGCTTGTCGATAGCGTCAGAGGCGTTAGAAATGAGCTCGCGAAGGAAGATCTCGCGGTTTGAGTACAGCGAGTGAATCATCAGCTGTAGCAGCTGCTTCGCTTCGGTTTGAAAGTTAAGAGTTTCGGATGAACTCTCGGATTGGTTCTCGGACTGAGTATCGCTCATGCGGCGGTTTCCCCTAACGCTGTTACGGCCTGGATATGGGGTTCAAACCAAGAATTTCAAGCGCCTCAGCGGCCTTGCACCCCAGAGACCTTAGCGATGGGTTAGCTCCAGCCGGTTACTTCCGCCAGTGCGTCACCGATTTCTGCCAAGCTGCGCACGGTACGAACACCTGCATCCTGCAACGCGGCAAACTTGTCGTCTGCGGTGCCCTTGCCGCCAGCGATAATGGCTCCTGCATGGCCCATGCGCTTGCCCGGAGGCGCGGTAACACCGGCTATGTAGCCAACAACAGGCTTTGTCACATTGGCCTTAATGTAGGCTGCCGCCTCTTCTTCGGCGTTACCGCCGATCTCTCCTACCATGACAATGGCTTCGGTGGCGGGATCTTGCTCAAACAGGGCCAGCACATCTATGAAATGACTACCGGGAATCGGGTCGCCGCCAATGCCCACGCATGAGCTTTGACCGAAGCCACGGTCTGTCGTTTGTTTCACCGCCTCATAGGTCAAGGTGCCCGAACGCGAGACGATGCCAACTTTGCCCGGCAGATGGATATCGCCAGGCATGATGCCTATTTTGCACTCTCCCGGGGTGATCACGCCCGGGCAGTTTGGGCCGATCATGCGCGCACCGCTTTGTTCGAGGCGCGCTTTTACCGCGAGCATGTCTAACGTGGGAATGCCTTCGGTAATGCAGACGATCAGCTCAATACCCGCGTTTAGCGCCTCCAGAATCGAGTCTTTACAGAAACTCGCGGGCACGTAAATGACGCTCGCGGTTGCCCCAGTGGCCGCAACAGCATCAGACACCGTATCGAAAACTGGCAGTCCAAGGTGAGTCGTACCGCCTTTTCCTGGCGTGACGCCGCCAACAAGTTGAGTACCGTAGGCCAGTGCCTGTTCACTATGCAGTGTGCCTTGTGAACCCGTGAAACCTTGGCAGACAACCTTGGTGTCTTTGTTGATCAGAATACTCATGCTTGACCTCCAGCCGCAGCTACCGCTTTTTCAACGGCGTCTACCAGCGATTCGCCGGGGATAATATTCAGGCCGCTGTATGCTAACGTCTGCCGACCTAGTGCGGAGTTGTTGCCTTCGAAACGAACGACCACAGGCACTTCAACACCCACCTCTTGCACGGCGCCGATAATGCCTTCTGCGATTGTGGCGCAGCTAACGATGCCGCCAAAAATATTAATCAGTACAGCCTTTACCGCTGAATCAGACAGTATGATCTTGAAAGCCTCAGCAACCGCCTCCTTAGTAGCGCCGCCGCCAACGTCAAGGAAGTTCGCAGGATTACCGCCATGCAGCTTAACCAGGTCCATGGTGCCCATGGCCAGACCCGCACCGTTTACCATGCAGCCAATATTGCCTTCTAGGGCGACGTAGTTGAGGCTGAATTCTGCGGCTTGAGCTTCACGCTCGTCTTCCTGACTTGGATCATTCATTTCGGCAATCGCTGGCTGGCGGTACAGTGCGTTGCCGTCGATATTGATCTTTGCGTCAAGGCAGTGAATGTCACCGCCGGTGGTAACGACGAGCGGATTGATTTCAAGCAGCGAGCAATCTGATTCCTCAAAAAGCCTTGCTAAGCCCATAAAAAGGTTCGCAAACTGACGTATCTGCTGTCCCTTTAATCCAAGCTTGAAAGCCAGCTCTCGGCCCTGATAGGGTTGTGCGCCCACTGCCGGATCAATGGTCGCTCGCAGAATTTTTTCCGGCGTTTCTTCAGCAACTTGCTCAATTTCTACGCCACCTTCTGTGGACGCCATAAACACGATGCGGCGGCTACCGCGATCGATCACCGCACTGAGGTACAGCTCACGGTCGATATCAGTGCAGCTTTCCACATAGATTTTACTTACCGGTTGGCCGTATTCGTCGGTTTGAATGGTGACCAGATTTTTACCAATCCAGTGATTAGCAAATGCGCGAATGTCGTCAAGAGAATTCGCGAGCTTTACGCCGCCTGCCTTACCTCGTCCGCCGGCATGAACCTGCACTTTGACCACCCAGCGCTCGCCGCCAATTTTTTGTGCGGCCTCAACGGCTTCGTCGGCGGTATCTACCGCATACCCCTCAGACACAGGCAAGCCATACTGTGCGAACAGGCTTTTAGCCTGATACTCGTGTAGGTTCATGGCGCGTTTTCTCTCCCTTTGATCACATCAAAGAATGATGCGTTTGAATATGTTTTACTACCGTTTTACCCGATTGACGGTATGAATGGCATGACCGCGGGCACTCAAAGCAGCCTCATGCATCCCTTCGGACAACGTCGGGTGGGCAAACATGATCAGGCCCAAGTCCTCTGCAGAGGCGCTGAACTCCATGCTGATTACCGCTTGAGCGATCAGTTCAGAGGCCTGAGCGCCGATCACATGGACACCTAAAATACGATCTGTCTCGCTGTCTGCAATAACTCGGATCATGCCTTCGCTCTCGCCAGCAGCCAGCGCACGACCGTTCGCCGCGTAAGGAAAGCTACCGACGTTGAAAGCTTCGCCATCGCCCTTGAGCTGCTGTTCGGTTTTACCAACCCAAGCGATTTCGGGGTGGGTATAAATCACGCTGGGCACAGTGTCGTAGTTGACGAGTGGCTTGTGGCCGGCAATGCGTTCCGCCACCATGATGCCCTCTTCCATCCCCTTGTGAGCCAACATGGGGCCGCGCACGACATCACCAACGGCGTATACATTTGTAGCGTCGGTAGCGCATAGGTCGTTCACATACAGAAACCCACGCTCGTCGAGATTCACGCCCGAATCCGGTGCAAGCAGACCCTCGGTAAAGGGTCGACGACCAACCGAAACAATGAGTTTATCCACTTCTATGGTGTGATCACCTTCTTTGTCTTGATAGGTGACGCATACATGCTTGTTTTTACCGGTGCCCTTGATCTCGGTACTCATCACCCGCGCGCCCATACGAATATCCAGACCTTGTTTGGTAAAAATACGTTTGGCGTCGCGCGAAATGCGGTGATCGGCCATGGGCAAAAATTCGTCCATCGCTTCAAGCACAATGGCTTCAGAGCCAAGCCGGTTCCAAACACTACCAAGCTCCAGACCAATCACACCTGCGCCAATGACACCAAGCCGCTTCGGGGCCTGCTTGAATTCTAGCGCGCCGGTGGAATCGACGATGATGTCGTCGGTAAGAGGCGCTGGTGGAATTTCGACTGGCACAGAGCCAGGTGCCAAAATGACGTGCTCAGCCTGCAGCATTTGCTCCTCGCCGCCGTGAGGTGTGAAACCTACCTGACGATTCGCATAGAGACGGCCCTTTCCCGCCAAGGCGGTCACGCCATTACCCTCGAATAACGCGGCAACGCCTCCTGTTAGGCCGGCAACGACTTCATCTTTTCTCTCGATCATACGCGGTACGTCGGCGCTAACTTTGCCGGTTTTAATACCTAGATCCGCAAACTCATGCTTTGCCTCCACAAACTTATGGGAGGCATCGAGCAAGGCCTTGGAGGGTATGCAGCCCCAGTTCAGACAGGTGCCACCCAGTACGGGGTTGTCGTTTTTATCCAGCATCATATTGATGCAGGCTGTATTCATGCCCAGCTGGGCAGCTCGTATGGCGGCGTGGTAACCCGCAGGTCCACCGCCGATAACAATTACGTCGTAGGAATCACTCATTTACAGTTCCAACAATATTCGCGCTGGGTCTTCCAGCATGCCTTTGATCGCCACCAAAAACTGTACCGCTTCGCGCCCGTCGATCAATCTGTGATCGTAAGATAGGGCCAGGTACATCATTGGCCGAATCACAATTTCACCATCAACCACGACCGCACGCTCTTGAATGTTGTGCATGCCCAGCACACCAGTCTGCGGGGGGTTCAAAATCGGCGTCGACATCATCGAGCCGAAAATGCCGCCGTTAGAGATGGTAAACGTTCCGCCGGCCATGTCTTCCAGCCCGAGTTTACCGGATCGAGCTTTCTCTCCGTAGGCCATGATCTGATCTTCAATTTGCGCGAGCCCCAGGGCGTCCGCATCGCGGACTACCGGCACCACCAGTCCACGATCTGTGGAGACGGCGACGCCGATATCATAGTAGCCGTGATAAACAATATCGTTACCGTCTATGCTGGCGTTCACTGAAGGAAAACGCTTGAGCGCTTCGGTTGCCGCGCGAACAAAGAACGACATAAAGCCAAGTTTGGTGCCGTTGTGCGCCGCCTGAAATTCGGTTTGATAGCGTTTGCGCAGCTGCATAATGGCCTGCATATCGACCTCGTTAAACGTGGTCAGCATAGCGGCGTTTTGCTGGGCCTCGACCAAGCGCTTGGCCACACTAGCTCGCAGGCGTGTCATGGGTACTCGGCGCTCAACACGCTCGTCGTCGCTGCCAGCAAACATGGTGCCTGGCGGCGGCGCGGATAGCGTCTGTGCTGGAGGCTCTGCAATAGGCACTGGGGTCTCGATCGGGGCAGGATCCTCGGCTGCAGGGCCGGAGCCCAAGGCTTTGGCCACATCTTCCTTTGTAATACGACCATCCCTACCACTGCCAGTCAGGCCAGTCAGATTCAGCCCAGATTCCGCGGCCATTTTCTTCGCGGCAGGGCTGGCGAACCGATCACCATCGGCGCTCGCTTCAGGTGTCGCCGCTACATCAGCTTGCACGGAGACAGTGGGCGCCTCGGCTGCATCGTTGCTTGGTGCCGCTGAGGCGCCAGGCTCAAACTGAGCAATGGGTTCCTCTGATAACACCGTGTCGCCCTCCTGCTTGAGGATCGTAGTCAGCACGCCGTCTTCTGGGGCGAACACTTCAATCACCACCTTGTCGGTCTCAATATCTACCAACAATGTGTCGCGGGTGACAAACTCGCCAGGCTGATGATGCCAGGTGGCGACACTGCCATCCGCGATCGACTCGGGGAAAATAGGTGCATTAATTTCCATAATTAGTGTCCGTTCTCCAGTTCTACGCTTGGCTCTTCGGTGAGAGCGGCTCTTACCAATTGCTGTTGTTGTTCGAGGTGCACGCTGGCATAACCCACGGCTGGAGCCGCGAAAGCCTCTCTGCCTGCGTAGTGCAGGGTGACTTTTTTTCTTGCCATGCGGTTTATCACTCGGCGCAGGCGGTATTGAATCGAAAACCACGCGCCCTGATTAATGGGTTCTTCTTGGCACCAGACGATGTTTTCGACTTTGTCGAACGGGGCCATTGCAGCGAGTAATTCATCGTCAGGAAATGGATAGAGTTGTTCAATCCGAATGATCGCCACATCGTCTAGCCCCTGCTCGGCTCTGGCTTCCCACAGATCGAAGTAAACCTTGCCGCTACAAAGGACAATGCGCTTCACTTTTTTCCTTTGCGAATCTTCGGTTTCACCAATGACCAATTGAAAGTGGCCGTCGCAGAGCTCATCTACCGTTGATACCGCGAGCTTGTGTCGCAGCAAACTCTTCGGCGTCATCGCGATCAAAGGCTTGCGCGTCGGACGAATAGCCTGGCGGCGCAGCATGTGAAATACCTGGGCCGGTGTTGACGGCACACAAATTTGCATGTTTCGCTCGGCGCAAAGCTGCAAAAACCGCTCGAGACGAGCTGAGGAGTGTTCAGGGCCTGCCCCTTCAAATCCATGCGGTAACAGCATGGTCAGACCGCAGAGCCTTGCCCACTTCGTCTCGCCAGAACTGATGAACTGATCGATTACCACCTGGGCACCGTTGGCGAAGTCACCAAACTGGGCCTCCCATACCACCAGAGTATTGGGGGCCGTGGTCGCATAGCCGTATTCAAAGGCCAGAACAGCCTCTTCGGACAGCAGAGAGTCGTAAAGATCGAAGGTGATGTCCTCTCTGAGCAGGTTCAGCGGGATCAGTCGCGAACCATCTTTTTGGTTGTGCAGAGCAGCATGACGATGCGAGAAGGTACCAACGCCAACATCTTGGCCTGTGAGCCGAACCGGATACCCCTGCTGAACAAGCGTCGCGTAGGCCATCACTTCAGCCATACCCCAGTTAACGGGCATAGCGCCAGCAGCCATGCGATGTCGGTCTTCAAGAATCTTCGTCACCTGACGATGCAGCACGAAGCCATCTGGAACAGCTTCCATGCGCGCCGATAGCTCTTGGAATACCGCGTTGTCAAAACTGGTGTCTGCCGGTGCATCTAGGCTAGAACCGATGTAAGGCGTCCAATCCACAAAGAGCTCTGAGTGGGGTTCGTGCACCATTTCTAGCGCCACACTTTCGCCATCCTCTAACTTAGACCGATATTGCTCGGTCATGGACTCAACTGTATCCGCCTGCACGGCACCCTCTTGCACCACCTTTTCGCCGTAGCGCGCGCAGACGGTGTTTTGGGTCCGAATCTTCTGATACATCAGGGGCTGGGTCTTCGCAGGCTCCTCGGCTTCGTTGTGCCCGCGTCGCCGATAACATACGAGATCGATTACTACATCCTTACGGAACTCCATCCGATAGTCCGCAGCAAGCTGGGTCGCAAAAATTACCGCCTCAGGATCATCCCCATTGATATGGAAGATGGGCGCCTGAATCATCTTCGCAACTTCCGTGCAGTACTCGGTTGAGCGCGCATCAATTTGTTTATGGGTAGTAAAGCCTATTTGGTTATTGACGATGATGTGCACACTGCCGCCGGTCTTGAAACCGCGGGTCTGCGACATCTGAAAGGTTTCCATCACCACACCCTGCCCAGCAAAGGCGGCATCACCATGGATGATGATCGGTGCCACCAGGTCACCAGCGTAGTCCTTGCGACGATCCTGTCTGGCCCGCACGGAACCTTCCGCCACTGGAGCGACAATTTCGAGGTGAGACGGGTTGAAGGACAAAGCCAGATGCATCTCTCCGCCCGGCGTCATCATGTTCGAGGAAAAACCCTGGTGATATTTCACGTCACCAGAGCCGCTCTCGCTCTGCACTCGACCATCAAATTCGTCAAACAACTCGCCGGGGTTCTTGCCCAGAACATTAACTAACACGTTGAGTCTGCCTCGGTGAGCCATGGCAATAACCGACTCACGAATACCATGAGTGCCCAGGCGCTGCAGCAGTTCGTGAAGCATGGGAATAAGGCTTTCACCTCCCTCCAAACCAAACCGTTTCGTGCCCGGGTAACGACGGTGTAAATACTTTTCAAGTCCCTCTGCGGCGATCAGACGCTCCAGTATCCGCTGCTTTAAACCTGCATCGAACTGAGGCTTACCACGGGCGCTTTCGAGCCGCTGCTGCACCCATAGCTGCTCCCGTGCATCAACAATATGCATGTACTCCGCGCCAATAGAACCGCAGTAAGTGCTCTCTAAGGCATCAATGAGATCCCTTAGCTTGGCTGCTCCGTCGCCATAGTGAAAAGTTCCGGTTTGATAGGTTTCGTCCAGATTTGCTGGTGAAAGACCGTGATAGGACAGGTCGAGGACCGGCATCTGAGGGCGTTCCATCATGCCTAGCGGATCAATATCTGCACGCTTATGTCCTCGGTACCGGTAGGCCGACACGAGGTCTTGTACGCGCATCTGCTGGGTTTCGTGGGCGCTGGAAATCTCTGTGGCAACTTTTTCGGGTCGCGCCTTCAGCCGGTTGCGGCCTAGGCGCTCGAAGTGCTGAACCACCTGGGAGCGCGGAGTATCGGGACCGATGGCGCTTTCGACGGTTGGCAGTGTGTCAAAGTAGCTTCGCCACGCCTCAGGAACATTGCTTGGATCTGCTAGGTATTCTTCATAGAGTGCCTCTATGTAGGCAGCGTTTTGTCCACCCAAATGTGAACTACGCAGCATGCGCTGCATAAATCCTTCGGTCACTGTCTTCCTCTCTTACTCACTCATTACGCCATGCCGACGCAAACAAGGATTCAAAAAAAACCTGGGCAGCGATGGAGTTACTGGGATTTTCTGGCGCTAGCAGGTTCGATAACCGCTTGAAATGTCCACGAATTCTGCACACGTTTAGTATGGGAGGATTCTCGACTTTCTAGACTGACTTGCCAAGGAATTTGCACGAATTTTAGACACTATTTTCACAAAAAAGGCCGCAGAGCGGCCTTAAAGGTTTTAACACGGCCTTTGTAGAGGCCCAGAGGCATTTTAGGTGCCTTGCTGCATCAGCATCGTTCGAATCTTGCCGATGGCCCGCGTAGGGTTAAGTCCTTTCGGGCACACGTTAACGCAATTCATGATACCCCGGCAGCGGAAAACGCTGAACGGATCATCTAAATTCGCTAAGCGCTCTTCTGTTGCCGTATCACGGGAGTCCGCTAGAAATCGATAAGCCTGGAGCAGACCTGCTGGTCCTATAAACTTATCAGGGTTCCACCAGAAAGACGGGCAGGATGTCGAGCAGCAGGCGCAGAGGATGCATTCATACAGTCCGTCTAGCTTTTCGCGTTCCTCCGGGCTTTGCAGGCGCTCCTGAACTGGTGGTGCTTCCCTGTTAACAAGATAGGGCTGAACCTTGGCGTACTGTTTATAGAACTGACTCATGTCCACTACAAGGTCACGCACAACAGGCAGGCCGGGTAGAGGTCGCAGCACCAGTTTGTTGCGCTTGATCACCTGGGACACAGGTGTGATACAGGCAAGACCATTTTTGCCGTTCATGTTTATGCCATCTGAGCCGCACACTCCCTCGCGGCAGCTACGACGGAAACTCAAAGTAGGATCCTCATCCTTCATGAGGTGGAGGACGTCTAGCACCATGAGGTCTTTGCCTTCTGGCAAATCGACCTGCACGTCTCGCATGACGGGCACTTCATCAAGGTCTGGGTTGTAGCGATAAACACTTACTTGCATTGCAATGCACCTAAATTAGTAATTCTACGGCCTAATAGACCCTCTCCTTGGGCTCGAAGGCTTCCATAGTACGCGGGGCGAAATTTACGTCACGCTTACCAACTCGCTTGTCTTCAGGAAAGTACATCGAGTGACATAGCCAGTTCTCATCGTCCCTGCTTTGGTAGTCATCCCGCGCATGGGCTCCTCGGCTTTCCTTTCGTCCCTCGGCGGTAATTGCTGTCGCCTCTGCGACTTCTAGTAGATTGTCCAGTTCCAATGCTTCTAAGCGCGCGGTGTTAAACGCCGCAGATTTATCAGGCATATCCGCTTGGCTGATTCGCTCGCGCAGTTCAGCCAGCTTTTGCATGCCTTCTCGCATATTCTTTTCTGTGCGAAACACACCAAAGCTATTCTGCATGGTGGTTTGCAGCTCTTTTTTAAGATCATAAATCGACTCGCCGCCACTGGATTCGTTCCAGCGATTTAGACGTGCCATGGAGGCTTCAATATCAGAATCGCTTGCCTCTCGATAAGAAACGCCCTGGCGCATCACTTGCTCAATATGCAAGCCAGCAGCACGACCAAAGACCACTAAATCGAGCAATGAGTTTCCACCCAGACGGTTCGCGCCGTGGACAGAAACGCAGGCCGCTTCACCTGCTGCGTAGAGACCTTCAACCGCTACGTCCTCACCCGAAGCGTTTTGAGTGAGGGCTTGACCACTCACCTGGGTAGGTATGCCGCCCATCATGTAGTGACAGGTAGGCACAACAGGAATAGGTTCTTTTACAGGGTCAACGTGAGCGAAGGTGCGAGAAAGTTCTAAAATACCTGGCAGTCGGCTGTTCAATACCTCTTCACCCAAGTGATCTAGCTTGAGCCTCACATGATCGCCCTCGGGGCCACAGCCGCGCCCTTCGATAATCTCGATCACCATGGATCTGGCCACAACGTCACGTCCAGCTAAGTCTTTTGCCGACGGTGCGTAGCGCTCCATAAACCGCTCACCGTCTTTGTTGATCAGGTAACCGCCTTCTCCGCGGCAGCCCTCCGTAACCAGCGTCCCTGCACCGGCAATACCGGTGGGATGGAATTGCCACATTTCTATGTCTTGAACGGGAACGCCAGCACGCAGAGCCATCCCTATACCATCACCCGTGCACATGAGAGCGTTGGTGGTGGAGGCATAAATCCGACCAGCACCGCCAGTTGCGACGACAGTCGCCTTGGAGCTGATGTGGACGACCTCGCCGGTTTCCATGCATAGGGCAATCACGCCGACGACTACGCCATCTTGATTCTTGACCATATCTACAGCAAACCACTCGTTCAAGAATGTAGTGTCAGCCTTGACATTGGCCTGATACAACGTGTGCAACAAAGCATGGCCTGTGCGGTCTGCAGCGGCGCAGGTTCGCGCAGCCTGGCCTCCTTTGCCGAATTCCTTCGACTGCCCCCCAAACGGGCGTTGATAAATACGGCCACTATCAGTCCTCGAGAACGGAAGACCCATATGCTCGAGTTCGAACACTGCTTGCGGGCCCTCCGAGCACATGTACTCTATAGCGTCTTGATCGCCGATATAGTCTGACCCCTTGACAGTGTCGTACATATGCCACCGCCAGTCGTCATTTGGGTCATCGCTCGCTATCGCGCAAGTGATCCCACCTTGCGCAGATACAGTATGCGAGCGCGTAGGGAATACCTTCGATATAACTGCGGTCTGTAAACCAGACTGCGCCAATTGAAGAGCCGCACGAAGACCGGAACCACCGCCCCCGACTATGACTCCGTCAAATTCCATTGTTCTAATTGTCACAGGGCCTTCGCTCCGCTGGTATCTTTATGGTTCCTATTATCGAATATCGTGATGTTGTACTGCAGAAGCGTTTTTTAGACGAGTCCTTACCAATCCTTTGTGCCTTATCGATAAATTGTAGAGCGCGCGAGGGGTCGGCTCCGCATGCTCACCAGATCACCTTGAGCGCGGCGGCGAAATAAATACCCATTATCAAAACACAGCCTAATTGATACCCTAAGCGTATTTTTTCAGCGTAATCAGGTAAACCCCAATGACCGGGCTGAATGTAATCGGTACCAATTGTCCACAATCCTACCCACGCGTGCCCGATTGTAGAAAGGATCGCCAGAGAGGAGGCGACCTTCATCGCGGGATTTCCAAAGAATGCGATGAAGTTGGTGTAATCGATTGCACTACTAAACAGAAAAAAGCTTAAAACCAAACCCGTATATAAGGTGAGCACCACTGCCGTGGCTCTTTGTAAGATAAAATCTTTGACGCCTCTTCTTGCTGACCAATACATCTTCTAGACTACCACAGCTTTAAATAAAGAATTATCACACTGGCCGCTGTCAGCAAAAGCACTAGCCTCGAACCTAGGCGCGAGGCAGTAACGGTATCCCCTATGTGAAGATCCAACAGTAAGTGCTTTAGCCCCACGAAAACGTGGAACATCAATGTTGCAAGCAGGAGAAGCATAAGGCCTTTAGGAAAGGTCTGTTGAAGAAGTAGTTTTGCTTCGTCGAAACCTGCTTCGGATGTCATGGCCATGTCGAGGAGAAACAGCGCAAAAGCAACGCCACCAAAAAGAAGCATACCGGAAACTCTGTGGGTTATAGAAACCATTGGGACTAGGGATAAGTTGAACCTTATCGTATCCCAAAGGCCCACGCTCCCAGGTCTATCTATTTTCATTTGCGCTGCACCTTATAGCGTTGTAAGTACTTTTCGAATTCTATCAGTGGGATGATTTTGTCCGCTGACGCCCGTGGATAGCAATCGCCAAGCATTTTTTGCCTTCTAATATCCGGCTCTCGTCGACGCGCGATGGCTATCTCCAAATATCGGATACCAAAGCTCCTCAACAATGACTTTTGAGAATACACAACGCCACCGCCCACGCCGAACTGTATTCTTCTGCGAACCTGCTGCCAAGGCCTATCATATCGATGGATAGTTTCAGTCTCTCAATCCGCCAGTAAAGGCACCTCGCTAAATGCTGATTGCCCTCAATGTCCACAGCATTATCTTTGAAATTTTTCGCACGCAGGCACAACACACAGAAGATCAAGCTGGAAAAAACGACACCTTTCGTCAATCATAGGGTCGAGAGGAGGCCTTCGCCGTTTATTTGCTTGGGCTACTTGGGCTCCTTACCAGAGGGTTCTGGCCTTGTGCTTCGTTGCAAAGATCAAGCTGAACGTAAGCTCAGAAGCTGCACTAAAAATGGATTCTTACATGGGAGGGGGACTTATTTGCCTGCGAGCGTTACTTCGCCCGCGGTCGCAATAAAGCGCATTACGGTGCCGGTAAAAAGCCGTTTTAAGCCCGCCATGTCTGAACGCCACTGGTTCCTGTAACAACGGTAAAATGGGGAAAAAGGATGTCTGACGACAAATCACAAACCGCCAAACTAACAATTCCTGGCGTCGATAATCCGATCGAATTGCCGATCTACTCTGGTAAAATCGGCCCAGACGTTATCGACGTTGGCAAGCTCACAAGCCAAGGTCATTTCACCTATGACCCCGGCTTCGTCTCAACCGCCAGCTGCGAATCTGCCATCACCTATATCGATGGTGACGAAGGCACACTGCTGCATCGGGGATATCCAATAGAGCAGCTGGCAGAGAAATCGGATTATCTTGAATTGTGCTACTTGTTGTTAAATGGTGAGCTGCCTAGTGCTGAAGACAAAGATAACTTCGTCGATACGATCAAACATCACACCATGGTCAATGAGCAGTTGCGCAGCTTCTTCAGGGGCTTTAGGCCCGATGCTCATCCGATGGCAATTATGTGCAGCGTCATTGGAGCACTGTCTTCCTTCTATCATGACTCTTTAGATATTGATGATCCGCAGCATCGCATGATCACCGCACATCGGTTGATCGCGAAAATGCCAACCCTGGCCGCCATGAGCTACAAACACGCTCTAGGCCAACCTTTTATTTACCCTCGCAATGATCTGGGTTACGCCGAAAACTTTCTGCATATGATGTTCGCTACCCCATGTGAAAACTACGAAGTCAGTCCCACCCTAGCAAAAGCCATGGACCGTATATTTTTGTTACATGCGGATCACGAGCAAAACGCATCTACCTCAACCGTCAGACTCGCCGGTTCGACCGGTGCAAACCCATTCGCCAGCGTTTCTGCGGGCATTGCCGCCCTGTGGGGACCATCTCACGGTGGCGCGAATGAAGCGGTCCTTAACATGCTCGATGAGATCGGCAGTGTTGAAAAAATTCCGGAATACGTGCGTCGAGCAAAGGCTAAGGATGATCCATTTCGCATCATGGGCTTTGGCCACCGTGTGTACAAAAACTATGACCCACGAGCAAAAGTGATGCAGCAAACCTGCCATGAAGTGCTCGAAGAACTCGGTGTGCAGGATGACCCTGTGTTGGCTATGGCAAAGGAACTGGAGCGTATAGCGCTGGAAGACGACTACTTCGTCGAAAAACGTTTGTACCCGAACGTAGATTTCTATTCAGGCATCATCCTCAAGGCCATTGGCATACCCGTAGAAATGTTCACGGTGATCTTCGCAACTGGCCGCACACCCGGCTGGATCGCACATTGGTGTGAAATGATCGCCGGCAACTACAAAATCGGTCGTCCTCGACAGCTCTACACCGGCAGCCCCAAGCGTGACTTCGTCGACGTAGCTGACCGCTAACAAAGGCCGAAGCGCTATCGGCGCGGGCAAGCCCGCGCAAACTTGAGTCTGGGCCTCGATCTGCGGACTCCGAGCTACTTTAGACGCCTTAGCAAACTGGACGTATCCCAGCGCCCACCGTCCATATTCTGAACATCGGCGTAAAACTGATCCACCAATGCCGTCAAGGGTAAGCGTGCACCGACTTGCTTAGCCGTGCCCAGCGCAATACCAAGATCCTTGCGCATCCAATCTACCGCGAAACCGAATTCGTACTCGTCTCTGGCCATGGTGTTAGCGCGATTATTCATTTGCCAGCTTTGTGCCGCGCCTTGAGAAATCACGTCTATGACGGCATCAACATCAAGGCCCGCTTGCTGGGCGAAGTGAACTCCCTCGCTAAGCCCCTGCAGCACCCCGGCAATGCATATTTGATTCACCATCTTTGTCAGCTGGCCTGCCCCAATTTCACCCATCAGGGCGTGTTTTTTCGCATAGCAGTCGAAGTATGGCCCAGCGCGTTTATAATCTTCCTTAGCACCGCCTGTCATGACGGTTAGGGCACCATTTTCTGCACCCGCCTGTCCACCGGACACGGGCGCATCCAAAAAGCCTACTGACTGCGCGGTACAGGCCGTGCCTAGTTTCTGCGCCAACGCCTGAGATGCTGTGGTGTGATCGATTAACAGCGAACCTGGTGACAAGCCAGCTAGGGCGCCCTCTTCTCCTAGAACGACCTGTGCTACATCGTCGTCATTGCCGACACAGACAAAAACGAGGTCTGCATCTTTCGCCGCGGCTTTTGGACTTGTTGCAGTCGCGCATGCTGCGGAACTTTCACGATAATCCTCCAGCCACAGAGACGCCCTGGCGGAGGAGCGATTGAACACGGTGACTGCACTGGCTTGCTTGGCCAGATGGCCTGCCATGGGATAGCCCATAACCCCCAATCCAATAAAGGCGACTCGGCCATAATCTCCCGACATTTTTATCCTCTTAGACTTGTTAACTACTGATTGTTTGCCGCGATTTGCGGACGGCGGCCACATAATGCCAAGAGTTGTACCGTCTGCACAAAATCACTGTGTCAGAGACGCCGCGCTAAACAGCCAAATTTTCTCTCGCAACCTAGACCGCCCTTGGCTATAAAACGTGCTCTTTGTTGCATTATCAAATATCTTTTCAGGGACCTCATGCCAGAACTTCGCGACCTACCTGCTATTGAAACGCTGATGCAGAGCGAGGCAATCGCTGCACTCGTTCAAGACCGCGGTGCCACAATTATTAAAAAACGGCTGCGAGAAATGCAGGCACAAATGCGTGAGACGCGGAACGTGCCGCAGTGGGCTACAGCAGCTGAGGGATATGCGGCGGCACTGGATACCTCTGCCACCAAGAACGACTACGTGCCGGTATTCAATCTCACCGGAACCGTGATCCACACCAATCTCGGGCGCGCGCTGCTCAGCACGGAGCTTTGGCGGGCAATTGAACCGTTGATGACGCGGCCAATGAATCTAGAGTATGACCTGGTCGAGGGCACTCGCGGCCAACGTGACACAGTCGTGGAGGAGCGCCTATGCGAGCTAATGGGCTGTGAGGCTGCAACCATTGTGAACAACAATGCAGCCGCATTGATGCTGGTGCTCAACACCTTTGGCCTGGATGCCGAGGTACCTGTCTCTCGCGGTGAACTTGTGGAAATTGGTGGCAGTTTCCGTCTGCCAGAATTGATGAGTCGTGCGGGTTGTCGTTTGCTTGAGGTTGGCACGACGAATCGCACCCGATTGTCTGACTTCGCTAACGTTGTTAAGCGGGCCTCGATGCTGCTGAAAATCCATCCCAGCAATTATCACATTGAGGGTTTCACTGAGGCCGTAGAAACCCTGGAGCTAGCCGAGCTCGCGACAAAACACGACATTCCAAGCTGTGTGGATCTTGGCAGCGGCAGCTTGGTGGATCTGAGCACCTTGGGTCTACCGAAAGAACCTACACCTCAAAGCGTTTTGGCTCAGGGCGTGGATTTGGTGACATTTAGCGGCGACAAACTCCTGGGCGCTGTGCAATGCGGTGTCATCGCAGGCCGGCAAGATTTGATTGAGACAATTCGCAAAAACCCCATGAAGCGAGCGTTACGTGTCGACAAGGTGACCCTGGCTATCCTTAATGCAACTCTCAAGCTCTACGCGCAACCCGAGCAACTCGTCGAGCATCTCCCCTTGCTGCGAACCCTGACCTTGACGCCCCAGCAGCTACAGGTACGTGCAGAGGCGGTGATGGCCAATTTACCTGGGCGTGTGCAGGGAACAATCATCACGAGCGAGGCACAAATAGGCAGTGGCGCGTTGCCGGATCAGAACATTGACAGCGTTGCTGTCAGCCTCACCCATGACACGCTGAGTGCTCAAAAACTGGCGGAGGCACTACGCTACTCCGCAGTCCCGGTTATAGGACGACTTAAAGACGAGCGCGTGCTATTAGACATGCATGGGGCCGACCCCATCGACGAGTTAATCAACGTACTTACCGGCTTAGAGCTCTGAATCCGAGATAACAATGATCATCACGCTTGCAGGTCATGTGGATCATGGCAAAACCACCATCGTTCGTGCGCTCACTGGCGTTGACACAGATCGTTTAGCCGAGGAAAAGGCTCGCGGGCTCACCATTGATCTAGGCTTCGCCTACACCGATCACTTAGGCTTTGTCGACGTACCTGGCCACCAAAAGTTCATACACAACATGGTGGCAGGCGTCGCAGCGGATCAACATGCCCTACTGGTAATCGCAGCAGATGATGGCCCGATGCCTCAAACCCAGGAACACCTAGAGATTCTGTCGTTGATCGGTATAAGACAAGGTAGCGTCGCCCTGACCAAGTGTGATCTGGTCAGCCCTGACCGGCTAATCGCCTGCCATGATGAGATTCGCCAGCTGACAGAACAAACCTTCTTGCAGGCGGCCCCGATCTTTCAGACTAGCGCCCAAGATACCGCCAGCTATGCGGCCCTTGGCGAACACCTGCAGCAACAAGCGGCAATCCACCAGCGGACTCAGGACGACACGCGTTTCCGCTTAGCCATAGACCGCGCCTTTACGGTCAAAGGCGCCGGGGTGGTAGTTACCGGTACAGTGCACAGCGGCACGATTCGTGAGGGTCAGCAGGTATATCACTTCCCCTCCGAAAAGGCGCTGCGCGTACGCTCTATGCGCGTGGAGGATCAGCCTGCGAGCCAGAGCAGCACCGGTGATCGATGTGCGCTTAATTTGGCAGGAGCATCCCTCGAGGAACTTGGCCGAGGTGATTGGATCACCGAACAGCCAACTAAGGGGGCCTATGCGATCACCATTAAGCTCGACAAGGCGAGCTCTTTCAGCCGACCGTTGAAACACTGGATGCCCGTGCATGCCTACCATGCAACCCGTCATAGCACGGCACGCATGGCACTGTTTACCGCGGCAAAAGGGCAACAAACCTGGGCGGAAGTCGTTTGCGATACGCCCATGGCATGTCATCGCGGGGATCGTCTGGTGTTACGAGATCAGGCGCTGGACGCCACACTGGGCGGAGGCGAAGTTCTTTTTGTCAGCGAGACCCAAGTCAATCGACGCAATACAATTGCACATCGCGAACTTGTTGCTGCCTATGCATCCAGCGATGCGGCAGAGAGTTTTCGCTCACTGATGCTTCAGCTTCAGCTGAAATTGAACAACTTTCAGCAGGTCTGGAATCTAACCGAAGGCGCCCAGGCAAGCCTGCTGGCAGGGCATGAGACCGAGATCTTTGATGACTTAATCGTAAGCAAAGCGCAGTGGCAGGCAGCGCTTGATCAGTGTCTTGAGTCAGTGGAAGCAGCCTCCTCTTCCACCGCCCAAAATGATCGAGGCGGACTATCGCTCCATGACTTAGGCGCAGTCGCCAAGCCGCTTCGACAGCCCGCGCTTGAGGCGCTGTTGAAGACGGGCAAAATTGCCAAGCGCGGTGCCGTCTACTTTATCCCCCAAGCTGAGCCTGCCTTGCCCGCCGAGTTGTTAGCAATATGGGAGCAAGTCGAGCCACTGCTTGATCAGTTACAGGCCCCTAGCTGCGGCGACATGGCGAAGCAGTTAAACCAGCCCCTCGCAAAACTCGAGCGATCGCTATTGGAACTGGCAAAGAGCGGACGATTGATACCTCTCGGTAATCACCGCTTTTACCTTCCGCGGCGTTTGCAAGAAATTGCCTACGTTGTCCAAGTCATGACCCAGCAGAACGCTAGAGGCACCATGACGGTCAAGGAGTTTAGAGACAGAACGGGCATTGGACGCAACGTGGCGATAGATGTATTGGAGTTTTTCGATAAAAAAGGCTTCACGCGACGGCAGGGAAATGAGCGGATCGTTATTCGACCATTTAGCCCTTGACTTCGCGATCGCTCAAGTAAAGAACTGATTCAGCGCGTTTGACTATCCATTTCGCCGAGAGGCGGCGCCTAAATTTTCGTAGGTGGGATCCACCGAGGCGCGTGGACGCTCGCTAAGCAGAACCTCAACGCCCCTATCAATAGAGATGTCCTGAGCTTTTTGACTAGCAGTCTCAAACGCTTTTTCCGCCTGCTTGATACCCAGCGATTTATCGCTTGAGGCTCGCTGTACATTTGCCGTATTTAAAGGGCCTAAGCTAACACTGTCAGCCATATGTCCTCCAGAAATTTGATCTGTGATTAAGATACACTTTTGAAGTTAATCGATAAATACCTCCCAAGACAAAAAACACGCGCTGCTTTCTAACCGGACTTTGAGTCCGATTTGTTTGTCGCGCCCGGCGGTGCGCAATATGACGAAAACCGAAACCAATGTCGCCCGACAAGCCAAGAGCAAACTGTTGTTTATCAGCGAGCGCGAACGACAGGGCCCAGTTCCTATTCATGTCAAGATTCTGAACGGTTTTGGTGCGATCCCTGGACAGCATAAAGATTTCGCTTTTAACACGCTTTTGCTGCTCTATTACTCCCAAATACTCGGCCTCCCCGCTTCCTGGGCATCCCTCACCTTGGGTGCCTCTCTCGTCATAGACGCGGTTTCAGACCCCTTGGTGGGTAGTTGGTCGGACAATTTCCGCTCGCGCTTCGGCCGTCGCCACCTCTTCATGCTAGCAGCCATCCTGCCGACCTCGTTGTCATTTTATGCTCTGTTTCATCCACCACAGACGTTCGCGTCTGCGGAACTCGGCGCATGGATGCTTACTTTTACGGTTCTGACCCGACTGTCTTTCACTTTCTTCGCTGTGCCCTGGGCTGCCATGTCTGCCGAGCTATCGCAGAAATATGAAGAGCGAACGAGCATTCAAACCTATCGAGTGGCAGTGGGTTGGTTTGTTGGCGTGGCCTTCGTGTTCACGATGTATTCCCAATTTTTTCCGCCCACCGAAAACGATCCAAGCGGCTTGCTGAGCCCTGCTAGTTTTTCCCCGTTCGGTCTACTCGTGAGCATACTCATGACGACTTGGATGGTAATCACCACGATGGCCACGTTAAGTCAGATTCCCTACCTGACACAGCCAACACAAACACTGCCACGGGTCAGGCTCAGCGCCTTGATCTCCCAAACGATAGGAGCCCTTCGCAACCGTAATTTTCGAATAGTTTTCCTAGCGTGCTTGGCCACAGCAGCTATAGCTGGCACCGGCCAAGTTTTCGACATTTACATGAATCTGTATTTTTGGGAATTCAGTAGCCGAGACATTCGCTGGTTTGCCCTGGCAGCCGTTGGCGCAGCCGCAGCGTTTGTGGCGATTGGCCCGCTGCAGAAAAGGTTTGAAAAACAACAAATCATCATCGTCGCAGCCATTCTCATCATGGTGCTAGGCATGATCAAAGTTGGGTTTCGATTCGCGGGTATCTGGCCGGAAAACGGCTCCCCTTTATTATTGCCGCTTTTAGTCGTCCACGCCTCTTTTTTGTCCTTCGCCGGCGCGATAGCCATCATAATGTATGCGTCAATGATTCCAGATGTCGTCGACGAAAATGAATTCAATACTGGCCTTCGTCAGGAGGGTGTTTTTTCCGCAGGCATCGCCTTCGCGGGCAAAAGCACAACTGGCCTAGGCCTGTTTGCCGGTGGTTTGCTACTGGAATGGGTCGTCGCGTTTCCGGTACAAACCAACCCGGATACGTTAGACCCGGGCATAATCGTGCGACTTGGGTTTGTGGACGGAATCCTCGTTCCAGCGTTCAGCATCATTCCGATCATGCTGCTGCGGCGGTACCAATTGAGTCGAGCTCAGCTGGAGGCCGTGCAAAAAACGATCAAAAACCGCAAGAAAGGAACAGAAAACTCAGCCCCCAATTACGACGCTTGACTGAGCTGCTCCAGCAAATCCGCGGGAAAAGCTCCGGAAAAAGGCTCGATGCCGTGCTTTGCGCGCACATCCTCAATTTTCAAATGCCAATCCTGCTCCCATTCAATGGCCATGAAATCAGGCATCTCACACCCATGCACCCAAGCTTCCGCCAGATTTTGTAACAAAAGAGGAAAGCCCATGGGTTGCTTGAGGTGGCTCATTGAACACACCGTGGTGAGAAACATTGCGGAATAGTTATGGCCAAACTGAGCCAACTGGAAGGCGGAAATTGCCATTTCATGAAGACTCGTTGTCTGATAACCGGCCACCAAATGCCAGGTATCGTGCATTTGTAAAATGCGCGTATTGAGATATCGCAATGCCGGACTGAGACCCGCGAGGCCTATGGCGTCGCGGTCTAGCACTTCAGGATCGAATCCGTTGTCGACCCACATACTGAGCAGCTCCCTGGCCAAACTACCATCAGGAAACTCTGCCAGGCCTGATAGTGAAATCATGGGCGGAGCCGATTTGTGCTGCGCATTGTCGGATCCAGGGTGCGCAAGTGCTGCAGCCTCGCTGAGTCCGGCATAACTGTCATCAAGCGAAGGACTTAGCGACGCCACCGCAATGGTAATCGAGGTCGCGTCATAACCCTCTTCCGGCCCGTTCAACGTTTCTTGAAATTGCTTCCAAAATCGGTCGGGCAGTGGAGCACTGTCCGCTTTAATCTGAGTCAGGTCACAATCGAGTCCAAGGTGACTTCGGCAGATCGAGTCAAACACCTGAGGAATGGCTCCAGGCGCTGCAAAAGACGCCCAGAGCATGGCACCACAAAGATTTGCTTGAGCCTCAGCATCTCCTCGAGCGGCCGGTTTCACATACCTAGCAAGGGCTTGCGGATTCGGACGGACGCTTTTTTCGCGGAGCAGTTCTAGATTCATCGACACAGCCGAAAGCCTTTTAATTTTTATTGACGCGAAAGTATGCCGCACCAGGCGCTTCAACCGCTACCGCGTTCTCACTCGGTAAAGTCTCTGGCAGCAAGGCGGCAGGACACATAGTATAGGCAGTGGAAGAGTATCGCTCCCGGTGGGGTGCGCGGCCTTCAAAGCCGTTGAGGCGCGATTACGTGCCTGGTGGGTTCGACTCCTACCTCTTCCGCCATACTATACTTTACCAAGCGTCACTAAGGCTTACTAAGAATCCATAACACTCTGTTTTTGGATACTTTTTAGTTCACAGAGTTATACCGAACTGTACTAATAAGCACTATAGTGTTGGGTACCAGTTTGGGTACTACGGTTGTAAATGGCCGGTGAAAGGTTACTCAGCGAGTCCTCCTGCAGAGCGTCAAAAGCCAAAGAATCGATTTACTACATAAACGATGGTGCAGGTTTGCGCCTGCGTATCAGACCCAACGGCAGCAAGAATTGGATTTTTCGCTATCGACTGAACGCCAAAGAAAGAAACGTTGGTCTCGGATCTTACCCAAAGACTACTTTGGCGATTGCTCGATCGAAAGCTGATGAATGCAGAGAAATGATAGAGGAAGGCAAGAATCCTTCTACCGAGCGGAAATTAAAAAGAGCAAGGCTCATCGAGAAAGAGGCACACACATTTGGTTCGATAGCTCATGAGTGGATAAGTCACAACAAAGAGTACTGGAGCAAGAAGCACTTAAAGCGCAATGAAGGACTACTAAAACTCTACTTACTCCCAAACCTTGGCAGATTGCCGATCCATGAAATTGAAGAGCATTTCCTGTTCACTGTTCTCAAGCCTGTTTACGACTCTGGGAGAAAAGAGTCTGCCAGACGTAGCAGAAGTATCGCGGCAGCTATCTTTTCCTTCGCAAAAGACACGCACCGGTGTAATAGCAATCCCGCAAAAGATTTAGGTGAGAACTCATATTTCAAGAAGCCCAAAGTCATACATCTTGCGGCCCTATCCCAGAGCGAGGTTGCACCCCTCTTAGAAGAACTTGCAAAGACCGGCAATCACCAACGGTTGAAGCCACAAAACGTCTGCGCGCTCCTCGTAGCTTTGTATACAGGGCTGAGGGACCATGCAATCAGAGGCGCTACTTGGGGAGAAATAGACTTGGAGGGAGGGATCTGGGTTGTGCCCGGGAGCAGGATGAAAAGCGGGCGGAAACATCTAATTCCTCTGCCCTCGCAAGCCATTAAGGCGCTAAACCGATTAAAACCCATGACTTTTCGCGGCGCTGAAAGCTTTGTTTTCACAGCAAACACTCAAGCAGGATACATTGCTGAGAATACGTTACGCCTAGCCCTCCATCGATTAGGTTTTAAAGTTACTGTTCATGGTTTTCGTTCGTTGATGACTGATGTGCTAAATGAAAATGGGTTCAACAGCGATGCGATCGAGCGGCAACTGGACCATCAACAGCAGAATCAAGTGCGGCGAGCCTACCTTAGATCTGATTTCTGGCTAGAGCGAAAAGAAATGCTCCAGTGGTACGCCGATTGGTGCTGCGGTGCGAAGTCGGCTGCCCGTTCCAACGGTTTAGAAACTGTGCAAGCAACGAGGTGACCCATTCCTAGAAAGACGACAGTGCAGCCCCCTCCTCTCGAGAGCATGATTATTGAAGGGACCACGATAGAGGTACGGGATCATACCTGCCAACGGGTCGGCCGAGGTCTTCACAAGCGGTACGCATTTCAAAAATGGCGGGATGATGTAGCTCTCTGGGTTATCCCGCAGTATCTCGATAAAAACGGGCCCAAACGGCTGGACCCACAGGAGGACTTTTTGGCTTCCGCAAACAAGTTCAGCAACAAGCTCTCTCAATGTCGACCCGATCTGTACCCTAAAAGCGGAGACGACTCGTCGGTAAGAAAGCGTCTTTACCCCTATCTAATAGATGAAATCTTGGTGCTATCTCGCGCAATCGAGGCAGTAAAAAAATAGGTACGTCTTAAGCCCAACGTTAATTGGTCCATCTCTATTACTTTACTGAGCTTCACAGGGAGTAATAAATATGAAAATCCTGAGAATTACGGAAGTCGCGAAGAAAACTGCGCTGTCGCCTTCCACTATCTATAAGCAGATTAGATTAGGAAACTTCCCAAAAGGGACGAAAATCACCGCTAGAGCGACAGGCTGGTCCAGTGAGGTGGTGGAGGATTGGATAGCCACAAAACTGGCCGAGAACGAACCCAAATTGCGGCCACTAAAAGATGACTGAACCCTCTGTCAGCAATGTGAAACATTCTGCGGGGTTAAACACTGGTGCGCAGATGGAGCAGATTCATAGCGCCTCGGAACTATTCCCGCTTGACGGTATTCAACTGCTTGAGCTTCGGGCGATCGATCCTTTTGCTTCCATGCCTACTCGAGTCGTGCACTTCAAAGCTAACAGCTACGACTCACTGAACAGCCTCAAAGGCGCTTTTGAGCGTCGGGCCTTGGAGATGAATCAGGCCGGTTACAATATTTACACAACCCTAAATCCAATCAGGCCGGACTTGAGCGGTGCGGCTGCAAAAGATGCAGACGTACTACACAGGAGACTGCTCCTAATCGACATCGACAGGGTGGGCAACACGAAGCAGCCAGCGACAGATGCTGAGCTCAACAAAGCCCAGACGGCCGCAGAGGCTATTTCTGTCTTCCTAGATGAAGACGGATGGCCGTCCCCAAAAAAAATGATGTCAGGCAATGGTTTTCATCTCTACTACCTTCTGGATGATCTGCCCAACACTGATGAGGTAACGGCTCTCGTCAAAGGTGTACTGAACCAACTGGCAAAAAAGTTCGATAACGACGAATTCGCCATCGATAAAAGTGTCTTCAATGCCAGCCGGATCACAAAGGTGCCTGGGACAGTCGCGCGCAAGGCTACCGCCACTGAGGAACGGCCTTATCGGATAGCAAGGTTGCTGCCATGAAAGTGACTGAGGCCATGCTGGCCCAGATTGCAGGTATGAATGCGGCTGATGAGATCAATCTTGAAACGATGCCTCGAGAGCATGCTGCGCATAAAGCGTCAGATCCAGTTACAGCTGAGCAACTTCAATCAACCTTAGCTTCGATATCGTCCGACGTTCCAAGGGGAAATGGGTCGATAGACTTAGTCGGCACAACCGACTACTGGCTTGGGGTCGTTTGGGCTATCGCGGGTCTTGGTTTAGCTGAAGGTAAGACAATCGCGCGTGACTGGTCTGCAACGAGCTCCCGATACAGCGAGGAAGACTTCGAGACAGCTTGGGACTCCTTCGACTCTAGTCACCCGAACCCCATTGGTATTGGCTCAGTGCTCAAACTTGCCAAAACATTAGAGGCACAAACGACGGAGCCCACTTTTCTAGAGAAGCTAAAGCGTTGGTCCTCTAGCGGTGATTCCGAAGCCATGGTCAAGCAGATGCTCGAAGACAAATTTGTCTTGCGTGATCTAGCCATCCTAGGTCAATGGACGACTTTTTATGCGAGCCATGGGGTTGGCAAGACGCTGTTAACGCTAAAACTGCTACAGGACAGCGTGGAGTCCGGCGAACTTGATGGCAGCACCGTTTTCTATGTTAACGCCGACGATAACTATCGCGGCTCAGTTGAGAAGCTTGAGATCGTCGAGCAACTTGGGATTGAAATGCTGGTGCCTTACAGAAACGATTTTAACCCAAGCCATCTTGTTGCTGAGATGTGGCACGCCGCTCAGGCTGATCAGGCGCGAAACATCATAATCGTGCTCGATACCTTGAAAAAGTTCACGAACCTTATGGACAAGACGGACGGCACAAAGTTCGGAAAAGTAGCCAGACAGTTTACTCAAGCGGGCGGGACGCTGATCGGGCTAGCGCACACTAATAAACATCGTGATGACGAAGGCAAAAGCGTCTATAGCGGTACTACTGACATCGCCGATGATTGCGACTGTGTCTACATAATTGATGTGATTGATGAGGATAAGGCATCAGGCAAAGGGACGATTAACTTTCGTACCCCAAAGCATAGAGGCGATGTGGCCCAAGAAAAATCCTTTGCTTACGTAAGGCGGGAAGGACAGAGTTACGCAGACCTGCTCAACAGCGTATTGGTAGTTGATGAGGAGACAGCCAAGCAAGAAAAAGAGCTAGCTGCAAAGAAGAATAAGTATTACGCCGATAAGCTGGTAATCGACACCATCATCGAAATTGTCTATAGCGAAACTTTGGAGCTAACCGAACTTATTGCGCGTGTTCGCGAGGAGACTGATAAAAGCAAGGCTAAATGCCGAGAGGTCGTGGATCGCTACGAAGGCAAGGAGCTTGATGAGTTCGTCTTTTGGCGCATTGAGACAGGCGCTCACAATAGAAAGACTCTGGAGTTAGTCACCTTCGGGGATGAAAAACTGAAAAACTGAAAAACTGGATAACGTTATCCAATCAATCTGCATTTATCAGAGACACAAAAAAAGGGGCCGAGGCCCCTTCTCATTTTTTGGAAAAACCCAAAGCAGTAAGGTTCTTGTTATGGCTCTCCCTTGTAATCCGATAATTACTCAAGGAGATTATTGCGCAAGAAATACAAACAACTGTTGAGAGGACCGATGCAGTCGCCAGATTTATCGCTGCAGCCTCTTTCTCAAACGCTGTCTCGGCTATATCGAAGCCCGCCCAGGTCAGTATCACACCACCAAGTAAGATCCCGACATTAGCCGTAAGCTTACCAAGGAGATTGTCTGCAGCCATCACAAGACCCTCCGATTGATTTCCTGCCGAGACTTGATGATCCTCGTTTATGTCCGCAAACATCGAGGTTACACATATGAAAAAAATTCCCCAAGAAATGGCTTGGACAAAGCCGTGCAAGGAGTAGATCCACCACAATCCGCTGAGCGCTCCTTGACCAGAAGGAGGTAAAATTTTCAGCTCGGTGTGTGCCTCTATGATAAACAGCGTTAGGGGAATCGGCGCCGTAATGAGTGCAAAAATACACGTCAAAATAGCTAATCTTTTCTTAGCAAACCTCGAAAGAAGAGGCGTTGCCAGGAAAGCCCCTATTGCGGCACCGGTTAGGATAATAAAACCAGCAAGGAACTTATCCTTTGGGTCCCATTGCCAAAGATAACTGTCGAAATAAATCCCTGTACCAGAGTCTATACCGGCGTTGAATGAGAAGAGAACCGACGCCAAAAGTAAGGATTGCCAGGAAGGATTTTTGATCAGTTTCTTTGCTTCTAATAAGAGGCTGCTCACAGAAAAGCTTTTCTGTTCCGTTGGGCCCAGTTCAAACTCGGTTTCGACTTTTCTAAGTTGCCACGACGAAATCCCGCAGAAAAGGAACATTAAAGCTGCAATCCATAGACTTGCATCAACGTAGCCGTTCGCATCATTCCAATCGCTCAAGAAAAAGAGGAGAACTCCTCCAGCGCCCCATCCTTCTCCCGCTACTGCCATAAGTCGGCTTCTGCTAAATATAAAATTTCTTTCGTCGTATTCTCGAAAGAGCTCTAACGCTAGAGCCTGTCGCGGAACTGCATAGAGAGTTTGAAATAGTCGAAAAAGAGTAACAAGCGCGGTCATCTGCAGGAAAAGGGCTAATTGAGAGGTCACGAGGCGTAGAGAAAAAAGTAGGATGATAAGTAAACAACATGGCAGAACAGCCAATAGCATGAATGGTATACGCCGACCCAATCGATGAGAAAACCGATCAGAAAAATATGCGACGGCTGGATCACTAAGCGCGTCGAACGCAACAGATACCGCAATAGCGGCGCTTGCCAAAATCGCAGATAACCCGAGGACTTGGTTGTAGTAGTAAAGGAGCAACATGCCTAGGAAGAGGTTACAGGCGCTCATTCCGACGCTACCGCTGCACCAAGCAACAGTCTTTTTACTTATACCAGGCGCCGCTAGAAAAAAAGCTGTCACTGAACCTGCAGGCGTATCCAATGACCCTGCAGGCTTACTCTCTTTGGACTTCGACATCATCACCGCAATTTTTGTTATTATTTTTGCGACGTCTCTCTGGATATCGCCTTTTGTTGAGTGCGCGCCAAAATTCTCCGAACGTTCATTACTTGCGCAATTGAAAGTTCGCAAACCACAACTAGGTCTGACCTTTCGAGATTCTGAGATAGCTACAGAGAACCCGGTAAGAAAGGTTGGAAAGACTAAAAGCACCGCGCACTGATCACTTGCCCACCAGCAACCCAGACACCCTCGCTTCCTGCATCATCCGCTTTATTTCACGGCGGTGGTACTGCTTTTTGGGTTAAGTACCTTGCACCGTAAAACGCTCAACTCTTTGAAAAGAGCCTTCACCAGATGGCGCGCTAAAATCGCGAGAATAAGTTAGGCAACTAGTAGCTGCCTTTCAAACGTTTTTCTTCACGAATCTTAGGCTCATATCCAGGAAAGGTTTCGAAGTGCCCGGCCGCTCTTATATCTCCAACAAAATGCGCCTTTGATTTAGTAAAGACCTCTCCGGCGATGTCGTAGAAAAACGTCGGGGGATCTAAGGTGCCCCCGTCAATGCCAATAAGATCGCCCCAAACTTCTAGCTGGTAAAAAACGGTTGTTCCACATTTCGAGCAGAAGTTCACATCCCATTTCTTGCCGCTCTCACTAGTAAATTCGTAGCGGCTAAGCTGACCTGAACGTAAGCTGAAATTTTCTGGCTCAAAATACGCCAAGACGGCAAAAGCACTGCCGGTGCGAAGTTGGCAATAGCGACAATGACAGACTCCTCTCGGCTCAGGGTATCCGCTGACAACATAGCGAGCCTCCCCACAAAGGCAGCCTCCTTCGTGCAATGACTCCATAACAAGGCTCTCCGAATTTAGTGTGGATGAAGCTCTCTCAGTCTTTTCAATATTTCAAGAGCGCAGCCTCCCTCGCTTCCTCCATCACGCGCCTGATCTAACCCAGTTATCACAGTTTTCACAGTTTTCACAGTTTTTGGGTTTCACAGACCGGGTAACACCTGCAACACCTACAACAGTTCTCTTGTGATAGGAGTTAAACGCGCGCGCGCCTATACGTCGATACAGCTGTTGTAGATGTTGCGGAGTGGGCCTGCGGACGTCCCAGGGCCTGTGCTCAGACCACCATGCAGCCGACACCTGCAACACCTCTCCCGTTATCGGCGCTATACGCGCGCTTGCCTTTACGTCGATAAGGGAAGTGCTGTTGCAGGAGGGATCAAAAAAGGGCCCACGCAACCGCAAAACATTGAGGCTAATCCCTCTGGCAAGGCTGAAAAACTAAAAACTGGAAAACTGGATGACACCGCCAACCCGGGTTTTATGACAGAGGCTTACTGAGTTCGGGGAGTGATTGGAGGGACAGACAAGATTCCCCAAAGGGGTTGTCTTGTCTGTCCTAGTGACTTGGGTCGTTCGGCTCGTGCGTTCGACTTAGCTGCCCCAAGATTTGACGCGAACTACTATTGAGTCCTCCTCGATCGTACGAATTCCATCGACGCTTGCTAGAAATTCAGTCCAAGCGGGAGTATCTCGGTTGGCGTCCATGCCTGCCATCAACTCCGCCATATTGTTTGCGTAAATTCCTACAACATGTGAAGTCTTTCCAGACCCGGCTCCCATTATTTGAGAGATGTTGGATGGTAAATCACTATCCCGAGCAGTCATCATCTTTGTCCATGCATCCGCATACTTAGCTGGGTCCTTTACGTTCATTAGGATAAATCTACTTATGGGATTGGATGAAGTAATAGCCTCTGGCGAACCTGCACTGATCCCTGTGGACCTATACATGCTTTCAGTAACCGGTGTCATTACACCAACCATCGCGGCTTGCATTTTGGCCAGATCCTCTGAACCCGAGTTCAGAGTTCGTGATTTGTCCATATCTTCCGCGGAATCATATGAAACGGAAATGGCGTGAGTCGCGGGATTTGCACCGTTGGATATGATTTGGAATAAGGTTACTCGAGCGGGATTTTTTTGCCCGGTTGGCGATGCCGAATACTCGTCGATGGCAGCCACTAGAGCCGCAGGGTTAGTGACGTTTACCTGGTAATACGTTCCCATCGGAGTGGCTGCATTGGCCGATTGCGCTAGAAGGAATAAACCAATGAACATTGAAAAAAGCTTCATATACTCTCTCTTATTTTTATTTGAAGGTTAGCGGAAGTGAGATCGTAAAATCTGAATCCCAGAGGCTACAATGCCGAAAAACTCGTTGGAACGAAAGTGCGATAAAGAGCCTCTAGTTTTTTCACACGCTGCACGCGTCGACAGGGCAAGCACCGCCGCACTTGCTGCAGATTGGACATTTAGGACTGCAGGTCGTCTCGTTTGAAAAGGTTGAGCTCTAATGAGCCCCTAACCTAAAAGTAAGCCTCCGAACAAAAAGATTGAATACCAAAGGCCACGCAGGAAATTAGATTGAATGAATAACAACGAGAGCGGCAAATACACGAACAGTATGCTTCAAGACATTATGAAGAAGCATGCTCCAGTAAACGAATCCAATGAGAGGAAGGTAGATAAGAGCGCCTTTGATTGGACACGCACACTAGCTTACCTAACACAAATTCTTTCGCGAGCTAAAGAGGCTCGCCAAGCACAACTTATTCTCGGTGAGGCTCTTACTGAAAAATTTTCAGACCCCTCAGTTATTACGAACCAGAGCCTGGAGGATGTGACAAGCTCTACGGATCGCGTGGGTATTTTTTTACTTCTTGTGGGAGCTGACGCCGCTTCAAAAATTATCGAGATGTCTGAAGAACGAGACGCAGTGTTGTTGATAAAAAGTTGTTTGGACTTAGACGAAATGCCACAAGAGAGAGTATTCAACATTTTGAAAGATTTTGTAGCCATGGATGAAGCGGAAAAGTTCAAAAATATGCAACCAAAAACCTACGATGAACACGTGGCTGTGCTTAGATTGGCTGCTCACGATGACCTCGAGGGTTTCCATAAAGCCGCACTCTCGCTTTTATCTGCCCGATAGGACTCGGTTAAGTTTCTAAGGATTCCGAGTAAACCGGCATGACGGTTTACTTTAGGGCCTTCAAAACGCTCGAAGCATCCACTTGCTTGTACTTGTGTCCTCTAGACCCTTTTCAGGGTGACTCCTTCAGCTTACGTCTAAACTAGTAATCCAGAAGCAAAAATATACCTAATAATCCTTCATCGAATAGCGTAACCAGTTATGCCCGCATCGGAGGTATTCTCGGCGTAGATCCACGGATTGCCCGACGCTTGAAATTCTGCCACTTCCTTGGCCAATTCCACGGATTGCGTGGTAGCTTCCATCTTGGTGACGAAATCTAATCTTGATTCTGCGAACATTATGAAATGGAAGCCTTGCGGAGATCCAAAGTCGCTCGTGTAAACTTCAACGCGTATCCCAGATTTTTCAAAAAGTTCCTCCATCCTCTTCAATCTTGCCTGCACCTCCATTTCTTTCCCATACTCTGCCTCCATTCCTGTCCAAGCTCTAAAATATGCGGGAGCAGAAAAACTGGAAGCCTTTACCTCCCCGTCGAGGTTGAATGCCTCTACGCTGGATAATAGTCGCGCGCTCGGCGTCTTTTGCTCCTCAGAAAACCAGGCCTGCAAGTCTGATGATGCGGCCATCGCATCCTTCGAGGTTCCCCAATCTTGAGGGGTATCCCATCGCATGCAGTAATCAAACTGCGTGCCCGAACCGCCAATTTCGATAGCATAGATATCAACATGTGCACCAAATCTTTCTTGAATTTTGGCAACCTCTGACATCCTCTCAATCATAACCGTTTGTTTTCCAGCCACTGGATTAAATGAATAACATTCCATTACTTCAGCATGCGAGGCTGAGAAAAGCGCGATTAGCAGAGTAAAAGTGATAATGATTCGTGCGCGCATATTTCCTCCAAAATTATTTTTCTTATCCAAGGCGGGTATTAGATCGTGGCCCATCTTTACTGCTTGTAGAGCCGTACTAATACTTTTCAAGAGAGTAGAAGTTTTTAGACTCGTTATAAAGTTTGGGCAGCTGTATGCAATAGCCCAACCCCAATCGCTTCCCTAATCACCCGCTTGATCTCACTCATATAATACCGCTCTTTCGCCTGCCTCTCACGCCAGTTCTTGTAGCGCCCATGCTTAGTGTTTGCGGTTGAGATAGCGGCTCTGCCTGCGGGCGTCCTGGGGCCTGCGCTGAGGCCGCCGTAAAGCCTGCATCGGCGTTTGCCCTCTATGGGGAACTTCGCGCAAGGCACGCCTGAGCGTGTTTTGGCGCCGCATCTAATGGGTGTTTGGGCAGGATCATTCATAGGCTCATGTCCTTTTTGTAATTTGGATGTCTGCGGGAGGGGCGTAGGCCGATTTGCCCGGCCCCAACATCGTGCGAGGCGAATGTCATATATAAGCGGAACCTGACACGTATTCGCGTTAAGGGGGTGTGCCGGCACACGAGTGAGTCAAATATTTTTTGGGTGTGGGTGGCTAGGGACCCAAGTAGACTACGCTTTGATAAAGCCCCGAAGAAACGAGCATGCTTATTTTGAGCAAACCTCGCCAGCAAGCCGATGCTCTCATCTTAACGGAACGAATTTCTCATTTTAGTTGGGTACTAGTTTGGATACCAGTAAGCTATTGTCGAACGCTATCGATGCAACCTTCTGTTTTATAACGTTTTTTCTATATTTGTCGACTCCTACCTCTTCCGCCATGTTTTTCAAATAGCCAATTATTTCGGTTGGTTATGAACTTTTCACTTTCACCTGTATCGGCCAAATACATTCACTTGCTACATTCTGAAGGTCAAACGGGCTGATACAGGCTCGTAAGTGATTGATTCAAATACGGTCGGAAATATGGGTTCGACTTGTACCTCTTCCCCAATATTCTCCTCTCAGGCACTCCTTGGGGGGTTTGATTCTCCGAGAATTTGTAATTCTCTGAAGATTGGACAATACGGCAGACTGTTAGTTCAAGACAAGTCCAGGAGCATTTTAAACACCTTCATCTCTGCACTGCCTTGCCCCAGGGCAGACAAATCTTCGCTTTTTTTCTCCCAAAACGGAGAGGGAACCTTTTTACCCGCTTTCACGACTTTGCAAATCTCGTCCCAGTACCCCTTTTCGCCACATAGCCTATCAAAACTGACCATCCGCACATTGTCTCGATATCGATTGGCTACACCCAGAATGAAGCCGTAGGCATCTACCCAGGCTCTCAGCCAATAATCTATGGACTTCGGCTCAAGTTGATCAAACTGCGGTTTTTCACTGCGCTCAAAGCCAAAGGCACGGTGATTACTACCGAACTCGTGATGAACTAGCCACTCGAAATATTTATTCGAGAAGGCGTCTTGATCGCTGAAGCGCAAATGTTGACGCAGCAAACTCTCCGCCTGCCTCATAGGGTGCCTGAACAAAACTAAGAATCTGGTGTCTGGGAAGTACTCCGCCAAGCTCTCAAGTCTGAGTATGCTGTTGTTGTTTTTAGCCAGATAGCGAGCTTTTCCGTATCTAGTGCAAACCATTTGCTGGTATCGCGTTAAAAGTTTGACTAGTTTTTCATCCAGTTTGTGGACAGCAAGGTGATCGGCATGAATATATACGTCTCCGATGAAAACTCGCCAAAATACCTCTTCCAGTCCTTCGGGAGACAGGTAGTTATGATCGATTCCATCACCATGGGCCCTAGATTCTGTTACCAGTGATGCTTTGTTCAACTTCACGATCTTCGCCCAAAGATTAGGAGCCATTACAAACGGCATATCAGAATAGGTTAGCGAGGCAAACTCTCCAGTCTCATGCAACGCCCTGGTTATCGCAGTTGTACCAGAACGAGCTAAACCCGTTACGTAAACAGGATTTTCGACCTTCGAATTTAGAGCAGAAAACTGCGCATCCAGTTTGAACAGGGTTTCCCCGAGCCTTGGAGAAGGCAGTGCGACCCAATGTAGAGCCCTTTCGAGTAAAGTGTACCTAGCCACTAGTGCTTTTCTTAGTTCTGTTATAGAAGATGATCAAAGCGGTTAGCCAAACCGCGATGATTGGATTCGACAAGCCGCTCAATAATAATTCGTCGAGTTCGGGAAAGACCACACAGAGAACAAGCGTGGGCGCAAGGATTGCCAGCAAAGCCGAGACGAACCATAAAATCGTGCTAGCAATAAGGCCTGACAGATTTAGTATTGCGGTCTGCTTTTTGTCGTCCGCCGCTTCGTCGTCAAGCAACAACGATTTCGTATCTCTAACTGACCCAAGAAGCGTGTTTAACCTAGTTCGAAGTTGATTTGACCTAAATATTTCAACCAACAGTATACTGGTGCCGCTCAGGACAATGAAGGCCAGAAAATCCACAACCAGTCACGATTGTTCTGTATCTTCCGTTGGTGGGTCTCTCCTTAGAACCTTCTTCAGTGGATAGTAGATAAGGCCAAACAAAAAAAGCCCTACTGCAACGAGGATTCCTGCAATTACGGCCAAAGCTCCCGCACCCAAACCTGGACCAACGTACGCCGCTCCCTCGGAAGGGAAAAGGAGCACAGTTATTGCGAGAAGGGGAGTAATGTGTGATCTGGATTTAATCAACGATGTTCCTAAATTAAAAATGTAAAAAGGTCCGAGGCTCGGAATCTGCCACTCTCCCAGAATCGTCCCAGTTGGGAGAACGAAGTGAGAAACGCCCAGTCTTCATATTGCAGATCATTTCTGTCGCCACATTTGAAAAGCTTAGAGACATAAAGTTACCACTGATCTCGACCGAACCACCAGTGGCTGTTTGAACGTCATTCGGTCTAGAGCACCCTACTATCTCGGTCACGAATCCGGTTTGTGGATCAAATCGCAGAACTCTATTACTTAGTGCATCGGGATCCTTCTCCCTTCTCCGTCTGTAAGCGCTCTCGATAAGATTGTTGTCGAACAGATAAATATTCCCGTCCTCATCGAACTTAGCTGAGTGCTGATTTGCCCAGGGCCCGACCTTGTATAGAACGACAAGCTTTTCGGATGGTCGATAGACCAAAACCATTGACATGTGCCTCAGGCTGAGCAGGAGGTCTCCCGTCTGTACAAGACCGACACCAGAAGCAGCGGGGTAAACGCTATTCAGGTGAAACGGATCAACCTCTAACCCACTACCATGGATATATGCAGCCATATCACTAGCTTCAAAAATTGCTGTGAGCGACTCACTGTACAGTAGCTTGCCGTCCGGGGAGATGATTCCAAAGCCATCGTCTCGGTATTGATCAAAAGTTTTGTCATAGGGAGGTGCTTGATCCTCCTTTAAAACAGCGGCGTATTGTTTTTTTAAAGCACCATTTGGTTTTTCGTTGCCAATATTCTCGGGAAAATAAAGCGGATAATATATCCTACCCGTATCATCGACATGCACACCCTGCAAATGGTGGGCGTAAGGGGCTTCAAAAGACCAAATTTGCTCTAGCGCCCCGTCGGTCTCACGCCTTCGAAATTTCCTGAATGACTGTTCGTAGTAAGAATATACAATCCCCTCCTCCCAAAACACTCTTAACACGTTACCTTCTATCTTGGTATCGAAAAGGGGGGAATCTTCTTTGGTATGAAAAATATATCCAGCCTTCGAGTAATAGTACTCCGCCCCCTCTACTTCGTCCCAAAACCTTTTAGAACGAACAGATTCTGGAATTGAAGGGCGTGAGGTTTCTAGTCCGCTCTTTAAGTGACGAAATAACTCAACAGGGAGGTCTGCAAGTGTAAGTAAAGGAGTCCTAATTGCAGCTAGAGCCGGATGATGAATATGTCTAACGGCAAAGGCTGTAAAGCTTAAACTCACAATGAAGAAACTGGTAACAAAAAGAGTCTTGAAAAACATAAGCTAGAATCCCGTATAACCTCGAAACAGAGTAAACATCCGAAGATGCGATGTCTGCTTCCTTCCGTTTAGAGAAATTATCCCACGATCAGGCAAAGTGAGCTAAAAAAAAGCAGAAAGCGTGGTGAATCTACAATTCTGCAACATTCAAAAATGTACGCGTTTGTATATATCGCTAGAGATTTTGATAAGGTTACCTATCTCCACTTTCACTTTGACTTGCCACATTCTGACGTTCTAATGGGCTGATACAGGCTCGTGAGTGATTGATTTAAATACGGTTGGCAGTATGGGTTCGACTCCTACCTCTTCCGCCATATTTTAAAAATAACTAGTTATTTCAATTTTTATAGACATTGTCTGCTCTAAACAAAAACAAAAAACACATGCTCACGCTTTATGGATTGCCCAGCTGCGCAGGTTTACGTTCGCCAAGCCCTTGGGTTATGAAGGTCGAACTTGCATTACGTTACTTCGGGTTAAATTATTCGCTCGTACAACCTCAAATTGTGCGTGCCAGCTTTGCATCGCCCTCAAGAAAAGTTCCTCACCTTCTTATTAATAGTGAACCTTTCGTCGAATCTGAGCGGATTTTAATGGTTCTTGAAAGGTATGCGAGCCCACGTACCTTTCCTCATCCTGATGACGAGGACAAAGTCAGTGGCATTGCTCTTGTTAGGCTCGTTGAAGATCATCTGTACCATATTATTTGTAAGTCGAAGCACGCGGATCCAGATACAACAAAAATAATGTGGGCAGAGATGTTTCCTTACCCATGGTTTCCGGCGGGGTTATGGACGAAGCTAATGCAACGGCTGATGTGGAAACGTCGACTAGCAAACACGTCAATAGGCGGCCTTACCGAAGATGAAGTCCGCGAGGAGGCGCAAAAAGACATCCAAACGTTAGTGGCCCAACTCTCTGAAACCAACTTTATTGCTTCTGACAGTCTTACGATGTACGACTTCACCGTAGCTGCACATATCGCCTCCATTCTGTATTGGAGGATAGACAACTGGTTGGCACCGCTATTCAGGGAGCATCAGGTCTTTTATGACTACGTCCAAAGGGTGGCAGAGGCTGTTGGAGGTTTTGATTACGAAATTCCACGCGCGTAGAAGGTACTTACAACCCTCAAACCTCTCAAACTATCCTATGCTTATATTTAGGTAGGTAGGGGGTATGGTCACCTGCCTCCCCCTTCACTTTGACTTGCTACATTTCTTACTACATTCTGCAGGTCGAACGGGTTGATACAGGCTCGTAAGCGATTGATTTAAATCAGCTTACACGGAGGTTTTCTATGGAAAAAAACAGTATGAATACAGGCATTTAAATGACCTCGAAGACGAGAGCCTAAGTATTGTGCTAGCGAGCTGCCCCTACTCCTTACTAGCACTTGTTTTGAAGGCAACACCAGAGGCGATGCGAGAAAGAATGCTAGGACTTCTGGACGGATATAAGAAAGGTTTGGTCCTAGAAGACTTTCAGCAGCTAGACCTTGAGGAGCCTGGGGTATCCCGAATTTCTGTCGTTGAAGAAATAGAAGCCGCACAACGCACTATCACTAGAGCTGCGAGAGTCCTTTTGGATGAGGGCCGCACCCGACTCCCAGGATAAAGACCTTCTAATAAAAAAACCGCATGGCTCTTTGGCCAAACAACTTATAAAGGAACTTAGGCACCTTAATCTAACCTCAAGAAGGCAAGCTCTGACGCAACTCATTCAGATCGAAGGCTGACTCACGACGAATTGGCTAACAGCTACTACCTCACTCTAACTCGGAGCTTCATTGTACTTCTCAGTACCGCTGGCAAGTTCAATCCAAGGCTGTTTGCTTTTGAGAAAGATGTCCATCTGAGGTCTAACCCAAGATGAATCGTCAAGACTAGATGCCTTTATCGCTTTCATGCCCAAGAATGCTTCCGGTTTTACAATTACTGGCGTACCGCAGGTGGGACAAAAGTACCGATGAACTACCCCACCGCTTTCGCCAACTGTTTTAAATCCCGCGAGTTCCCCATTCACGACCAATTGGTCCTCAGGAACAATCACTGCGGTTGTACAAGGCGCCCCTGAGAAATGCTGGCAGTCCTCACAATGACAGTTGAAAATTAAGGCTGGCTCGGCGTTGCATTCGAAACGCACCAAGCTGCATTTGCAGCCTCCGGTCAGGATACGTGATTCTTCACCCATATAATCTCCTTTCGCGTAACGACCCATTTTGGGTGTTAGTTCCAAGTCTTCACTATCAGATCTATAAAACACTTGCGACGGCCAAGATTTTTTCACGACCTATACAAAAACGACCGAATAATCTTCTTAGCCGAGCATGCGTCCCGCCGCAATCGTAATCTACCGCGCCTGATCTTTAGGCTTTTTTATCCTTTATGATGAAAATGCAAATAACTGCGAATGCACTAACAACCATTGCGGATAAGAGCGAGGGTACAGCAAAGCCCCACAAAACGATTCCGGGTACAAACATATTCACCAAATGGATGACCGCTATTGGCAAAAGTATTAGAGCGATCAACGGAGTCGGAATTTGCATCTCTCTTCTACTCACCCTGAACTCCCGCAGAAACCAGACGTTGAACCAACATACTGACTTATGACGCTCGCATTACGATTCACCTAACCTAAAAGCCTTCTTGCCTCTAAAGATCAAAGGCGGTACGACAAAAGGGAGAGGAAGGAAAAAATATGATTTGGTGCTGATTTTGAAAAAAATTTATCAGACGTAAAGAACCAAAACGGCGAGTAGTAAAATTGTCGCGAGGATTATTCATTCGATGCGTCCACAGCATTTTTTGAATTTTTTCCCGTTACCACAGGGGCAAGGATCATTTCGACCAACCTTGGCTTCAGCCCTCGTAAACGGAATTTGAGGACCACAACAAGACGGTTGAATACAGCAGCCCTGCTGTTCCTCATTGGGTACCGGATCTGTAATTTCACGCTCCATTGTTATCGCTCCAAAAGAATTTCGCCCACACTACCAACACACCTCGTCAGACACTTGCAGAAGCCAATAGAGTCGACTGAGAGGCTGTTGGAGTTTTTGACTTCGAACTTTCACGATCATAAACGGTAGTCACAACTCCCCCGTACCCTTCAAAATATCCGACCATCCCCGTGTGCATGTAGCTAAAGGGTCCCGTCACCTGCCTACCACCCCATTTCCACTTTGCTACGCCTATGATCTTCGCTCTAAGCTTCTAACAAATAAGATTTAGGAGAAACCAATGGCTATTTTGTATCCAATGCTTGGGATGATCGCGTTATCTGGCCTCTTAATCGTAGTTCTTCTTGTGTCTCGACTTCCGCCGATAATCAAATATTGGGGAAACCTTTAGTTTGCTGAGCATTCAGCGGATTTACGGCCGCAACTACCTAGGCATCTACGCTTAATCACTGAGAACTACAACCACGTTTTTGAACAACCAACGTTATTTTTCGCAACCTGCGCTTATATCTACATGACAGGTCAACCGGACGCGCTGAACGTCGGTTTGGCTTGGGCTTATGTTGGCATGCGCATGCTACACACACTCACGCAAGTGACGCTGAACAACGTCACTCTCAGGCTGTCTTTTTTCGCGACTTCCAGCGTGTGCTTGGTCGCTATGATAATCGGAGAGGTTTCCAAAGTTTTCTAATCTCCCTACTCCACACCCTTCAAAATATCCGCCCGTGCCAATAGCCAGGGAGTAAGGTCCAATGCTCCGTCTGAAAAATAGAAATAGCAGTCAAGCGATGAAAAATCGATGAAAGACCGCAACCTGGGAAGACGCCTTGAGTCACTGGTTTTTGCAACGAGGTAGCTATCAATTAGAAGCCTGCAGAACCAAGTTGCTGTCCGTCTGCGTCGCAAGGCTCACATTCTCGAATCCTGCCTCCGACAATAGCTCTAAAAGTTTTTTGGGCCCCGCCTGAGGCCCTAAACCTAGGCCCACTGGTTGGGCTTTCGAAGCAGGAACACAAACCAAAGTGCCAAAGCCGTAGAACATCGCTGCACCAGGATTGTTTTCAAGATTATTTTTAAGACCATCTAACGCCATTGGTTCAACGACCATAAAAGTTCCATCATCAGCCAAAGATTCTTTAATAGCTTCAGCAACACCAACTGGATCGCCCATATCGTGCCAGGCGTCAAAAATACATGCCAGGTCGTATCCTTCTCTCGAAACCGACGCAGCATCAGATACGAAGAACTCTAAATTTGTTAAGCCTTTTTCCGAAGCTCTTCTTTTCGCTTCCTCAATGGAAGGCCCATGGAAATCGTAGGCATGTATCGTTGAGTTGGGAAACTGCTCAGCCATGAGCAGCGAGGATGTACCAAGGCCGCAACCAATATCCGCCACTTTTGCCCCCGCTTTTAGCTTCGCTTCTACCCCTTCCAAAGCGGGAATCCATTCGCTTAGTAAATGACCCGCATACGCTGGCCGAAAAAATCTCTCAGTTCCACAAAAGCAGCATTCGTGATGCTCTCCCCATGGTCTTCCCCGTCCAGTTCGGAAGACATCTACGGCTACGTCCTCTTTAACAAACTGTCCTACCACGCCTTGAATTAGGCCTTGGATACAAGTTGGTTCTTCCTCCCTCGCAAAAACAGCGGCTTGCTCAGGTGACAGACTAAATTCACCGCTATCTTCGTCGTAAGTAACATAGCCCCTGCCAGCATTCGAGGATAGCCACTCAAGAAGATAGCGTTCGTTGACCCCAGCCTCTTTAGCAATACTAGCGACAGAAGCTGATCCCAGTTTATCCATGGCTCGGTATACCCCCGTTTGGTCGCCCAAGTAGGACATCATGATTGCTACCGATCCGGCTACGTCGTTAAAAACGCTACCGAACAATTCCATCAATTTTTCTTGATCCATGCCCACGTTTTCCCCCTTTTTGAGAATAAATGCCATTTTTTGATATTTCTGGACGCCATCGGTCTCGACAAGATGCACGCGTCATTAATTTGCCAATGGCAGAAGATTAAGCCATCGCCTTTTACAACGTACTAGCTAGCACTCGGCGGAGCAACAACACCATTGCAAATTAAACCGTTGCAATTTCAAAGTCCTCACTACGTTCGCCAACGCCCATATCTGGGCGGCCAAGGGGCATGGTCATCTGCCTGTCGTGTCAGTTTTAATTGATATATTTCTTGATACGTACTGAGAGTCTAATGAACTACTAAAGGGCTATGAGCCATTGATTCCAATACGGTCGGAGATACGAGTTCGACTACCGCCCTTCCGCCACACTGATCTCCAGCGCCTCTAATCGTTCAGTCAGCATTTCAAGTTTCTGTTCAAGAACTTGCAGCTCTATTGCGCTATCTGCACTGCGTAGAACCTCGCCGACATTTTGAGGAACAAAGAGTAAAAAAACAAAGAACGTGTTCGCCTCCACGAGGTGCCAATTTTTTTTGGCATAGTTAATTGATGATGCTCCCCCCGTATAGAGAGAAAGGATGAATGCCGAGGTGTAGGCGTAAGTACCAAAAACCATTCCGAACGAGCCGAAGGTTATCGCCCGCCGATCCAAATCCTCTGCAGAGCCAAACCAAGCAATCAGACATACCACCAGACACAAAAGCACGCCCGCCAGAGAAGCATCCGCTATCGTAGTAGCAATAGGACTATCTCTGTCCTTAGCAAGGTATATGGCAAGAATAAAGAGCGATAAAAATAGAGCCGGCACCCTGAGATCGGAGAGAACACTGAGGCCAATTGCATTATCGATAGCCCAAATCGTGAGAACTAGAAATATGGTCTGAAGGAAACAGAGCTCAACGAAAGAAATATTATTATCACTTAGATCAAACTCTCCGTCGTTCCATAAGTGGCCCACCGCTGACAACACGCCACCGTATAAAGCTGGAAGAAGGAGAATGGCAGCAGAGGGCCCAATTAATCTGTAATCGTTAGCAAAAGCAGCCATCCCAAGTAGACCCACACCGGTGTATAACAGGCCAATTGGCAAAGAGAGTATGCACAACAATTTCCCGAAGGGAAGTTGTCGTCTGAAATGCAAATAAACCACCGCAGAGATCGCGGGTATTAAGGCCAGCGCTGCAGAAACTAGATCGACGAATAAACCAAGCCCCCTTGAGCTCACTTCACTCAAGGCCCTCAAGAAAAAAGAGACCACGATAAAAAAGACGGCACTCCTCAAAACGAATGTGCTAATCCTCTCTATCAGTGGTCGATTCATTATGATAGTGACCTCATCTTTGTGGCATCTTTAACTAAAACTCACGGATACTAAAGGATTCGCGCGGCTTCTCTCACCGAACTCCTCT
Organism: K189A clade bacterium; assembly: GCA_902528515.1. Classification (GTDB taxonomy): domain Bacteria; phylum Pseudomonadota; class Gammaproteobacteria; order Pseudomonadales; family Azotimanducaceae; genus UBA4421. The sequence goes on from CABZTD010000007.1 coordinate 73,848, forward strand.
CCACTCTTATCCTGCAACAAGCAACAGCAGTCACCGATGGACACATCAATTTCGCATTCTCCAAGTGCAAGAACAGGTTGGCCCAAGTAAATATCAAGTTCACAAACTAATTGAGCAAGGAGGCTTCCCAATCAGATCAAAATCTACGAAAGAGTCTTTGCTTGGCTATCAAGAGATATTGAAACTTGGGAGGAGCAAAGGGTTCTTCAATCGACTCAGGAAAAACAACTGGAGCATCCCTCGGCAAGCTGGTTCTTTTAGGCGTATCGGCCTAACCCAAGCGACCCGCCCAATCCACGAAAAAACGGAAGAAAACCTCGGATAAAGCTGGTGTTTTTGGTGGCTTATCGCACAGTTTTTACGGAAATAAATTGCACACAAATAGGAATGCAAATGGACTAATTGGCGGTCCAACCAGTAGATCAGGGGTCTGAAGCGACGCTTTCGTCAATTAAAGCTGCGAGGCGTCTGGGCCTAATATTAGGGAAGCGTGACCGACGATTGAGCAAAAGCCATATGCTGGATTGAAGTTGTAATGCAGACGGTGATTGCTTCCCAACAGGATCTTCAGCGCGCAATATGTTTGTGCATTTCGGGTGCTCTAGGCCGTTAGAGACAGCCCGTCTACCTCAAAGAGCAACCGTTGTTTTTACTGTCTCACGGCCTTTATCGCCCCAACTCGTGACGCAGGCGTAACATAATCGCGGACACGGTTGTGTAGCGCCACCACTCGTACGCTACATGAGAGTATTAAGGCTAGTCACGCCACGAAGTACGATAACGATAATTTTACTGCGTGTTCGTCCACACCCTAGCGGTCGCCCACTGAGCGGCATCAGAAGCTCATTTACCTTCAAGTATCCGGGAAGCTCGCACTCCTCATCGTAGTATTGTTCGCGGCATATAGCCTTTGCTAACCCAAGATGGGTTCACTTCACAGCTTGATATCTGAGGACGAAGCCCTTTCGGAGTTGGTATCTGGCAGCCCGGCGGAACACGATCTCGCTCAGATGCTTATGTGCTCATGCAGAACTCACCAACCGATTACTCAAGCACGCAGATCAATCTAACGATCACAGGCCCGACCTCGCGATCTAACCTTGTTACCAAACCACACACAACTAAGAGCAGAAGCCGACTATGCGGAGGGAAAACGGCTAGGACCCCAACTATGTCGACAATTTGTCGCAACTAAATTGTTACCTATGGTAATGATTAAGCTGAATCATATGTTACCTTTTGTAACCATATTCCAGTAACAGATTTAGGAAAGTTAATGAAAACACTGTCTGCTCTTTTGTCCATTGGCGCCCTTAGCTTTGCATCAGCCACAATGGCTATCGAACCTAATGCCCAACTGCCTTCCGGAGAGTCTACTATCTCAATCGAAAAGAAATTGACCATGAGTTGTTTCAAGAATCGATTGGGTGACCGAATGTACGTTGGCGAGGCTGAAACCGTAACCTTCTGCCGCAAGGCTGCGAGACGTGCCATTGCGAGCGCGATGGAGGCGGGAGCACTAGATTTAGCCGCGAATTCCCAAAACACCAGCGCCAAGCTCAACTAGCATCCGACTTGCGTGCTCGCCTTGCATTCAACGCCCCTGAAGCCTCGCTCCAGGGGCGTTTTTAGGATGGTCACACGTCTTGTAGCCGACGTGGGGTAGCTTCTAGGCTATAACTGTTCTAAGGGAGGTTCTCCCAACGCCTCGCGGAAGTTGTTGTGGAAGTGATGAAGCGCAGGCTCATTACGACCAAAGATTATCTCTTTTAGAAGCCCACTTTCCGCCGCCCTTTGCTGCATTTCGCCCATAACATAGTCTTCATTCTCAACGGTCGATTTAAATACCTCCAGCGAATTAGCTAGACTCGGCCGCTCTTGGCCCCTTTCATAGGGGTTTTGCTCGTCAGGCGAATCGAGACCAATGTCATTCGCTTCGTCTGCAAGCTCTGGGGCGAAATAAAAACTGATTTGCGTTACTGATCGATTGGGTTGGTCCTTGACAGGATATATGCGAATAAGCGTGGTTGAAAAATGACTAGTAATCAATTGTACGTTTGGAAACAAGTGGTAAAGCACGAAGGTACAACGGGCGATATCCCACTCGCTCTCGGGTAAGTTACGCATTTCCTGCATTCCGTGATTTGCTGTCACAAAGCGGTGGTGTCGGCCGAACTCCTCAAAATGCAGATTATTACCGTAGTACAAGCGACCCAGAGTGTCTTTGTGTAGCTTTCCAAAGTGATAGGTCTCGCCGAACGTATCATTGGCGAGCTTCCAATTAAGTGCTTTTTCTATAGTTGTTCGTCCAACAGCGATTTGAGTTTGCATACCGAAGGAGGAGAACTCTTGCGCCAGTGGACCGAGGAGCGAGCTGATGTCGATCTGTCCCTCCGGATTTGGATGAACCCATAGCAGCCCGTTATTCTCGACAGCAGGCAGCTCCACCAACCCGTGGCAGGACTTATCGATTTCACCAAAGTGATCATTATTAGGAATGGTCATCAACTCACCAGAGTTTGCATAGCTCCAATGGTGAAATGGACAGGTAAAAACGTGCTTAGTGCCCCTCTCCTCCCGCGCCACCTTAACCGAACGATGTCTGCATGCGTTTAGAAAAGCGCGGAACTGTCCTTCCTTATCGCGAGTGGCCAGCACTGGCACACCGAAATCCTCAAGGGTTAAAAATGAACCCTTAACCGGTAAATCCCCAGAGAGACCAATTAGCTGGGGGTGATTTAAAAAAAACTCCTGCTGTTCGCGCTCGGCTATCTCTGGACAAGTATAGGAACTTGTCGGCATCCGATACTGCACGCCCGCATCTACGTTGCGCCCTTCATCAAGTTGGGCCATGAGTTCTTTGATAATCGTTACCTGAAGATCGTGCTGCATAGGACCGCCCCTTAATGCGTTTATTACTGAAAATTCTAGAAGCTGAATGCTTCCTGGCCCATGATTTAACCTTTACTCTTTTTCATAAGTCGACTGAGCCTGATTAAAGATAGGTGAACTCATCTTGCACATCTACCCCTACTAAAGGATAAGCGATGGTTTTTGATCGCTTCTCAAGTGTTCAAAGCTAACACAACAATCCATCGCCAGCTTGAGGAATTAAGCTATGCTCACTTGTGTCTTTTCTGGAGCAGATGTGCTCGCTTCGTCGGCTCATTGGTCTCAGTATTCTTTTTGCTGAAGGAGCTGCGTTTGGGCCGAGACGTCGTTCATCATTCAGGCTTTGTCAACTCGGCCAATCGCTGCGCAGAGAACATGCTGCACTTCACAGAAAATTAAGAAATACGAAGATCCACTGAAGATAAGTATTTACCGAAGCCACCCGCGTCGCAGCCACCAACTGTTTGGTTGCATTCTTGATGGAATGATTCCTCTGGAAGGAGTACGTTATTTCCACTTTTAATGTAATACCAGCCTAGATTGCGAGATTTTCCTCAAAAGCGCTTGACAAGGTTTATTAGTATCGAAAGCTTTGCGATGGCCTTCGGCTTGAATCATATCGACCTCGAAATCTGGACGGCTCTGGACCTCGAGATTGGTATGCGCACCCAGCAGCATTTTGAAAAACTGCCAAAATCCGCCATGCGGCTCCGAGTCGTTCTCGCGAGACTGAAGCCCGCACACAAACAACACTTTGATCTGCGACTGAGCTTCGTCATACTGCATTTTTGACTAGCGCGGGCGAGCGCCATGTATGTGTTTTGTTAACTGTTCTATAAACAGAATTAACGTAGCTTCCTGCTAACTTTTTTGCGGACCTAGGAAGAATTTTGTGAACATCAATCGTCAGTGGCTTTTAGCCAAACGCCCAAATGGCTTCGTGACCCGGGAAAATTTTGAGTACGTCGAATGCCAAATACCCGAACCTGCGTCAGGCCAAATCCTAGTAAAAAATCTTTTGCTTTCTTTCGATCCAACCCAGCGTGGCTGGATGGAGGACAAAGAGAGCTACCTACCCCCAGTCGCCATTGGCGCACCAATGCGCGCTAGTTCTATAGGCCAAGTAAAAGAATCGCGCCACCCAGATTTTGCGGTAGGCGAACTGGTACAAACGACTGGTGGTTGGCAGGACTTCGTCGTAGCAACGCCAAACGAAGGCCCCATCGGTTTAACTAAGGTGCCTGATGGCGTTACCCCAGAAATGATGCTGTCAGTCCTGGGTATTACTGGCCTTACAGCTTACTTTGGTATGCTTGACCTTGGCACTCCTGTGCCTGGCGAGACGGTATTGGTTTCCGGAGCCGCAGGGGCGACAGGATCCGTTGCAGGACAAATCGCTCGTATCAAGGGCTGTCGCGTCGTCGGCATTGCTGGCGGAGCCGCGAAGTGTGCATGGCTAAAAGACGAGGCAAGCTTTGATGCAGTTATCGATTACAAACAGGGCAATATCAA
>CABZTD010000008.1 GCA_902528515.1 K189A clade bacterium
CAGGTGAGCCTCTGAGTATTGAAACGGTGAAGTTAGAGGGTCCGCGACCGGGTGAGGTGCTCATCGAACTCAAGGCCACGGGTATTTGCCATACCGACGCCTTTACGCTTTCGGGTGGCGATCCTGAAGGCATCTTCCCCTCAATACTCGGTCACGAAGGCGCAGGTGTGGTTCGAGAGGTGGGCGCGGATGTGACGTCACTGTCGGTGGGAGATCATGTGATCCCGCTGTACACACCGGAGTGCAGGGCCTGTAAATTTTGTTTATCTGGCAAAACCAATCTATGTGGCGCTATTCGTGATACCCAGGGCAAGGGATTGATGCCCGACGGCAGTTCGCGCTTCTCGATCGCTGGGAAACCTATCTATCACTATATGGGCACATCGACTTTCGCAAACTTCACGGTCGTGCCAGAAATCGCGTTGGCAAAAATTCGCTCCGACGCAACCTTTGACAAGGTTTGCTATATCGGTTGTGGTGTGACCACCGGGCTTGGTGCGGTGATGAATACTGCCAAACTAGAGGCCGGAGCGAGCGCAGCGATATTTGGTCTTAGCGGTATCGGTCTCAACGTCATTCAAGGTGCTCGCTTGGCCGGGGCGGAACGCATTATTGGAATTGACTTAAATAATGATCGAAAACCCCTAGCTGAACGTTTCGGCATGACGGACTTCATTAATCCAAGTGATGTGCACGACACGGTGCAGGCGGTTGTTGATATGACCGATGGTGGCGTGGACTATTCCTTCGAGTGCATTGGTAATGTCGATGTGATGCGCCAGGCATTGGAGTGCTGTCACAAAGGTTGGGGCCAGAGCATCATTATTGGCGTCGCCGGCGCGGGCCAAGAAATAGCCACCCGTCCATTTCAGCTGGTTACCGGGAGGGTGTGGAAGGGCACCGCCTTTGGAGGAGCCAAGGGTCGGACCGATGTGCCGCAAATTGTCGATTGGTATATGGATGGCAAAATCAACATCGATGACCTCGTAACCCATCAATTGTCACTGGAAGATATCAATCGAGGTTTCGATCTGATGCATGCCGGCGAAAGTATTCGATCTGTCGTGGTTTATTAGTGACCGATAAGCGCCTGCAAGATAACTGGCTCGCGCAGTTACGTGAGCCCATCATTGATGCAGATCGACCCATTTGCGATCCGCATCACCACTTATGGGATCATGAGCGGAACCCTTATTTGCTGCCTGAGCTGTTGGCAGATATGGGCGAGGGCCATAACATTGTCAGCACGGTTTTTATGGAATGCGGTGCCATGTATCGCGCCGACGTCCCGACCGCAGAAGAGCCACTGGGAGAAACAGAATTTGTCAACTCAGTCGCCGCCATGTCGGCCTCCGGGCAATATGGGCCTTGCCAAGTCTGTGCGGGTATCGTCGGGTTTGCTGACCTGTCCTTGGGCGCCGACGTCGGTGCCATACTAGATGCACATATGACGCTGTCGCCAAGATTCCGCGGCATTCGTCATGCTTGCGGATGGGATTCCAGCGAAGCGGTACGCAATTCTCATACGAATCCCACTAAGCAGCTGCTGCGTGACGACAACTTTCGTCAAGGCATTGCAGAGCTGGAGAAACGCAGCCTGAGCTTCGACGCATGGCTCTACCACCCACAAATCCCAGAGTTAATCGAGCTCGCCCAAGACTTCCCATCGCTTACGATCATTGCAGACCATTTCTGCGGTCCCCTGGGTGTAGGTCCCTATGCCGGGAAGCGGGAGGTAATTTATGCTGACTGGCAAGCAGACTTTAAGGCATTAGGCGAATGCCAAAATGTGTACGCAAAGCTGGGTGGCATCGCGATGCCCGTCAATGGATTTGGCTGGCACCATCGAATTATGCCAGCCAGTTCTGATGAGTTGGTTGAAGCGACCGGTCGATACCATATTTGGGCGATTGAACACTTTGGCGCCGAGCGCTGTATGTTTGAAAGCAACTTTCCTGTTGATCGGCAAAGTTGCTCATATCATGTGCTGTGGAATGCTTTTGAGAAGGTAGCGTCGGTTTTTACCGCTGACGAGCAAAATGCTCTCTTTCACGACACCGCTGTGAAGGTTTATCGAATCTAGGAAAACGCTATGACCATTGAAGTCATTGGTGCCGGTTTTGGGCGCACCGGGACCCTATCGCTAAAATTCGCGCTGGAGATGCTTGGTTTCGACAAGTGCTACCACATGATGGAAGTTATGATGAACGAAGGTCATGTCGCTCAGTGGCGACAAGCTTCTCGGGGTGAAAAGGTAGAGTGGCATGATCTCTATCAAGGTTACCGTGCCACCGTGGATTGGCCCAGTGCAAGTTTTTGGCGGGAACTGAGATTTGTTTATCCCGACGCCAAAGTAATTCTCACTTTGCGGGATTCGGAGCAGTGGTACACCAGCGTCATGAACACCATTTGGAAGCTTTCATCTACCGCACTGGAGCAGGGCGAGAGTCGCGGCGATCAAGAAATGATCGAGCGTGCTTTGATGGGTCGAGAGGTCATTTGGAACGGAGTGTTTGGTGGTCGTATGAAGGACAAAAACCATGTCATCAAGTGCTTTGAACAACACAACCAGGAAGTAATCGACTCCGTTCCCGAGGAGCAACTCTTGGTTTATCGCCCTGGTGACGGATGGAAGCCCTTATGCGAATTTTTGCAAAAGCCTGTGCCTGACGCAAAATATCCGCGAGTCAACTCAACGGAAGAGTTTTTAGGCATTTGGAAGAAACGCAGCTGACCGTGAACCAGCTCGCCATGAAGTCTCTTAAGCCGAAGATCCATCGGGTGTGCCCAATGGCATAAGACCCAGGACGGTCAAAATTAGCATGCAAATAAGCGATAGCGCGATTGAGGCGACAAGGCCAACTAAGATGCTTCGTGTTAATGAATGATAGTTGCCTCTCAGCTCTTCTTTAAATGTCGATAGCATGCTCCCCTGAAAAAAATGCGTAATCAAAAGCAGGAAAAGCACTTGACCAATCGTCAAAAGAAGATATCGAGTCATATTAATCTGAACAACACCAGACTGACTTACTGCCAGATTGCGGCTGTCTGGCCCTAACCAATCCACCACGGCTAGAGAGTAAAGACTAAAGGTAATCAATCCCCCAGCGATCGCCAACGTGGCATGACGCTTCATTCCTAGAGCATGATAATTCGCTGCCAGCAGAAAGAAGCCCGCCAGCATCGACCCGAAAAAAGTCGAAAAGCCAATACTGTTTAGCGAGTAAAGACGCGGCAGCTGCTTCCCCGGGGGGTCAGATGGCGCCGGATTGTTGTGTTCGTTCATATGCTTACTCTGGGCTTGGGAGCGGAATTTTCAGGGTCCTGGCGATGATTCGCAAGGACCGAGCCCCTAGGAGCTGGGCAAAAAAGGATGTCGACTCGCATCAAACGGCCCACCATAGTCAGACACCTCGAAAGCCTCGGCAAATCTAAGGTCGACGCGAGCGGTTTTCAAAGCCCGTGCTTTTTTGGCGATGGCTGCAGGTTTGCGCTGATAAAAGCCGGTCAGCCAAGCCGTATCGTATGGCCCATCCTGGCCAGGTATAAGAGATGGCAACCACTCAAAAACCTGGGTGGCATGGCATGCCAGCAGATCGATAATCTGCGGTTGCACCGCCTCGGTATCGATAACCCAGTCCAAACGAAAAGGACGGGGCTCCTCGAAGCGATCATAGGTAAGCAAAATGCTCGGCATACCCGTGAGCGTAGGTTCCTGCGGTGCGATGGCAGGCACCTGCAGTAAGTACGCACTATCCTTTACTAGCTGTGCGGTAGCCCGGTGATCTGGGTGATAGTCCGCGGTTCGGTGGGTAACAATGATCGTCGGTGCAAACGCGCGTATGGCGGCGATGAGCTGCTCTCGAAGCTCAACAGAAGGGCTCAAGCGGCCATCATCATGGGGCCAAATTTCCAGTTCGGCCCCGACTTGTGCAGCAGCTTGGCTCGCCTCGCTAAATCGACGGGCCGCAAGATCACTTCGATTGAGCTGGTGGTGCCCCGCGTTGCCGTTGGTTAGACAGAGAATCTTGATGGGATGGCCTGCCCGATACCAGTAAGTCATTAGACCACCGGCGCCAAACTCCGCGTCGTCGGGATGTGCCATGATCAGCATCAACCGATGCTCAGCCACGACGGTTGCCTAGAATAGGATTCAGGTTTGGCTGGCGCTTGCCATGGGTTGTCACCGATTCAAATGCTGCGGCGATGCGCAACAGGGCCAGGTCGCCTCTGGGTTTGCCGACAAGCTGCACCCCAACGGGCAAGCCTTGGCGCGTAAAGCCTCCGGGCACAGAAATACTTGGAAGTCCTGTCGCTGAGATCATGCAGCAGACTGCCATCCAGTCAATGTAGGTGGGCATCGCAACCCCGTTGATTTCACTAACCCAATCCAAGCTTGCATCAAATGGGGGAACCTGGGCTGCCGGAATAATCAGCGCATCGTAGCGTTCAAAGTACTCAGCAACACGGCTATAGAGTGCGCTGCGTTTCAGCTCAGCATTCATAAGTTCGTCCGCAGTCAACGCCAGTCCTTTTTCGATATTCCACCGCGCAGTTTCCTTGATGGTATCCCGCCAATTTGGGTCTGTGTTTTCTAGTCTTTTGGCCAACAGGCGTAGGCCTGCTGCCCGCTGGACTTGAAAGACCTCCATCGCGTCTTTGAGATCCGGTGAGCTTTCGACCACCGTCGCGCCTATACGCTCCATCGCCGCCGCAGCGGTAGCGGTAATTTCAGTCACCTCCGGGTCAATGGGTAGGCCGCCAAGATCCTTGCTGAATCCAATGTGTAGACAACCCAGGTCTGAGCTTTCTAGGGGCTCTAGGGCATCGAGAAACATCGTCCCGGGGTCGGCAAGGGTCAAAGGGTCACTGCCATGGGGGCCAGCCATGACTGAGAACAGTAAAATGGTGTCTCGAACATTCTTTGCCATGGGGCCCGTGGTTACCATACGTCCGTACCAGCCGAAGCCTCGGCTGAATGGCATGCGGCCGATGGAAGGTCGAAAACCCACCACATTGCAAAAGCTTGCTGGGTTACGCAGGGATCCGCCAAGGTCGCTACCGTCGGCTAAGGGCAAGATGTCTGCTGCTAACGCAACAGCTGCGCCACCGCTGCTACCTCCGGGCGTTTTACTTAGGTCCCATGGATTATAGGTATGACCATAGAGCTGGTTGAAAGTATGGGAGCCCAGGCCGAACTCTGGCATATTGGAGTGCCCAATGAAGATGGCCCCGGCCTCGCGAAGACGCCGAGCAAGTTCATCATCCTGCGCTTCGACAGTCCCCGCAAATCCCGGATAACCCCAACTGGTGCTAAAACCTCTGACCGCGACCGCATCCTTGGGTGCCATTGGCAGTCCGTGTAGCGGCCCGCGCTCTGCAATGGGTACTGCATCCGCGGTCGCAGCCAAGGCCATAGCTTGCTCTTGCGGCATCAGATCTACCAGCGCGTTCAACCTCGGATTTAAGGCCGCGATACGCGCATAGACATTTTCCATAAGGGTCGTCGCTGTGATCGTACCTCTTTGTAAATCACGGCAGAGGTCTGTTGCATTGCGCCACAACGGATCGACTATAGGCTCAGTCATGGGTCACCTTTGTCAGCCACTGCAGCAGGTCGTCTATCACCTCGGCACGGTTGAGCTCGTTAAGCATCTCATGGCGACCCTGCGGATATAGCTTGAGATCAGCCCTTAACCCCGCAGCCTGATAGCGTTTTTGTAGAGCCATGAGTCTTTTACCCTGATTGTTCAGTGGGTCCTCGCGACCGGCGAACAAGTAGATGGGGACATGTTTGCCGATGCGCTGAATATTGCTGTCCTGTGTCGATCGGGCTTGGGAGGCAAACATCTCCGCAAGCCCGCCAGCGGTGAGTCCGGCTCCGCATAAAGGGTCTGCGTGATAGGCAGCGATGCGTTCTTTATCTCGACTGAGCCAGGCCAAGCCTTCGTCACCGTCTCCCTGACGCTCGAAGTTTCGATTGTTCATGCTCAACACCCTTCGGCTGAGCAGTGGACTTGGGGTGGCCGGAGACAGTCGCCAGCTATCGAAGCGCGCCAAATTTGAAAGCAACAGCGCAGGTAACCTAGGGAACACGCCTGTTGATCCACTCAGCACCAATGCTTGCAGACGCTGACCCAAGGTATAGATGTATTCCTGAGCCAGCATAGCGCCCATGCTATGACCGCAAAGTATTGCCGGTCGGTCATACTCCTCAGTCATCCAGTGCTCTAAAAACGCGAGGTCCTCTAAGGTCTCCTGCCAACCGTTGTGGCCCATATCACCTGGTGCTATGAGTGATGGCAGACTTTTACCATGGCCGCGTAAATCAGGGGCGTAGACATTGAATTGGGCCTTTGTCAGTGCATGGGCGAGCTCGCCATAGCGCTCACTGTGTTCCCCCATGCCATGAGCAATCAGTAGGTTGGCTCTGGCGTCAGCAGGTTTCCGGCATAGCCACCGCCGGCAAAAAATTCGGTGACCGGCCCGAGTCAAAGTCAATTCTTCGCCTGAAAGATTCAAGATGGCGGCTCGCGCAGTCAGTGGGGACGAAAATATAGCCTACCTGTTGGCAAAAAGACTAACGCGTTGGTTTCGGCTTGCAAGTTTAGACACAAATCAGCGGTTCGGGCGTCTACCTTGCATTTGATTCGTGGTCCTCTAGGGTAGCAAGCGAGGAAGTTAAAAACGGAGCAATATGCAGTCTTTCAACAAGAGTTTTGCCGGGGATTTGGATCGATTGATTTTTTTTGGCAGTGTGGCGGGCATCATTTCGCTATGTGTGCCATTGGCGCTATTCCCTGAACAGGGAGGCGTCATACTTGGCAAGGCCTTTGATTTTTTGACTCAACAATTCGGCGTATTTTATGTCGCCGGCGCGTCACTTACCTTTACCTTTCTGCTGTATTTGGCCTTCAGCCGACACGGCAACATCCGCCTTGGCAACAGTGCTCCAGAGTTCTCAACCCTGAGCTGGGCGGCCATGCTTTTTTGCGGCGGTATAGGCACCAGTGTCCTTTACTGGGGCGTTGTGGAGTGGGCTTACTATTTTCAGGCACCCCCCTACGGTGTTACGCCGCAAACCTCGGAAGCCATGCTCTGGTCTGTGAGCTATCCCATTTTTCACTGGGGTTTAATGGGCTGGTCACTTTACGTACTGCCAGGTGTAGCCATTGCTTACAGCTATTACGTAAGGGGTGCAAGGTCACTGCGCCTAAGCGATGCCTGTGAACCCGTGATTGGTCGTCAGGCCCAGGGAGCCCTTGGGCGTGCTATTGACCTACTCTTTGTAGTGGGTCTCGTTGGTGCCTGCAGCATCGGCATCGGCTTAGCCGTGCCGCTTATCGGTGCCTGCGTCGCGCATTTGCTGGGCGTCGATCGAGCTGCTCTGGGGTTCACACTGGATATCGTGGTTATTTTGGTTGTGACATGTATTTTTGCGGGCAGTGTTTGGATGGGTCTAGAGAAGGGTATTAAGCGTTTGAGTGACCTAAACGTATTACTCGCAATGCTGCTGCTGGTGCTCATCTTAGTCACTGGTCCAACACTCTTTATCGTAGAGCTTGGCTTCGAGAGCGTTGGTCACATGCTCCAGAACTTTATACGAATGAGTACATATACGGACGCCGCAGGCACCACAACCTTTGTCGAAGCATGGACAGTTTTTTACTGGGCGTGGTGGTTAGCGCTAGGACCCTACATGGGGGTATTTATCACTAAGATTTCGAGAGGCCGCACGCTACGCGAATTGATTCTGGGAGGCATTGGTTACGGAACCCTTGGCTGTACGGTTTTCTTCGCCATCTTAGGCAACTATGCGCTCTATCTTGAGCTGAATCAGCTTTACCCAGTCATAGAGACCCTGAATACAGGTGGAGCACCGGCGGCCATTGTTGGCGTGTTAGGTACGCTGCCAATGGCAAGTGCAGCAATTCTCATTTTTACCCTCGTGTGCTTTATTTTCGCGGCCACCAGCTACGATTCGGCTTCTTATACCCTGGCGGCCTCTGCAACCCGCTCGTTGGCTCCCGAAGAGCATCCTCATCGTGGGCATCGGGTGTTTTGGGCGTTTTTGCTGGGACTGCTGCCGATCACCTTGGTGTATATGGGTGGACTCAAACCCCTACAATCGGCAGTGACCTTGGCTTCAGTACCCCTTTTTATGGTGACGGTAGTGCTCACGATATCCCTTTGGCGATCCATTCACGCTGCGGAATCAGTGCTGAGCATGACCGGGGATCTCTCCAAAGCATCCTGATAAGTTGAGGAATAAGCATGGCGAAACTGAATTGGCAGTGGCTTAGCCTTTCGCAGACGTGCCAGCGTCTCAAGAGTGGCCAAGCTAGTGCCATGCAGCTAACAAAAGAGATGTTAGAGCGCGCGCAGACGCTTAATGATCAAACCCGCTGTTATGCAAGTTTTTTAGCAGACGAGGCCTTGGCAGCAGCCCTGGCCTTGGATCAAAAACAGGCCGCAGGCGAACCTTTGGGACTGCTTCATGGCGTGCCAATCGGTATCAAGGACCTGCTTTATACCCAAGGGGTACCCACCGCATCCGGGACACTGGTGATGAAAGATTTTCGTCCACCCTATTCAGCGACGGTGGTAGATCGCCTGCGTAATGCCGGTGCGGTACTGCTTGGTAAAACCCAACTGACCGAGGGCGCCTTTGGTGCTCATCATCCAGAAGTTGCTCCTCCCCTAAACCCGTGGGAAAGGCAAGCTTGGACTGGGGTTTCTTCTTCTGGCTCAGGTGTCGCAGTAGCTGCCGGCGTGGCCTTCGCGGCTATTGGATCAGATACGGGTGGCAGCATTCGCTTCCCTTCGGCGAGCTGTGCCCTAGTGGGCCTCAAGCCCACCTACGGTCGAGTGAGTTTGCATGGAGCTTTTCCCCTGGCAAACAGCCTTGATCATCTAGGACCCATGACGCGCTGCGTTGAAGATGCGGCTCGGTTGCTTTGCGTGATGGCGGGCTACGACCCCAAAGATCCGAACTCTCTCGATATCCCTGTGCCCAACTACCTGCAGTCTCTTTGCAGCGCTGATGATGGCGACCTGCCCTTGGCAGGCAAGCGCATTGGAGTAGATTGGTCCTACGTGAGCAACGGGGTTGAGTCATCGGTTGTCAGTGTTACGCGACTGGCACTGCAGCAGCTGGCAGACTTGGGCGCCCAGGTCATCGAAGTCGAAATGCCTGAGAGTGCAACGGTGCTGGCGGAAGCATGGGGAATAACCTGCGGGGTGGAATGCGCCAGAGCTCACTCAGACTATTTTCCTGCCGAACAAGACCAATATGGCCCGGTGCTTAGAGGCCTTATTGAACTCGGTTTGCGAACAGACCCGCAAGATTACGAGGCGCTGCAGCAGTTGCGCGTCCGTTTTAGCGCTGAGCTGGATCACGTGCTCGAAGGTGTTGATGCCCTCATTTCCCCTTGCATGCCTATGTCAACGCCGACAGCGGCGTTAATGGATAATGGTGCTCCTGCGGAAGAAGGTAAGGCGGACTTTTTGTTGTTTACTGCACCGTTTGATTATTCAGGGCATCCAACGCTGACCCTGCCTATGGCGCCCCAAGCCACAGAGTTACCGGGTTCGTTTCAGTTGATTAGTCGTAAGATGGATGAAGAGACTCTGATTTATTTGGGTTCTGCTTTCGAAGGAAGAATGATGCCGATTACTTATCCGGAGCTTTTGGTATGAGTAAGCCAAGTAGACTACGCCCGGCGTTGCTGATGGTGTTATCTCTCGGTCTATTGCCTTTAAAGGTCCTGGCCGCCGATATTGAGGGCTGGTGGCAGTCTTGGGACTCGTTATTGTTGGTCTCCGTCGAGCGAGACCAGGCGAGGGTATACGCTGCAGGTATTTTGAATCCATCCTTAGTGAAGGGTGAACTGGTGAGCTGGAGTCTTGAGGAGCCATTGACCGATGCCGAAAACCCTGACGTCAACCTGCGCGGCCGCTCTCTCCTAGGGCTTGAAGTGGGCGATGGGCTACGCAAGAAACGGAAGTACTGGCAGGGCCGCATCTATGATCCCCGCAGCGGTACTTGGTACAGGTCGCGGCTGTCTATTGTGGACGGGCAGCTAAATATTAGAGGATACGTTGGCATGCCCATGCTGGGTCAAACCCGAGTTTTTGATCCCTATGAGCCTTGCAAGGTTTACGAGGAGAAGGTCATGGTGATTTGGCCTGAAGCCAAGGCACCGGCTTGCTCGATTGATTCCGAAATCGAGCAGGCATCGCCGTAGGCGATGATTACTAAGCCAAGTATGGTTGGTCGCGGCTCATTGTCTTTCAGTTTGGTCATCGTCGCTACTGAGCCAACTTTGCTGACTTTGTAGATACCCTCAAACGTGTCTACCCAACCCTTGACCCGTTGCACTGATTTACCCAAATTATTAAGTAGAGCGTCTAGAGAGTTGCGGGCGATGGTTTCCTCTTGATACCACGTTTGTGCGCGAAAGCTTGGTTTATTTAATAACAGTAGATCGGTAAACGTGCCGTCGTCTACATGCTGCCATCGCAGTATGGTCTCAATCAGATCTGGATCCTGGCTACTTAACTGCGGTGTCAGGTGATGCAGCTCAAAGCCAGGGTTGAGGTCGGCTTTGCTCACGACGTGCAGATGGGCTTGTGCTGCTTGAGCACGCACTAAACTACCCACATATTTGTCTTGGCAGCGCGCTGCATAACTTGAGGCATCTATCAGCACTACGCAGGCCATCGGCGTAAAACCTGGATAGTGACAATGCTGCCAAACCCGCGCGGGTTCAGCGACACCACTGGTCTCCATGATGACGTGCTCGACCTCCAATCCATGCAATTCATCCAGTGCCTTGCTGAGGTCGTTACTGATGCTGCAGCAAATGCAGCCGTTCGACAGGCCGATTACCGTCCCATCATTGGATGCGCCGCGAATCAAAGATTCGTCGATATTGATGTCACCGAAGTCGTTGACCAGTACGGCGGTCCCCGGCGGCAGCCCAGGGTAAGACAGGATTTTGTTGATGAGCGTGGTTTTACCTGCCCCAAGGTAACCGCCGATCAGAGTGATGGGGATGCTATGACTACTGGCAACGCTGTCGCTCATGGAATGGGGAATACCCTGCCCTCGAACACGGTCGCGCATATGCCAATATCGCGCAGCACCATGGGATCGCAATTCAGGGGGTCGTCGTCCAGAACAGTAAAGTCTGCCCGTTTGCCTGCGCGCAGGCTGCCGGTGATATCCGCGATGCCAATGGTGTGTGCTGCGTTTATGGTGATGGCCTCCAGGGCCTGCTGCTGGGTCAGTTTCTCCGCAGCACCCATAACCTGGCCCTCGTGGTTTATACGGTTTACCGCCACCCACATGTTGTAGAGTGGCTCTGCAGGAGCCATGGTGAAATCGGAATGCACGGTGGTATTGATACCCGCGGCAAAGCAACTTCCAACGCGCGCCATTTGGCTAGCACGCTCGTAGCCGATGCCCGATTTTGCGTAATTGTTGGAAAGCTCATGCAGGTAGTAGACGTTGGCAGAGACCTGCCCCCCTAGGGCTTTGATTCGCCGAATTTGCTCTGGCGTGCTGAAGCCAAAGTGTTCGAAGGTAAAGCCGTGATTAAACCTTGGTTTCTCGTCCTGCATTTTTTGCAGAATATCCAGAGTCAGCTCCAAACCTAGATCGCCAGTGACATGTACATGAATCTGATAGCCCGCGAGCCAGTAAGCGCGAATATGCCTTTCCAATTCTTCCGGTGCCGCGAGCCATTCTCCATGGTGGCCGTCGATGTAGCCTGGCTCCTGCATTTGGGCAAGCTGGCTGAAAAAGGCCCCGTCACTGAATAATTTAATGTGACGACTAAAACTGAGGCGATGGCTGTTGTGTCTAAGCAAGTCGGCGGCCATGGCCGGGCCCTCTTCAGGTTTACGCCCGCCCTGGGTCAGCCTCGTGCCATGCACAACAAGGCGCGTACGAAAGGGTACGTTGTCCCCTTCAAGTTGTTCGGTAAGGGCTTTGGCCTCTGCATCAAGGTTAAACAAACCCGTGGCAAGGTCGCCAATACTGGTGTGACCGCCATGGTGGACCACCTGTTTTAGGCGTCCAAGACCTTGGGCGTATTTCTCTGGTGCCAATATCCACGGATTCAGTCGGTTGATCGCGAAGCCCAGGCCTAGCTCAAAAAAACGGCCTTTGTCGATATCTATCTGCAAACCCGGCTTGATTTGAGCGGGATCAATACCCGCCATGCTCATGGCCGGGTCGTTCATATACAGCTCGTGGAAGGAGCGGTGCCAAATGATGATGGGTCGCTGATTACTAACTTGATGGATGCGGATTTTGTCCATATCGCCATGCCACAGCTGGTGATAACCCCAAATAAAGAGCGGTTCTCCGGCGGGCTTACTGCGATGCAGGGCTTGCATGCGCGCGTCAAATGCGGGGAGATCCGAGACCGGCTCAACATCTCCCCATGGCAGTTTCCAGCGCATGGCAGTAATGAACTCCATGGGAAGTAATACAGCTGCCATGCTTGGATGAAGGTGCGGGTCTATAAAGCCCGGACAAATGACTTTGTCCGCAAATTGCTCGTCTAGCCTGAATTGCTGGCCCTCTAACCAAGGCTGCATACGCTCTGGTTCGCCAACTTCCAATATGTTCCCGTCGCGCACCAGCACAGCCGAGGCTCGGGGCATGGACGGATTCATGGTGATAACCGAGCGGGCTTTATACAATGTCAGCATGCTTTCTCTTAGGGGGCTCTGGCCTCTAATAACAAGTCCGCGCCTTTCTCCGCCAGCATTATCGTCGCGGCGTTGGTATTGCCGCTGACTACGTAGGGCATCACCGATGCATCAATCACCGAAAGTCCCTCGAGGCCCATGACACGCAGGCTTGGGTCGACGACCTTGCCAATGCTGCAAGTACTGGTGGGATGATAAACCGTACTTGCCTCGTTGCGGATATAGGTCATAAGGTCGTCATCACTGTTCACGTCGACATTCTCGCTCGGTGATAGTCGCTGTTTTAGGTAAGGTTGCAGGTCAGACTGCTGAAAAACGTCGAGCAATATACGCATACCTTTGAGCAACGTGTCTTGATCCAGGGGTGAGCTAAGGTAGTTTGCGCTAATGGCCGGAGCGTCAGCTATGTTGTTACTTTTGACGTGAATCGAACCACGAGATTCAGGGCGGGACTGGTTCACCACGGCAGTAATCGCGGGTTCTTTCATGGCCTGAATTTTGCCGGCGTTATTGTACAGGGTCCCACCGGAGGCGAAGTGAATTTGTACGTCTGGTGCTTCCAAGCCTTCTCGCGTATAGCAAAATGCGCCCACCGGGGCCGAGCCAGTTGTGAGCGGTCCTTCTCGCAAGAAAAACCACTTCAATGCAGCAGCCCCAAGGTTGACACCTTGTACTTCCCGATTGATAGAGCACTCAGGCTCCGTGCCATAAACCACCTTACATAGTAGATGATCTTGTAAGTGCTCGCCGACGTCAGGAGCATGGTGTACGACGTCGATACCTAATTCTTGCAGACGCTCGCCATCACCCACACCCGAAACTTCTAGCAATTGGGGTGATGCGATCGCACCGCCGCTGAGTATGATGTGGTCGCCACGCACGGTCTCGTTCTTGCCATGTCGTCTGATCTCAACGCCACGAGCCCGTTTGCCCTCAAAGAACACGCGCTGGGCATGAGCGTGAGTGACGATGTTAAGGTTGGTTCGTGAACGGATTGGGTTAAGGTAGGCACTGGCGGTGCTCCAGCGTCGGCCGTTGCTCTGCGTGAATTGGTAATAACCGCAGCCTGCTTGATCGACGCCGTTAAAATCTGGATTACTGGGTATGCCTGCTTGATTCATGGCGCGGATAAACTCGTTATCCATTGGTCGTTTGTCGCGTACGTCCTGTACGTGCAGCGGCCCATCGGTGCCGTGCATATCATCCCTGTGTACCTGCTGTTTTTCGGCCTTTTTGTAGTAGGGCAGAACCTCTTCCCAAGACCATCCTTTCGCGCCGGCCTGTTCCCAAGCTGCAAAGTCCAAAGGCACCCCACGAATATAAATCATGCCGTTGATGGCGCTGGAGCCGCCAAGAACTTTGCCGCGAGGCCACAAGACTTGTCGATTGTTTAGCTCCGGTTCCGGCTCAGTTTGAAAGCTCCAATCGAATTTTGAATTGCCAAAAGTTGCTGCCCAGCCTGCAGGAACGTGGAGTAAGGGCGAGCGGTTGCTGCCGCCGGCCTCCAGCAAACACACGCGAATATCTGGGTTGGCGCTCAGGCGATTTGCAAGCACACATCCCGCAGAGCCCGCGCCCACAATAACGTAATCGAATTGGCTCATAGATTCCCTCCCTCCCGAAAGCATGCCATAACCCGTTTGATTTAACTCAACTTTTGCGCGGCTTCTAAAGGCGCTATTGTGCTTCCGCGCCGGGCAAAGCAGGCTATTTGAAAGGAGTGTTATGGATCCAGTCAGTCAGGGAGTAGTCGGTGCGGCATTCGCGCAAATCGCGGCAAGACGTACAACGCTAGCAACCGTCGCCTGGTACGGCGCGCTGGGAGGTATGGCGCCAGACCTGGATGTGCTTTTTCAGTCCTCTGCCGACCCGCTATTTTTCCTAGAGTTCCACCGCCAATTTACGCATTCGCTCATATTCATTCCTGCTGGCGCGTTTCTCGTATTCCTTGTCCTTAGAGCTGTCGCAAATCGGATAAAAATTCTGCAGGGTCTTTCTACTGGTCAAGCATACTTGGCCTGTCTGATGGGTTATGCCACTCACGGACTGTTGGATTCTTGCACCTCCTATGGCACTCAGCTGTTTTGGCCTTTCTCAGATGAACGAGTTGCCTGGGATACCATGTCCATAGTCGACCCACTGTTCACCATGCCGCTATTGGTATTTGTTATTGCAGCAGCTCGAACCCAGCGCCAATGGCTGTCATGTCTTGCCTGCGGCTGGATGCTGGGCTTCCTCGCCCTAGGTTGGCTGCAACACGAGCGCGCTATCCAGGCAGCTGCCCAGGTGGCCAGCTTACGCGGGCACGAACCGCTGCGTCTTTCGGTCAAGCCGTCGTTTGCAAATCTGTTGGTTTGGAAGGCGATTTACGAGCACGAAGACTCGTACTATGTCGACGCAATGCGCGTGGGTGCGCAGACGACCTGGTTTCCTGGCGCTCGCGTGCCAAAGCTTGACTTGACCCGCCACTTTCCGGGCTTAGAAGTCGATTCTCAGCAAGCATTGGATGTCGAGCGTTTTCGCTGGTTTTCCGACGATTATCTGTCACCCCTGGAAAATACACCGCGTATCGTAGACATGCGCTATAGCCTGGTCCCCAATGAAGTAGACCCCATGTGGGGCATCGATATTGACCCTGCAAAGCAAAATTCTCATGTGGGCTGGTGGTCTAGTCGAGAACTCACGGAAATCAAGCAGCGAGATTTTGCAGGCATGTTGCTTGGTGTTTCCGGTATCCCACTGCCTGCGCAGGAGGCGACACCGTGAGCGTCCTGACCTCAATGGCCCAGGAGGCGGCCTTACGGTTGCGCGAGCGCGGTGAAACTATTGTGGTAGCAGAAACCTCAACCGGCGGACTCATTTCCTCGGCATTGCTTGTCGTACCCGGAGCGTCGGCGTACTACAAGGGGGGAAGTGTGCTTTACACCTTTGAGTCGAGGAAAAAGTTGCTGGGTATCACACGGCAAGATGTTGAAGGCTTGGCACCCATGAGTGAAGGCATGGTGATGGCCTTCGCGCGCAAGGCGCAGGATCAGTTTGAGGCCACCTGGGCGATTGCAGAGCTAGGTATTGCTGGTCCCACGGGTGTCCCTTACGGCGAAGCGGGTTCTAGTGTGATTGGTATTGCTGGACCGAACCCGATATCGGGACTGCTCGAGACCGGATCCGATGATCGTGAACACAACATGTGGCGCTTTACTGAGCATGCTTTTGTGTTGCTGTGCCGTGCACTCGGTAGAGCGAGCTAAACGCGAACTTTTAAAACTCGAGAATTGCACGCCCAGCAATTTCTCCGTTAGCTAGCGCGTCGGTTGCCTCATTGATTTGGTCGATGCTAAAGCGCTCTGTAACCATTTTGTCCAGGGCTAAGTCACCGTTTTCTTCCCATTCCAAAAAGCGAGGAAAGTCGCGGTCTGGTGCGCACGAACCGCCAATGCTGCCGATAAAGTGTTTTTCGTTTATTAGAAGATCTACTGCATTGATCTCAGCCTTGGTGGTGGGGACTCCGACGAGTACTGCTTTGCCCCCATTCCTGGCACCGAAATGACCGCTGCGACAAGCCGGCACAATCTGCTCCATGGTTTGTTTAATCCCAATACAGTCAAAAGCGTAGTCAGCGCCAGATATTGGTGCGCGCCCGAAGCTGAAGCCGTCGTCACGGGTCGTTAGCGCATGAATCGCCGCCACGGGATCTTCGCGACTGGCGTTGACGACATGGGTCGCGCCAAAGCCCTTGGCAAAGGTAAGCTTTTCGTCATCAAGGTCCACGGCAATGATTGGGTTCGCACCTGCCATCCGCGCACCGACCACGGCGGATAGGCCAACACCGCCAACGCCGAAAATGGCGACACTCTCGTTCGCTTGGACATTGGCGGTATTGATGACCGCGCCGGCACCGGTCATTACCGCGCAGCCAATGATGGCACTGACATCGGTTTTGATATTTGGGTCTACTTTGACCACATACTGTTGATCGGCAATGGTGTGATCGGCCCAGGTGAACACATTCTGGGATGATGCGGTCCCGTCAGATACCTCCAGGCTAGCCGCAACTGGTGGCATAGATTCCGACGCCGCCTGGCGGGGTACCCAAGTCACCATCACCGTGTCTCCAGGGTTGACATGGGTGACTGCGCTTCCTACCTCTAGGACAACGCCGGTAGACTCATGCCCTAGAATAACCGGGCTTTTGCGTGGGGCATGCATTTGATGCAGCTGGGAGTGACAAATGCCCGAAGCAAACTGTTTGACCACTACCTGATGCGGGTCGGGATCAGGCAACTCTAATGACTCGACGCGCAGTTTAGAGGTATCTGCTGGAAGGACTACAACTCTTGCAGGTGTACCCATATCAATCTCCTCCCCTGTGACCGTCAAAATTCGTGATTTTCCTTGAGCATGGTCGGAACAGCAGATAAGTTCAATCCATATTCGCAGCAACAGTGACTACAGGGCGACTGAAACCACATAAAATAAGAAGTCGGTAAGAGAGGGAGAAACACATGAAGCTATACGAAGCGCCGTCGCCAAATGCTCGGCGGGTACATATCGCGCTGGCAGAAAAGGGTATCGAAGTTGAGAGAGTGGCCGTGGACATTCGCGGCGGTGAAAATATCAGTGCCGATTATTTGGCAAAAAATCCTGGTGGACGGGTGCCTATGTTGGAGCTGGACGACGGCACATACCTTGGCGAGTCTGTCGCTATTACCCGTTACTTGGACGCTATGGGCGAGGGTCCCTCGCTTTTCGGCGATACTCCGCTGCGCCAGGCCCAAGTAGAAATGTGGCACCGACGCGCTGAACTAAACTTTCTACTGGAAGTCGCTGGCGCTTTTCGCAACATCACGGGCTTCTTCAAGGACCGTGAAACCTGTGTCGAAGCGTGGGGCGTCGTCTGCGCTGAAAAGGCGCCCAAGGCTCTGGGCATGTTCGATGAACAACTGGCAAGTACCGAGTTTTTGGCTGGAGATCAATTCAGTATCGCGGATATCACTATGGGCGTCGCGCTGGATTTTGCCCGTTCGGTAAAAGTGGTCGAGTTGCCGGAGCTGCCGAATATCAAGCGATGGCATGCAGGGCTGAATGCGCGGCCTAGTTTTTCGGCGGGGTAAGTACTTGAGCTAAAGCTTTAAGTGAGCACTAGTGGAGAGTTTTCTGGATCCTTGCCAGACTTCTCCTGCAAATGAAAAATCAATGAAGTTTTGTCAGTACGTTTGGCAGGGAAATCTTTGGTGCTGGTGAGCTGGGGACTCGCTGAAACCGACCACTTGAACCAACCTCCGAAATTCTTCTTCAAAAAAATTTGGTTCCCGAAGATCATAGCCATACTGTCGAACGATACGCCAAATGTCTTGAGATGATCTCGGCTGAGCAGCGAGCTTGCGGGTTACCCCAACGTAATCGGAATCGCCTTGTATCCTGCTGACTCAAAAGCCTGCTGCACAGTGCTGCTAGCATCTGGGCATAGCGCGATCATGGAGCCGCCGCCGCCGCCGCCAGTAAGCTTGGCGCCAATGGCCCCATGCTTGCGAGCAATATGCACGAGCTCTTCCAGCTCCGGAGTGGAGAGCTGCAGTGCATTCAGATAACCGTGGCATAGGTTCATCAATTCACCCAGCTCCGCGAGTCGACCCTCTTGGAGGGCGTCATGACCTAGTTCGGTAAGCTGTCCGATCTGGTCGAATATACTGTCGTATCGATCAGGGTACTGCTGCCACGACGCGCGTACGCGCGCCACCGTGTCGGCGGTAAGGCTTTCTTTTCCGGTAATACCAATTACCAATTCTAGAGACTGCCCTAAATTGATAGTTTTGAACTTAGCCTGCTGCTGGTCTTGATCTTGATTTCTTTGATACAGCAGCGGTGTGCCGTATGTGGCGACGGTGTTATCGATACCAGAGGGTGTGCCATGAGCGGTTTTTTCGCACTCGAAGGCCAGTTCGTTGATGCGACCATCGCTCAGGTTTAGATCATAGGCGTGATCTACCGCGCGCAAGATAGCAACTGCCAAAGCGGATGAACCACCAAGACCCATTGCGCGAGGAATGTGCGGGAACACCTCGATGGTCGTATTTTGCTCTGCTAAGCCAAGTCGACTAAGCATGGTGGCAATAATGCCGGCGAACCCTGGGGTGGCAGTTCGTACTCGCTGTTCGATCCCCCAGCGTGGTATGAGTACATTGATACCGTCACCTTCCTTTCGCACCGTGGCCTCCACTGCAATGGGAATTGGTAAGGCAATGGCAGGCCGACCATAAACGACGGCATGTTCGCCCAACAGAATAATTTTTCCGTAGGCGGATTGACGCTCAGCAGTTTCTGGCATCGCGACCTGACGCGAAAGGTTTTTGGCGATTTCCTGGGCCTTCCACACTTTGATTTCACCGGATTCGATCAAGCTTTCGACAACGGATTCAAACACGTTCTCGGCAACGCCCGCGGTACTAGCCACGCTGCGTGCATGTAGGTTCATATGGTTTTGCTGAATGCCGTCGGTCGAAAGTGCGCGCAGGGCAGCAAAGTTCTGAGCCAGACCGATGACGCCCATGATGCCCGCAAGTTCTGATGCGTTAGGAGAGCCTAGCAGGCGATGATTGATGCGCACGCTTGGATTGATTTCAAGGGACCCTCCAACGGTGCCGACTTTCATGGGTATTGCGATCTCACCAACGAGATAACCCGTCTCGCGCTTATGCCAGCGGGTAAGAGCTTGATAGCGACCACTACGTGCCGCGTAGGCGTGGGCTGCGGCCTCGATAGCACGCCAGTCATTGCCGGTTGCTAGCGCAACGGCGTCTATGCCGTTCATGATCCCCTTGTTGTGAGTTGCGGCGCGGTAAGGGTCAGCCAGTGCCAGGTCATTGGCCAGTACGATTCCGTCGCGTACTTCCTCGCCACTGTAGCCCTTGCCCTCTAAGTTCCTTACTGGAATGCGGACCATAGCGCGAGCGATCGCTCTGTCGGTGAGGTTGGACAAAATACGCAGAAATACCTTGCCGCCGGTGAGACCCTCAACATAGGAGGCAACGCCTTCGCACATGGTGTTAACCAAGTTGGCGCCCATGGCATCTCGTGTATCGACTAACAGGTGCATGACCACCATCAATCGCCCGTCTTCTTCGGCCTCATAATCAAATACTTCTATATCTAGCGCACCGCCGCCTCGGGCGATCATTTTCGGATGCAGGCTGTTCGCCAATGCGACGATATCCTCTCGGTGCTCGATCAGCTTCTGCCTGACTTTTTTCGGGTCTGAATCGATTACGATCTGCACTTGGCCGATCAAAATTGGGTCAACTGGCTCGACAGTAAAGCCACCACCCAATCGCGCCATGCGGGCAGCGCCTGATAAACCAGCGACGATCGATGGCTCCTCCACGACCAGGGGCACGACATAGTCACGGTTGTTAATTAAGAAATTCAGCGCCACGCCCATAGGTAGCCCAAACACGCCGACAACGTTTTCAATCATCTTGTCGGCGACGTTTAGCTGCATTTGGTGGTCGCCGCTGCTCAGCAGCTGCACATCGTCGCTGCTCAGCATGCCTCGCTGATGCAGGGCGCTTATGCGCTCTGCGATGGGCATGCGGAAAAAATTAGGTATGCGTGATGAACCCTCCTGCTTCGAGTGGTCAGCAGTAGACGAATCCTTATCCGCGCTCGAGTACGACGCCATGGGAGGCCATCTCCAAATCTAGTGGGCTGAAGCCGTCTTCTACAACCCGTTGTCGAAATACTGCCAGAGCATAAGGATCGTCGGAAAAACCAATGCCAATATCTCCTCCGCCAGCGCCGCAAGGTTTGTATAGCACGCCTGAGGCGGCCGCAAGTGTACCTAACCTAATATGTTCATGGGTGAAAATATTCAGGCGGGCGGCGTCATCGAAGGTTTTCAGCGCTGCGCAGTATGAGGCCAAAGCTTCCAAGTTCGCCGCCCCGTCACTCAGGCAAGTGCTGGCAGCAACCAAGTCATCAAGAGGTGCGACATCGGCTTCTCGCCGCCATTCATCGAAAGAAACTACATAGCCTTGAGTTCCAGCACTTTTACCGCTGAAAACGACCTGCCAATGCAATTCGGCGGGCAGCTCTGCCGGAGTCGCTTCGCCTTGCTGAAAACGAATTAGACCGCCGTGCCATGCGCTGGCAATATCAAGTCCACTGCCTCTGCCACCTTGCCAGTCTCGGTGTATGGACATGGCCTCGGTCAGGGTCGGATTTCTAGCGGTTAGCTCGCAAAGCAGTCGATAGGTCGCCGCACAAACTGCTGCCGATGAGCCAAGGCCCAGCTTCCGACTGTCCTGGAAAAATGCTGAACTATCAGTATGAATCCGCATCGCCTGCCCGCATTGATCCAGGGAGACAAAGCCCCAATGCCTTAAGATCGCCGCGAGTAATGCAGTAGACGAATTCTTTGGTAATTCGTTGGCCGGGCAGGATGCAGGTTTGGCCTTAAAGCCCTGACTCGAAAAATGCCATTCGTCGTCAGTGGATCGAGAGGCCGCAACGGTTGCTGGTGTGTTCAGGGCCATAACGCCAGCGGCTGCACCGACTAGCACGGCGTATTCACCCCACAGAACGACCTTGCCAGGGGCAGTCGTTTTGATCATTCGATCACTCGCGCACCGTCACCCAGATGGCTTCGAATGATCTTGATTACCCCGGGTACATCGCCGAGAGCGCTGGCGACCGCGTCGGCGCTGGCAGATAAACAAACCGCCTTAATTTGCGGGCCTGCGTCTACCGTAAAGAACACATTGTGTCCGGAGGAGCGCAGGCTTCGCACCCTATCCATGCACGTAATGCTGGCAGGAGTCCAGTAGCTTAAGGTTGGCTGGCTGGTAAGCATGACTGAGTGCATTTTCAGGCAGCTTAGCTCGGCCACAGCACTCAATGCCGTAAAGTCTTTGATGCCAATCGCATCCGAGGCTGCGGTGAAATCTGCTTCAGCATCCCGCAGCCAAGCGCTGTAAAAGGATGAAGTCAACCGTGAGCGCTCCATGCCTTCTCCAGAGCTGACGTTCTTGGCATCCGTGCTTGTAATGGCAACGACCACCTCCAAGGCCCAGTGATCTTTTTTTGCTATGGGCACAGCCAACCACAGAGGTCCCGTTAACGCAACGAAACCGCCATAGATCGATCTAGCGGCGCTAGCGGATCCTATGCGCGCCCACTGGGAGCATGTGGCTTCATTGAGTCCCAATTCACATAATGCATTTATAGCGGTAATAAGGGCCGCAAATCCTGATGCTGAGGACGCCAAGCCAGCACTGGTGGGAAAGTCGTTACTACTGTGTATTTCAAGTGGCGGAATATCGAAGCTGCCACGCAGAGTTTTCAGCCAGCGCCAAAGTTTGGGGTCATCGGCAGGGGCGCCATTGAGTACGAAGGTATCTCTAGCGGCTTTAGAAATGTTAGTCGTGGTAGTAAGCCCCGCCAGTGTGATCGATAAATTTGGTGTTGCCGGAAAATTACCCGACCGCTCCTGTTTGCCCCAGTACTTCACCAGTGCAATGTTGGGGTGTGCTTGCGCCGTTGTCATTGGCTCAAACCCGTTTAGCTGTACGCATCTGGGGGCGTAAACGCAAAACCTAGACGCTCAAGTTCTTCTGCAATACCGATGGTGATCAGATCGCCGTATTCTGGCCCAACGATCTGCACGCCAATGGGTAGGCCGTCCTTGTTCAGGCCCGTGGGAATCACCGTTGACGGTAGGTAGGCGACGCCGGTTAAACCTGCCCAAAACACTTGTTCGAAGTATGGCCGCTCGTCGTCACCGACCAGGATAGTTCGTTCACCAAATGGTCGGTGATCGTGGGCAAAGGCCGCAGTCGGCATGATCGGCATAATCAAAGCATCAAAGTCCGCAAAGTACTCGTGCCACGCCCAGCGTAATTTGTGACGAGCCTCATTGGCCGCAGACCAATCTCGAAATGATGAAACCTGACTTCGAAAAACACGAGCGGCTTCGCTGTCATCCTCTTGGTTGAGGTCCTTCACATGCTCAACCAACGTACTGTAATTCTCGTCGGGCATGCGCGAAGCCATGGTGGCATGTAGCAGATGCTGATAGATCCTATGCGATTCTTGAGTCTCGAATCCTGGTCGCGACGATTCGTCTATCTGCGCGCCAGCGTCGCGCAGGGCCGACGTAACCAGGTCAACCCGTGCTTCAACATCCTTGGCTACCGGAAAATTCTCTGCGCTTCGCCATATACCAATGCGTAGGTCCGACAGTTTGCGCAGGCCTAAGTCCGGCATATTCAGCTTGTATCCCCGTGCCGCAATGGGATTTGGACCTGCCAACAGGTTTAAGGCGGTGCGCAGATCCTGGGCAGATCGTGCCATTGGGCCAATGACGGAGATATCTGGCATCGCGCGCACGCTAGGTAATGCCGCGTGGCCTTTCATCCACACCAGGCTGTGGGTTGGCTTGTGGCCGAACACCCCACAAAAATGCGCTGGATTGCGGATGGAGCCACCGATATCTGAACCGATTTCCAGTCCAGTAAGGCCAGCGGCTAGGGCGGCGGCCGAACCACCAGAAGATCCGCCCGAACCCTTTGAGTGATCGAAGGGATTATTAGTGGTGCCGTATACATCGTTGTAGCTCTGAAAGTCTGCTAACGAAATCGGAATGTTGGTTTTACCAAAAACATTGGCACCGGCTGCTTTGAGCCTTTTGATGGCCTCAGCGTCTTCAAAAAATACGTTGTCCTTAAGCGCGGGATTACCCCAAGTCGAGGCGGTGCCGGCGAGGTGGAAAGATTCCTTTACGGTCATGGGCACGCCGTGAAGAGGTCCATGCATCTTGCCCTTGGCAAGGTCTGCGTCGGCCTGTTCGGCGTCGGCTAGCGCTTGCTCTCGCGTATCGACGACGATGGCGTTGAGTTTGCCGTTGTACGAGTCTGTTCGAGCCAAAAAAAAGTTGAGTAACTCAACTGCAGAAATATCTTTGCTTTGGACTCTTGCCGCCAACGCAGTGGCGGACGCAAACGCTAATTCGCTCATGGTATTCTTTAATCCTCAGTCCTGCTAGCCGTGAGCCTGCCAAGTCAGATTATACTTGGCAACCAGCCCGACATATCCATGAAGTGAGCTAAATGATCAGCGATCGAGATCTTCCTTAAGGCGTTCCATCCAGCTTTCGATGGTTTTACGAGTTGGCGGCAGATCAAGCGCGATCAGGGCTAACCCGAGCGGAAACATCCAAAATCCGAGGATTGGTAAGAAGCCAAAAACGCCGCCAACCATGAAAAGCAGGCCAACGAGGCTACGAATGCCTGGCGGCAGTTTTGTTTTTGCCCATATCAAAACGCGATATGAAAACGCCTTGGCCTGACGCCTTAGGTTTGATTTATGCTCTGGCAAGGCGTTAACTTTTAGTCACGAACTGCTTAGACATAGGCGGGCTGATCGTTAGGCGACTCGTGATCATTCGGGTGGGTGCTTTGCGACAATTTAGGGTCTACGCAGAGATATCGAAAAACACCGTCGTCCGACGACACGCGATGCAGGCGATTGCGGTGCATTAGCAAATGAACATGTGCGATTGCCTCACCCAGGGCCATCATCGTTTGTCGCGAATCCAGCTCGCGTGCGAACAGTACTGGCAGCAGATCCTTGGCAATTTGAGGTTCCACACAGGCCTCCTCGATAGCCAGCATACGGTCTTCATGATGGTTAATCAGATCGCGTAGCCTAGGCTTAACTCCAAAAAACGGCAGATTGTGCGCGGGCAAAACGAAGGTGTCTTCGGGAATCAATTCTAAAAAGTGATCATGGGACTCCATCCAGTTTTTTAGGGGATTCGCGTTGGGTTCTGTGGGGTGCACACTGACGTTGGAAGTAATGATGGGCAAAATTTGATCGCCTGAGATCAGCACCTTTAGCGCCGAGCTATAGAGGCAAGCGTGTTCTGGAGAGTGGCCAGAGCCAACGATGATCTGCCAGTCGGTCTCGCCGATGTGCAGAATTTGATTGTCCTGCAAACGCTCGTAGCCTTGCACCATTGTCGGCATGCTCATTCCTTCAGACGAGCGAGACGCCCACATTTTGGCCAATTTCTCCAGGTAATCCCTGGGCATGCCAGCTTGCACATAGAATTTCTCACCGATCCATCCAGACTGGGAGTTACCGCCACCATTGGCGAAGGCCCGAGCCTGAAAGTATTCGCCTTGGGTCATATAGAGCGGGCATCGGAAGCGATCGGTGATGTGTTTGGCTTGGCCAATATGGTCTGGATGCATGTGGGTGCAAATGACGCCCAGCACAGGCCGACCATCCATGGCATTGATAAAAACGTCTTCCCACACCTGCGTCGTTTGTGCGTTGGACAACCCGGTATCGACAATCCACCAACCGCCATGATCCTCAAGCAAGTACAAATTGATGAACGCCAAGGAGCCGCTCATCGGCATGGCAAGCCAAAAAACGCCGGGCGCTACTTCTTGAAGTTCACCTTTGGCGGGGCGCTCGTTTATGGGGTAGGTGATTTCGTCGAAGGACGTAGGTCGTATAATGCTCATAGGCAGAGTATAGCTGCTGGGTGATGACAGCGCTGCTGGTGATTTGCATAGGCGCTCGTGGAAGGGTTGCCAAGCCAAGGACTTTGGTAGATTTTGATGGCAAGGAAGTGAGGAGAGGCGCTTGTGGAGTCAGTTTTAGCAGGCCGGACAGTCGTAGAGGTTAGCCAAAGTCCCGCCGCCGGTCTGGCTACAATGGTCATGGCAGACTTCGGTGCCGACGTTATTTGGTTTGAATACGGCAGACAGAACCGCATCATGCCTAAGGCAGTGGCGTTGGGCGAGGGATACCGCGTTTGGCATCGCGGCAAAAGCCGTATACCCGTGAATCTGAGCGCAACCAATGACGCAGCGCAAGTTGAAGCTGACGCGATCCGCGAGCATATTCTTGCCAGTGCTGACGTTTTTGTCACCGACCTCAGCGTCGAACGCCTTAGAGAGCTGGGCCTTGATTGGTCTGCCCTGGGCATCAGACGTCCTGACTTGGTGCATGCAGAGGTCAGCGCTTTTGGTGACGATAATCCTTTTTCAATCCTTGCGGCGGATGGCGACCGCGGGATGCCGCAAGAGAGTCTGGTAGCCGCAGCCATCGGTCGCATGATGCTTTTTGAGGGTGTCGCAGAGCGATCTGGACCGGTTTACTCGGCGGTACCTGTGGGTACCCATGGCGCTGCACAAGCAACCTTGACAGGTGTTTTGGCGCAACTCGTGGCGCGCCAGTCTGGTCGTTTGGGCCAACGTCAACAAGCCTCGATTTTGCGGGCGCTGACAGCCTACGACCTCGTGGCTCTGGGTGCGAGTCAGTTGGATGAGTCTCCGTTTCCAGTGGTTAATCCGCTCGAAGTCCTGCCCATGCTGAATTTCCAGCCGGTACAGTGTGCAGACGGACGCTGGATGCAGCTCGGTAATTTGCTTCCTCACCTGCAGGTCAATTTTCTGAAGGCTGCCGGTCTGAGCGACATTCTCAGTGATCCTTTATTCGGGCAAGACCCACCCGATGAGACTGCTATCGAGGGTTTTCGCCAGCGCGTTTGTGAGCACATGGCGACCCGTACGTTGGATGAGTGGATGAGGGAATTTGAGGCAGACGGGGGAGTGGCGTCGCATCCTTATCAAAGTACTCAGCAGGCCATGCAGGACCCCGACATTGTGGCCAATGGGCATAGCGATGACAGCCACGGCTTTCCTCAGCTGGGCGTGCTTGGGAGATTTCAGCGTACACCGGGAACTGTTGCCCCACAGCCCGTGGACTTCACCTTAGCTGACCTAGCGTTGCCGAGAAGATTCACGCCGGGGTCTGGGGAGACAAGCGCCACTGGTATGGCGACTCGATCCTTACCGCTCACAGGGGTTACCGTCGTTGAGGCCGCAGCCATCATTGCCTCACCCTTGGGCGCCTCAATGCTCGCAGACTTGGGCGCCCGGGTGATCAAGCTAGAGCCAATAGCTGGAGATCCATTCCGCCTGATGGCCTTTGGTCTTGGTGCGGATCGCTGCAATACCGACAAAGAGAGTATTGGGCTGAACTTAAAGAGCGAGGCGGGCCAAAAGATCGCCCAGGATCTGGTTGCTGGCGCCGATTTATTCATTCACAACTATCGCCCCGGTGTGCCTGAGCGGCTAGGCCTGGACTACGAGACCCTGTCAAAACGCAATGAGCGTTTGGTGCACTTGTCAGCCACCGGTTACGGCACTCAAGGTCCGGGCAAGATCCGTCCCTCCACGCATCCCGTGCCTGGCGCCGCACTGGGGGGTGTGCTCTATCAATTCGGCGAACTGCCGAGTGCGCCGCTGGTCTATGAGGAGCTGCTGGATGTGAGCAGGCGCTTGTTTCGAGCGAATGAGCTGAATCCGGACCCCAATACGTCCTTCGTGGTGGCCAGTGCGGCGGTAATGGGATTGTTAGCCGCGGCCCAAACTGGGCAGGGGCAGAAGGTGGAAATTGATATGTTTGGCGCCAACGCCTATGCCAATTTTGATGACTTCGTCGACGTTGGTGTTGGTAGTGCCAGGCTACCGTTAGATAGCGACTATCGGGGCAAGGGGCCTTTCGAGCAGCTATATCCGTGCCGTGAAGGGTGGCTGATGATCAGTATTGACCGAGAGGTTGACCAGCAACGTTTGCTCGAAGAAATTGGCACCTTAGATAACCTTCTGACACAAGATGCTAGTTATTGGCAGGATCGGCTACTTCCCTTGGGCTTGGGCGCGGTGCGTGCTGATGGCTCAGTGACAGGCTTACGCATTAGAGAACCTCAGTTTGCTAGTTGTGACCTAGCAGTGACTTTCGAGCACCCAATTCACGGTGCAGGCGTTCGACATGGAGCAATGTCGGCTTGGCCCATGAGTGACAGAACACTACAGGGCCCATGCCGTACTGGTGATGCCTGTGAAACTCTTTTGGGTCAGCTGGGGCTCTCCAAGGCACAAGTCGCTGATTTACAGCTTAGTGAAGTCGTCAATGGTTAGGGCGTTGGCTTGGCAAGACACGAGCGCTATGATTCAAAATCGCTCCGGGCTCGTTTGGAATATTGGTGCGAGGATCGAAGAGAAGAAACGATGAATAAAGACGACACATCAGCATCAGTCCTACAGAGGCCAACAGATTTTTTTAACCCAGATGAAATCGCCTACCTAAGGAAAGTGGATTCTTGGCGCAGCTCACTGGCAATTGCCCACTGCTGGACGGTCATTGTCGGTACCTGGATCGCGGTTTGTTTGTTTCCCAATCCGATCACCATCACCTTAGGCGTCATGATTATTGGTGCAAGACAGCTGGGCCTGTTTGTACTCACTCACGATGGCGCCCACGGCGCATTGTACAAAAACCGCAGGCTCAATGACTGGGTCTGCGAATGGCTATTGAACCGCCCCTTTACTGACGAAAAGATTGATAACTATCGAAAATACCATGTGGAGCATCACGCCAATACGCAACAAGAAAACGATCCAGACCTAGTGCTTTCGAAACCGTTTCCTGTCACCAAGAGTTCCTTTCGGCGCAAAGTGATCCGCGACCTCACTGGACAAACCGGCTGGGACCAATACGGACGCATCGTCAAGGCTGCTTTTAAGGGCGATACGCTGGCTGAGAAGCTCAAACACGCATGGCCTAGGATTGGCCCCAACGTGTTGATCAACGTGACATTTTTGGCGGCTTTCGCCTCTGCAGGAGTCTGGTACATGTATTTTGTGCTTTGGATTTTGCCTGCCTTTACCTGGAATCGCTTTGTTGTGCGGTTACGGAATATTGGCGAGCACGCCGTGGTACCCGATGACAACGACCGCCTGCGTAATACACGTACAACCCTTGCGAGCTGGTGGGAGCGGGCGCTGATCGCACCCTATAATGTGCACTACCATCTCGAGCACCATCTGGTGGTGAACTGTCCGCACTACAAGCTGGCAGACGCTCATCGAATGCTGCTCGACAAAGGTTACGGCGAGCAAATGGAGATTCAGCCCAGCTACAGGGCCGTGCTGAATCTCGCACTAAAGGCGGGCTAGCCTAGCGGTCTAGGTTTTAATGCTGTTCAGGTACCTGATCAGGGTCAGGGTCTCTGCGGGATCCATCCGTCCCACCGGGGCGTTGCTGTAGGCAGAAAACATTACCTTGCCTTTGGGGCTCAACACGAATTCGCTGGGCTGAATGAAATCTCGCCGCTCATCCCACCATGATCCCAGAGCATTACCGATATCGCGGGTAACGCCATAAGCAAGCGGAAAGTTCAGCGCCTTTGCCACCTCTTGTGTTTTTTCCTTGGAATCTACCGTGGCGGCAATGATGCTGACGCCTTCTGCTGAGAACGCTACACGGCGTTCTTCATAGCCGGCTAACAGCCGACGGCAGTAGGGTCACCAATGGCCGCGATAAAATAGCACGACGGTATACTGGCTTTCCAAATCAGCGGGCAGGTTAACGGTATCACCTGCCGTGCTAGTTAGGACGATGTCCGGAAATTGGTCACCGGTTGTAAGCATGGTTGTCATTCGATCTCCTAGTTTGCTTTGATAGCGTCTTTTCTCAATGTGAATCTTGTATTTACTAGACAAACAGGCTAGCAAACTCCCGCCGCTCGTTGCTGCTTCGGCAGCTCTTAATACAGCGCGCCAAAATCGGTAGCCCATCGCGTATCTGTTTTTGGGTTAGGTGTCCGAAAGCCAAGCGCAGATATGGCACCCGATCGCGCCGATAGTGAAAACTCTGGCCCGGTAGGAAATTCACGCCTTTCTCCAACGCTAGCGGTCGCAGGGCCTGGGTATCAACGTCGTCTGGAAGACGAACCCATATGAACAGCCCACCGATAGGCTCTGACCAGACGCAGATGTCGCCTAGCTCGGACTCTAATCCCTCCAGGGTAAGGTCGCGTTTTTCTTTTAGCACCGGGTTGGTGGCCTTGGCGTGCTTTTGAATACCGTCCTGATAAAACTCCGCGGCAATGGCGGCAGCGAGGTAGTTACTGCCCGCGTCATGGCGGCGACTCATTATCTTTTCGAGCATCGGTGGGCGTGCATAGATGTAGCCCAAACGCAGCCCCGGCGCCAAAATTTTGGAGAGCGAGCACAGGTAGATTTGGTTGGGATCGTCATCCAACGCGTAAAATGCTGGCTCTAATGGACCCTCATAATGCACATCGGCGTAGCAGTTATCTTCAACAATGGGCACGCCATAGTGCTTGGCCATTTCAATGATCTGCAGCCTGCGGGCCTTGGGCATGACGAAGCCCGTAGGGTTTTGATAGGTCGAAATCGTGTAGATGAACTTTGGTAGACGCTTCTCCTTGTGTAGGCGGTCTAGCTCCCGCTCCACTGCGTCAGGACACATGCCGCCCTCGTTTAACGGTATGCCCACCATCTCGTATTTTAAAGAGCGATAGGCGCTCAGCGTGCCGGGATAGCAGTACTCTTCCACGAGCACCGTATCGCCGTGATTTTCCTGCAGCGCCTCGGCGGTGAGTGTTACTCCCTGCATAGAGCCGTTTGTCAGTAGCAGATGATTTGGATCGATGCGGATGCCTTCACGGTCTTCTTCCCGCTGGGCCATGGCAGCGCGCATTCCTGCGTGGCCTAGGTCGCCGGGGTACTGGGTGAGCGCTTCGGCCTGTTCCTCAATCACTTTGTTAGCGGCCGCCTGTAGCGCTGCCACTGGAAAAGTCGCCGGATCAGATCGTCCGCTGCCGAAGTCGTATTTTATTTGTGTCATGGTGTTCTTCTCCCTTGAATCTGAACCTTATCGGATTCCTTGCGATGCATGACACGTTTTGAGACAAAAATTCCGGTCATCTGCCGAGTTCTGTTTTAGCTAAAACGGGTTCGTGAGCCAGCCTGAAACACTCGTTTAGGAGGGTGTCCTATGGGAGGGTGAATAGATGCAAGTGGACTGAAATGGCTGAAGAATCTAGTTGCCGCGATTGTGGGTTTTGTTTTGGGTGATACTTTTCAAGATCTGAAATCTTCAGTGCCGCTGCCAATTTCCGCTCAGAGCGCGATTTTCCGCTATCGCTGTTGCCGATAGTATTTGCTGGGCAATGAGTGTTACTTCTGCGTATCGTTCTCGATCATAGGAGTGGTCAGCGAAGTTAACACCTATGAAGGCGATGGCCTGAATCCGCTTTGTCCTCAATAAGCTAAATTCATTCCATTGCCCGTTTCCTAGGTGCCGGCCGGATTTAACGCTCAGATGCGCGTTCGCGGAAGTCTTGGTTAGCCCCCGGATCGATCAGCAAGAGATGCTCTGCTTGGCGCTGGGTTGCGAATAAGTTGCGCAGACGGTGTCTTTCGCTCGTACTTTTCTGCAGGCGTATTTATGATCTCCAGCAATTCGCCTTGGGCTAAGCCTGCTTTGATTCGCTCTTCGCTCACTGTGCCGTAGCTGGTAGATCGCTGCTGTGGATCACGGTTGAGACGCCGAACCAGATTGGCCATCTGTCGTGGATTCGTTTCTTGTCCGTGCTGGGTGCCCGCTGCACGGCTGATGGATTCGTTCATCAGCGTACCGCCAAGATCATTGCAACCCGCGTTTAGGCAGGCTTTGACCCCTTCGTGGCCCATCTTAACCCAACTGGTTTGGATGTTGTCGATCTGACCGTTTAGTGCAAGTCTGGCTACCGAGTGCATCAAGATCGCTTCTCGAAAAGTCGGGCCTTTGCGTGCCTTACCTTTGAGGTACATAGGCGCTTCCATGTGCACAAAGGGTAGGGGTACAAACTCGGTAAACCCGCCAGTGCGTTCCTGAAGCTCGCGCACGCGCATAAGATGTCGCGCCCAGTGCTCGAGTTTCTCAACATGGCCGTACATGATCGTGGCGGTGGTTTTGTAGCCGACACTATGGGCTGTCTCCATAACATCTAACCATTGTTGGGTATTGATCTTGTCAGCGCAGATGATTTTGCGTACTTCATCATCCAAAATCTCTGCGGCAGTGCCAGGGAGCGTGTTGAGCCCAACATCTTTCAGCTGCTGCAGATACTCGCCGATGTCCACGTTAAGGGTAGCTGCGCCCTGCCACACTTCTAGCGGCGAGAACGCATGTACGTGCATGTTGGGCTGCGCCGACTTAACCGTACGCACGATATTGATGTAGGTCTCGCCGGTGTATTCCGGATGTATTCCACCTTGCATGCACACTTCCGTTGCGCCGCGCTCCCATGCCTCGGTAGTACGTCGAGCAATTTCTTCATCCGATAAATCGTAGGGATTCCCGCGCAGGTTTTCTGACAGCTTGCCCTTAGAAAAGGCGCAGAACTGGCATTTGAAGTAGCAGATGTTGGTGTAGTTGATGTTGCGGTTCACGACGAAGCTAACGCTATTGCCATTAGTCTTTGCACGCAGGGTGTCTGCACGCTGCACCACCGCCGAAAAGTCGTCGCCTCGGCTTTGGAACAACCGAATAATCTCGGCCTCTTGCAACGCTTCTCCGGCGCTAGCCTTATCGAGCAGCGCGGCGATATCTGCGCTGACATGGCGTGGTGTGTTAACGATCGCGCTCATTACTTCGTTTGGTGGCGAGATGTCGACATCTCCAGGGCACCATTCGTCGATGCGAGGGAAGCCCTCTGCATCGATCATTTCTAGCATACGTACATGCAGGTCCGAGTGTGCCCAACGATCTAGATCTACCGCATAATCGGGATATACGGTTAGACGTTCGGTAAGAAACTTGCCAGCTGAGGCTGTCTCTCGAGCCAGTTCGTCCAAGTGCGGCCAGGGAGCTTCGGGGTTCACGAAGTCAGGTGTTACCGGTGACACGCCCCCCCAGTCGTTAATTCCGGCGTGGACAATTTGAGGTAGCACGCCTGGGCTCAAGTTGGGTGGCGCCTGCACGCTCATGGTTGGCCCGAAAATCAGGCGGGCAATGGCGATCGTCCAAAGCAGCTCGTTTAGATCCGGCTCCGGCGCATTGACCATCTTGGTTTCAGGCTTAGCGCGAAAGTTCTGCACGATGATTTCTTGCACATGGCCGTACCGTTCGTGAATCGCGCGAATGGCCAGCAGACTCTCGATGCGCTCAAGGCGGGTCTCCCCTATCCCGATAAGAATACCGGTAGTAAACGGCACCTTGGCGATACCGGCGTTCGCCAGTGTTTGCAGTCTGACCGCAGGAACCTTGTCTGGCGAGCCGTAATGGGGCATCCCTTTTTCGCAGAGCCGCTCAGATGCCGACTCCAGCATTATACCCATAGAAGGCGAAACCGTTTTTAATCGGGCTAGTTCCTCAGACTCCAAATTGCCAGGGTTTAAGTGGGGCAACATGCCGGTTTCTTCGAACACGGCCTTAGCGGCAGCGAACAGATAGTCAGTCGTGGATTCGTAGCCCATTTCTGCTAGCGCGTCGCGCGCTGCTTGATAGCGCAGTTCAGGTTTTTCGCCCAGAGTGAACAGTGCTTCCTTACAACCCATGCTAGCCCCGTGTCGGGCAACCTCCAATACCTCGTCAATGCTCATATAGGGAGCCATTACTTTGCGCGGTACTCGGGCAAATGTGCAGTAGTGGCAAACATCCCGGCATAGGTGTGTTAACGGAATAAAGACCTTTCGGGAATAGGTCACGGTATTACGAAAACCTTGATCGCGCAGAACAGAAGCCACATCAGCTAGTGCTCTGGTATCGGTAAACTCTGCGAGCGTCAACGCGTCGTCGTCACCCAAACGGTCACCTTCGCGCACTTGTTGCAGTAGACTGTTCATGTTTTTGACTCCGGTTTTGACTGCCGGTTTGCCAAACGGCGGGCGATACCTGATCGGTATAAATAGGTGGCGGTTTGGCTGCGCGAGTGTTCTGCTAGCAAGGTTTGTAAATCGCCGGGCGTGTCGATGTCCAGCGCAAAACAACTACTCGGAATTAGTCGCGGCGTCATACCGTTGGTGAAGGCGGCATCAGCGTGTGGTTTGAAACTCTTGCCATCGAAGATAAATGGGATGGCATTCGGCGGGCTGCAGATCATGCCATTCGTGCCAATATTTTCGGCGTCAGGAAGAAGGGTTACCGAGGTATTAGATTGAATCAGTTCGTCTACCTGATCGGTATTAATACCCGGCACATCCGCGGGCACAATGAATACACCCGTAGCATTGAAATGCTCAACAAGGTAGTCGGCGGCTTGGGTGAGCGCACCAGCGAGATTGGCGTCAGGGCTTTCAGCGAAGCGCTCGGTGGAAAAAGCCGAAGCCAGTACATCAGCCTCGGATGCACGAGAAACGATTAAAATGCCCGTCAGGTGTTCAGCTTTGGATAAGCAGGTAAGCACGTCACGCGCCATGGCTAGCATTAGTGAGCGTCGTTCCTCCTCGTTTAAGACGTCAGCCAGTCGTTGTTTCGCGCGCTCGAACGTCTTGATGGGAACAATCGCCCACATCGGTATCTCCTGCTTGTTAATCGGACGCCCTCGGCCCCTATTCGCACTCCTTTTCTTTGTGCGACTGAGTTGCCGTGACCGTATAAGTGTTGCTTCGCGGCTTTCGTTTGATCCCTGAAAATCCTCGAAAGCTCATATAGCCAAAACTAACATGCCCTCATCCAAGGCGATAGCGGGTATTTTCGTAGCAGATATGGTCAATAGCTCGATTTACTTGTGTTGCAAGGCCCTCTCGAACTGTCCTGTAAACCCACCCCGCGACCTCGTGTCAAAGTTCGTCATAAAAAGATAGGCAGCGCTCGGCTAACGCGATTCGGTCTGTAAGGCTTACCATCACAGACGGGGTTGCTACGGTGGGTAGCTTGAATTGATCGAGATCCTCTGCGTCAGATGCGTCGATGACGAAACCGTCCAACAACCCAGGATACTTTCCTTGATAATGCTCTGCTACTGCTAACGCGGTGGATGGTATATTCAATTCTTGCATCATCTTCGCCGCTGGACCCTTGATGGCGGCGCCTCTGACAATTGGCGAAACTGCAATAGTTGGAATGTGACCTGTCGCAGCCAAAAAGCCCGTGACCTCAATGACCGGGGCGACCGATACGAAAGGATTGGATGGGCAGATGATGATGCCGTCGCAGTCGGTCAAATAGCCGCGAATAACCGGGTTGATGGTTGCGTTCTCAATGCCATCAAAACGAAATCCGCTTACCGACGGTTGACAGCGATCTCGCACAAAGTAGTGCTGAAATGCGAGATCACCTCGCTCAGTTTGCACTACGGTGCGGATGGGGTCATTGCTGATGGGCATGACCCTATGAGCAATGCCCATTCGTCGTGTTATTTCTACGGTCGCTGCGGTCAAAGTAGTGCCATCGTTAAGGAGCCCGGTCCGGCGCATATGCAGGGCCATGTCCTTATCGCCCAGGCGGAACCAATTTTCACCGCCGAGACTGCCGAGAGTCTCAATGAACTGCCAGGTCTCGCCAGCCCGACCCCAGCCGAGTTCCTGATTGTTTTGTTCAGCCAAGGCGTAGGTCAGGCTGTCGATGTCGGGGCTAATGTGTAGGCCAAGATGTGTGAAATCGTCGGCAATATTCACCGCGAACATAACCTGCTCTGGACTTAATATCTTCGACAGTCCCAAAGCGAGCTTAGCGCCGCCCACGCCACCGGTGATGGCGAGGATTTTTTTTGGCCGGGCCACTAGCGGAACATATCCTCTTTAAGGGGACGATTGATCAACCGTGCGGTTTGAGTCGGGTCATCGCTTAGGGTTTGCTCTGGCGGCAGGCCTCGTAAAATGACAACCGGCATCTTCTCCGTAGTCTCGCCCATCATTAGGGTAGCGGAGCTTGCCAGCGCGTCGGCGCGATTAACCAGAGTTGCCTGTAGCGTTCGCCCATAAATGTCCTCCCCCCCTCGCGAGTCATCAAGCACTTGTATACCTGCGCAGCCGATAGCGCTGCCAATAGTGCCCATACGCCAAGCTCGGTTATGCGAGTCAGTAATTACGACGCCAATGCGGGCGTCATAACGGTTTTGCAATCCTTCGCGCAGCGCAGCGGCTGATGCGTCAGGATTTTTGGGCAACAGTAGCGCCATTTCGCCTTTGCTGTGATCAACATTGGATTGATCTATGCCGGCGTGAGCGCCTACAAAGCCAAGTTTGTGACGAACCACTAAAACATGAGGTTTGTGGCGCATTACCTCACTAGATTCGTCGAGTATCAGTTGGACAATGCGTGGGTCCTTTTGCGTGGCAGCAGCAAGTTCTAGGGCGTCCTCGCCAGGTTCAACAAAATCCAATGCCACGAGACAACCTTCGGCTTTGGAGATGATTTTTTGTGCTATGCAGACCACGTCTCCGTGCTGAAGCATTATCGCATTTTGTTCAAGTGCACGAGTGATCTCAGCGACGAGGTCATCACCGTGCTCGATCATGCTGATTCCGGGTAGCCCGATAGTTTGGAATTCAGGCGCTGTGCTGTTGATGCTCATGCCCCCTGCTCCATTGGGTTATGGCGGATTTAGTGTTCCTGGCCGATGATTTTGATACCCGAGTGCGACACGATGCCGCTTCGATTGATTTGAATCAGAATCGAAGTCAATGCCTCTGCTGCCGCAGCGTTCGCGATGGGCCCGGCATGCCATCCGTTCATACCGGCCTCGCTGATCATCTCAATGACCTTAGCGCGGGAGTCCTTGCTGTTGCCTGCCACCAACACGTCGCATTCGATCTGCACATCTTGCTGCAGTAAGTGGGCCGCGATGTTCTGGAAAGCGCTGACCACGTGTACGTCTTCTCCGAGAAAGTCTTGTGCCCGCTTACCGGCACTGCCTTCTTCAGGCATTTGTACTGTGCCTACCTTGGGCGGCACCAAAGGCACGGTGACGTCGATCAAAATCTTGCCCTTTAGGTCATCTTTTACGGCGTCTAATGTCGAAATCTGATGGGCTGCGGGCACAGTCAAAACCACGATATCGCCCGCGGCGGCAGCCGCACCGTTTTCCATGGCCTCAGCGGGCGTATCCGGGCTAATTTCCTTTAGTGCCGCGAGGGCATCGTCGGCTTTCTTTTGGGTGCGCGAGCCAATGATAATTTTATAGCCCGCTTTCGACCAACGAATGGCCAGGCCGGTACCGAGATCTCCAGTGCCGCCTAAAATAGCGACGGTTTCTTTTGTTGACATGGACTGTCCGAATTAGCTGATGAATTTAACAATTATGCCGACATCGATGTGCAAAAAAAATGAACGCACCGGCTAGCGCTCGCATCCGTTCGTGGTTTCAAACAGTTGCGTCAAGGTAACTAATCGGTAAGCCTTTAAAGCCGAAACGACTTAATACAAGGAAAGGGTTATGCGAATAGGGGCAATGATCGGGGCTGACGGTACCAAGGATTCGATAGCCGAGGTGGTGCGGTTGGGAAAAGAGATTGAAGCCGCGGGCTTGGACCATGTTTGGCTCGCCAATATATTTTCTTATGATGCCATAACCACCCTAGCTCTGATCGGTCATGAAACGTCGCGAGTGCGCGTGGGAACGGCGGTTACGCCGACTTACCCCAGACATCCCGGTGCGCTGGCCCAGCAGGCAATGACCACTGCTGCCGCTACTAACAACCGATTTACGCTGGGCATTGGGCTGTCCCATCAGGTGGTGATTGAGAATATGTTCGGTATGAGCTACGACAAGCCCGCCAAGCATATGCGCGAATACTTGAGCGTGTTGATGCCGCTACTGCGTGGCGAAAATGTGATCTTTCACGGCGAGCAGTATCAGGTTAACGGTCTGACCTTGGACATTCCTGGTGGTACCGATCTGCCCGTCGTAGTAGCCGCGCTTGGGCCCGCCATGATCAAGCTCACCGCCGAAATGGCAGACGGCACAAATACCTGGATGGTCGGCCCTAAGACCATGGAGAAACATATTATTCCGAGCTTTCAGGCTGCGGGGAAAAGTGATCCTGAAGTCGTGGCAGGCATGCCTATCGTATTGACCACAAACATCGACGATGCCAAGGCGAAAATCGCACAGAATCTAACCGTCTATGGCCAGCTGCCCAGTTACCGCGCCATGCTCGATCGAGAAGGCGTGGCCGGGCCCGCGGATATCGCCATTGTCGGCGATGAAAATCAGCTGCGCGGTCAGATCAAGCGTTTTCAGGATATGGGAGTAACGGATTTTAACGCCGCGATTATGGACACTGAGGACGGGGCATATGCGCGGACCCTGGAGTTTTTGGGAAGCATGAACGGTTGATCTCAAACCGGCATCAGTAGTGTGGTGGCGGCGGCTCCACTTGGTTGGGGTCTGCGCCGTCATGGTTACCCGCCAGCACTTGGAGACGCTGGCCAAGGTGGCTCAGACGCTTTTCTTGATCGAATAATTTGTTCTGCAGCTGTACCAATGCATCGTTGAGTTTTTGGATGGTCTCGTCTTGAAACTCAAGGCGCGACTCTAGCTCGCTGATGCGGGCATCGTGAGCGCGCATCTCATCTGCCGATCGATCGGCTTTGTCTA
Source organism: K189A clade bacterium (assembly GCA_902528515.1). GTDB lineage: Bacteria > Pseudomonadota > Gammaproteobacteria > Pseudomonadales > Azotimanducaceae > UBA4421. The sequence goes on from CABZTD010000008.1 coordinate 38,129, forward strand.
AATTCATACCTGTCGCCCCAAGTGATGCTGACCCTTATAAATAGCCGCGAAAACCTATACCCATGCGAATCTTAAAGGCCCAAAAGTTGTCTTTGCCCGATACCTTGATACGGCGCAGCCGCCATGGATCCACCGCGTTTTGATCGACGTTGTCAATGCCCTCATTCGTCGTCACTGCGTTGGTAAAACCCGCCTCGCGCACGAGGTCTACATCCTCATAGTCGAAGATACCAAACGGATAGGCAAAGGAGGTGACCGGAGTATCGAAGGTTTCTTGTAACGTTGATCGGCAGGCAGAAATCTCGTGAGCCTTTTCCACCGGTGAAGTGCTCGGCAAATGACAGTGGGTGAGAGTATGACCGCCCAACTCGAAGACGCCGCTGCGCAGCAATTGCCTGACTTGCTCATCACTAAGTTTGGGTTCCGCGGCTAGCTCGCCGGAATTGTGGTGAGCCTTTTTCTTCACTGACCAATCGTTCTCGTGTCGCTCGACGACTAAGTACAATGTGGCCTTGGCTTGGTACTTTTGCAGGACGGGTAGGGCGTTTAGAAGATTGTCCTCGTAGCCGTCGTCAAAGGTAATAGCGACCTGCTTGCCACCACGGAAATCACGCTCGCTGAGTTCGCTCATGGTGACAAATTCCCAATCGTTGGCGGCCAGCCAAGCCACTTGGCGTTCGAACATGGCAGGGTCTACGCGCAAACCTCGATGCTTTTTCGAGACTCCATGGGGACTCACCATGTGGTACATGAGCACCCTCGGGAGATGATCCGGCAGGGCTGGCCTCCACCAGCAGTAGCGGGCGCAAAGCCAGGCCAACGGCATCAGCGCCGTTAGCCACCATAAACTCAAGTTCGCGGCTCCGGTTTCATGCGGGCAGCTTCGCTCTGGTGTTGTCAGCTTCGCTGAGGGAGCTGCGTTCAAGCATCAGTTCCTCATAGGTTTGCAGGGTTTGGGTGCACATATTGCTGAGTAGAAATTCGGTGTTCTCGGCAACACTCACGGACGCATCGGCGAGTACTGCGGCAATGGTCGAGCACAGCGCCTCACTGTCTTGGTTTGGCACGCGGCCCGCGGGGAACATGGCGGCCAATATTTCCCCCACGCCCCCAATATCAAAACCCACCACAGGTGTGCCAATGCACAGTGGCTCTAGGGCAGTGCGCCCGAAAGATTCGGCCTTGTTTGAGACCGCGAGCACAACTGAAGAAATAGCGTAGATCTCGCGCATATCGGAGCGGTGGCCTGCGAAGACAATATCTTCAGCGACACCAGCCTTGATTACCTGGGCTTGAAGCTCCCTGAAATAAGCCTCGTGAGCAGCGTCTTTGCCGCCAACGATGAGTCCAGCCACGTCAGTAGTACCCTCGGCTTTGAGCCTTTGCAGCGATGTTATCAGGTGGTGATGGGCTTTCAGTCTGGAAATTCGACCGGGCAGGCAGATCAGGCGCTTACCCTGAAGCTGCGGAAACTGCGCTGCCCAAGCCTTTAGCCATTGCTCGCTCGGCCGATAGTTGCGCGGAAATTCTGACGGATCTGTGCCTCGGTAGATGAGCCGAATGTTGTTCGGCGAAACTCCGCAGTGATCACACAGATACCTCTCGGCGACTTTAGACACCGCGATTACTCGCTCCCCTCTGCCCATGATTTTGCTGTACCACGATACTGAATGCAGGCCGTGCAAAGTTGTGACCAAACGCGGTCGCGTTGCAGGGTTCATCTTGCGCCAGGCCAGCCAGACCACCCAAGCCGGCATACGCGAGCGTACATGGATAATGTCCGGCTCTAGGTCTTCAAGCCAGCGTCGCAGAGTAGCTGTCTTAAGTAGGGTAGTAGGCGACTTTCGATGTAGGGCCCACTGGTGGTGGATGCTGCCCTGCCGCGTGAGTTCGTCCACCATGCGCCCACCGTTAGAGACCACATGGGATTCGTGGCCTGCGTTGACCAGTGCCTGGGCGATTTCCAGAGTGCCGCGCTCTACGCCGCCGCTGTTCAGATTAGGAACAAACTGCACAACTTTTATCGGTGATACAGGTGGCATAGCTGAGGTGCGCGACGCAATAGCCTAGGATGGTGGAAGTTGTGATCGATATTTGCGGCCTTGGTAGGAACGGTCAATAAGCTTCCTAGGGTGCACCCCATCGACATAACCCATAAAGCTAGGCTCGATAATGTTATAGCCGAGCATGTTTTGAATTCGCTCGCTGTAGTTTCCCGCGATCGATGGCGGCACTGACAGCACCATGTTTTCGATTTGGCGCAGCCCCGGGTTGCAGTACTGGGGGGTGATGGCCAACCGGTCGGCATTCGAGGTGTTGGCTCCGCCGCGATGAACAAGCGCACCGTCAAAGACAATCACAGAACCAGCGGGCATCAACACCTTGATGGCTTCGGCTTCTCTTGGCTTGCGGTCTTCCGACCATCGATGGCTGCCAGGAATAACCTCCGTGGCGCCGTTATATTCCGTGAAGTCATCAAAGGCCCAAATTGTGCTCACGCCAAAGCGAGGACGAGGCTTGTAGACAGGTAGGCCCGTGATACCGTCGTCATAATGAAACGGTTGGGGCGTCTCACCGGGGTGCACGAGTATTGAAAGCGCGGCGGAGAGCAGAAAATTCTTTGGCAGTAGTTTGTCGATTAACACCAACGTTGCTGGGTGTTCGATGATCTCGGCAACTGAGGGTGCTTTTGCAAGCAGGGCATAGACTCGTTCTGTATGGGTGCCTTCAAAATTGTTGCGGCCCGGGTATTTGCCCTGACAGAAGGGATCAAGCTCCTCGCGGATGCGCGCCATCAGATCGGCGCTCATTGCGTCCTCAATGATCGTGTAGCCGTCGTTTTCGATCTCAGCCAGACGGGTGGCAGTACTGTTCGGCATAGCCCCTCCTTAATTTGGGTCGTGTTAAGGTCTGGCGATAACAGACACTGAAACGAGGGGAGAGAGAATATGCTGCGAAGTCTGGAAAACAAAGTCGCTTGGGTGACCGGGGCGGGCACGGGTATCGGTGAGGCCGGGGCCACGGCCTTGGCTGAGGCAGGCATGCATGTCGTGCTTTCAGGGCGACGATTCGAGAAGCTGGAAGAAGTGGCCAGCCAATGTGGCGACGCTGTGAGTATTGAAATGCTCGATGTGGCAGACCGCGATGCGGTAACAGAAGTGGCCCAGCGCATCATTCAAACTCACGGTCGAATCGATGTATTGGTGGCCTCGGCGGGAATCAACGTCAAAAAACGAAACTGGCACAACGTCAGCCTCGATGATTGGGACTCTGTGATTCGGATCGACCTAGACGGCGCTTTTTATTGCTGCAAGGCCGTGCTGCCGACCATGAGGGCGCAGGGCGAGGGCCTCATTATTAATATCTCCTCCTGGGCAGGCAAACATGTCAGCATGGTGACCGGGCCAGCCTATACGGCCGCCAAGCACGCCTTAAATGCCATGAACGAAAGCATCAACATGGAAGCGGGCTTGTATGGTGTGCGCGCATGTGCGGTTTGCCCCGGAGAGGTAGCAACCCCCATTCTGGATAATCGACCGGTGCCGGTATCAGAAGAGGATCGCGCTCAAATGGTGCAGCCCGAGGACTGCGGTGAATTGATAAAATTCTTAGCCCAAATGCCCAATCATGTGTGCATTAATGACCTGACCATCAGCCCGACCTTTAACCGCGGCTACGTAGCTCAAGCCAGAGGTTTGGAGAAACTATGAAGTTTCGGCATAGGCCCTGCGGCATTTTTGACAGGAATGCTCTATCGGCTAGGATGAGTTCATGGCGCTGATGGCGGGCACTAACTGTTCCACCATCAGTTGGGTCTGCTCCATCATGTCTGTCACGCCCATGGCGATGGGTCGAAGAATAAATTTGTGTGCACCAGCGCGGTGAAAATCTTCGACTAAAGTCATCATCTCGTCCACACCGCCGACGGCGCTGTAACCTTCGGGCTGTTTGCCGAGGCGTTTTTCCAGTACCGCATGGTGACGCTGAACAACGGGATCATCGACACTGCCAAAGCGAAAGCTGAAGCCCGCACCGAAGTGATCTTCGTCAATCTTTCTGCCTAGTTCTTCTGTGCGCCGTTTTATGGCGGTTATAACCGGTGCAATTTGCGCGGCGTTTTCAATACCCGCTTGCCAGCCAGTGCCCCATTTGGCCGTGCGCTCAATCGCCGCCGCAGCAGAGCCTCCAACCCAAAGCGGCATGGGGCTTTGCACCGGCTTGGGCGCGATGGTTGCGTCTTCCAGGCGGTAGTGCTCGCCCTCAAAGTTCACATTATCCTCAGACCACAGTTTTATTATGATCTGCAGCCCCTCGGCAGTACGTTTGCCACGACCCTTAGTATCTCGGCCTGTGGCGGTAAAATCGCGGGAGAGCGCGCTGCCCACTCCGAAGGCTGGCAGGAGCCGACCGTTAGACAGCACGTCAATGGTTGCGCAGGCTTTCGCCATCAGCACCGGGTCGCGTAGAGCCATGCTGACTACGTTCATGCCAAACTTCAGGCGTTTACTGCCGCCGGCTAGGGCAGCCATCACGCTCATGGTTTCCAGATTCGGTGTCTTCTCGATAATACGGTCGCTCTGCCAAATCGAGTCCACCCCTCCGTTGTCGCACAGATCAACCCATTCCCAAAAGCCGTTGCCGTCTTCAAAGGTAAAATTGGCAATACCAATGCCAGCACCGATGGTCATCCTGTTCCCCCTGTTTTCTTGCTCGATCGCGCCCGCCGAAGCGCTTATCGGTTCACTCGACGCATCAATGTGATGCTTTCGAGAATTCCTGAGCGTCTGTCAAACATTCTGGCTTCGCCCTCGATTCTGAATTTGCTGCCGTCGCGATGCTACCTGCTCCGTCGGTCGCTGGGACTTTTCGTGGGCGCGATTGGCCGAATGTTCAATATCCATGCCTACGGCTAAGGTTGTGTCCCAGCCTTCGTCCATGATCCGGCGTATCTCGCCACGGGTCACCGGTTCTGTGGACACGATATCCCTCGCCAACTCAAGGCAGGTAGGCAGCAGTGCCTCGTCGCTGACCACTCTGTTGACCAGTCCCCAATCTCGGGCGGTCTCGGCGTCGAGGTAATTACCGGTCAAGCTCAGTTCTTTGGCTCGATTGATTCCAATCAGCCGCGGCAGGCGCTGCGACAGCCCCCAACCAGGGACCACGCCAACCCGTGCGTGGGTGTCGGCAAAGCGCGCGCTGGTGCTGGCGATCATAAAGTCGCACATCAGGGCGATTTCAAAGCCGCCGGTAATGGCAAAGCCGTTTACCGCACCGATAACCGGTTTGCCAACATTGGCGATAGCCTCGCCGAGGTCCCTGTCCGTGATCGCATCATTTTTAGTAGACGCTACCTCGCCGCCCAACTCTTTGAGGTCGAGTCCCACAGTGAAGGCGCGACCAGCGCCGGTAAGTATGATGACCTCGGTTGCGACATCCTCGCGGAGCTGGTCGAAGGTTTCGGCGATGGCTTGGCGAAGAGCGCCGGAGAGGGCGTTCAACGCATCTGGCCGATTCATGGTGACCGTCGCGATGCCTTGGCTTTTCTCGATCAGAATCAGGTTGTCGCCCACGCTGCGCTATCCCTTTTTTAGTTGCCACCTATACTAGCGAATATGGCATAACGTGGGGTATGGGCTTAGCGCTTGTCTCTTCTGCGAGTTGCCGCGGTTTAAAGGTTGATTTAACCAGCCCGCATTGTTTTCATGCATAGACGCCTCGGCAGGTTCTAACGCTTTATGTATAACCCTTATCTTAGGCATCGGCGCTCATCGAAAATTGCGGGATGGTTCGCGCTCGTGGGTGTCTGTCTGCTCAGCGGTTGTGCCAGCATCATGGGGTCTGTCACGGGTGGATTGGCGTCCAATCTGTCTGCAGCCATTCTCAATAGTGACGACCCAGCGATGATTCGAGACGGGGCACCGTCTTACCTTATATTGATCGACTCGCTAATGGCGGGCTCTCCGGACAATGCGACGTTGCTGGCACAATCTGCGGAGCTGCACTCTGCCTACGCGGGTGCCTTTGTCGAGGATCCTGTGCGAGCCGCGCGGCTTAACAGCAAAGCGAAGGCGCAGATATTGCGGGCCACTTGTCGGTCGCTAAAAAATGCCTGTGGACTAGAAAGCCGAGACTTTGATGAGTTCTCTGCTTGGGTTGATGCCCAGGGGCCATCGAGCGTTCCCGCTCTATACAGCCTAGGCAGTATTTGGGCAGGCTGGATTCAGGGCAACAGTTCTGATTTTGCCGCTATCGCCCAGCTTGGGCGAGTGAAGGCCTTGATTCAACGGGTTGCCGACCTCGATCCCGAGCACGCGAACGGTGGCGCTTTTCTTTATCTTGGCGTGTTCGAAACTTTGCTGCCACCTGCTATGGGCGGTCGTCCTGAACTGGGTCGGCGACACTTTGAGCGGGCGCTGACAATTTCTAACGAACGTAATTTGATCGTCAAAGTCATGATGGCGAATCAATATGCTCGCCTGATTTTTGATCGCGAGCTGCATGATCGATTATTGCAGGAAGTGCTGGCTGCCGATGTGCAGGCACCCGGATTGACCCTAATGAACACTGTGGCGCAGGAGCGCGCCCAACTACTACTGGACAGTGCTGATGACTATTTCTAGTTCCAACTCCCTCGTGGGAAAGTCGCAATCGCTAACCATTGCCCGTAAGGCGCTTAGTTTGTGCTCTGTATTCGTTTGTCTGCTCGTAGCGGTGAACGTCAATGCTGCGACGACCCTGAAGATTGCCACCTTATCGCCAGAGGGCACCGGTTGGATGATCGAGCTAAGAGCCGCTGCCAAAGCAATTCGTGAACGTACCCAGGAGGAGGTCAAGCTGAAGATCTACCCCGGCGGCGTTATGGGCGATGACAAAGCCGTGCTGCGAAAGTTGCGGGTTGGTCAACTTCACGGTGCTGCTATGACCTCAGGTGGCGTGATGCAGCCATACCCGGATATTGCGCTTTACAACCTGCCGCTGGTATTCCGCAATTCCCAGGAGGTCGACTACGTGCGAGCCCATCTTGATGATAAGCTGATGGCAGGTCTGCGCGAGAATAAGTTTGTTGGTTTTGGGTTGGCGGAAGTGGGGTTTGCCTATCCGATGACCAAGGATCCCGTCACGGCCGTGGCTGATTTTCAAAATCAGCGCGTATGGGCACCGGATAACGACCCAGGCGCACTTAAGGCGTACTCCTCATTCAACATTACGCCCATTCCTTTGCCGATTGCCGATGTACTGACCGGTCTGCAGACCGGCCTAATCGACAGCATTGGTTCGCCACCTATTGGGGCTATTGCCCTGCAGTGGCACACACAGGTGGATTACGCTCTTGAACTGCCGCTGATGTATGTCTACGGACTTTTCGCCATTACTGAGCGCGCCTTCAACCGCATGACCGAGGCCGAGCAGGCCATTGTGACTGAGGAACTGACTGCGGCTGTAGCCCGGGTGGATGCGGCCTCACGCAAAGACAACGACGCCGCCGGTAAGGCCTTAGTTCGCGAAGGGCTTGAGTGGTTGCAGCCATCGGATGCTGAACTGAACGAGTGGTATACGATCGCAGACGATGCTAATCAAAAACTTAAGGCCAACGACTACGTGTCTACGGCCATGTTTGATGAGCTGATGTCCTTGCTGCAGGAGTATCGCAGCAGCCAAACAACTACGCGGTGAGCGCCCAGGCGGACCAACGCGGGGGCAGGATCGAGCAAATCCTAGCCCGGCTGCGCCGCCTAGAGGACGGCATTTTGGTTCTGCTGCTGATGACGATGATTGGCGTCGCTGCCAGTCAAGTGATTTTGCGTAACATCTTCGATGCGGGTCTGTATTGGGGCGATTCCCTCGTGCGTGTCACAGTGCTCTGGGTTGCCCTGGTGGGCGCCATGGTCGCATCTCGGGACGACAGCCATATTCGGGTCGACCTACTTAGCCGCATGTTCAAACCAGAGCACGAGCACTGGGTGCTGCGGCTCACCCGTCTTTTTACCTGCCTAATGTTGGTGCTGTTTTCTTGGGGCAGCGGCCAGTTCGTCTATTACGAGTATGTCGACAACGCCATTGCCTTTGGCGATGTGCCCGCATGGATTTGCGAGATCATCATGCCAATCGGCGGCGGTGTGATGGCGCTACGTTACTTTCTGTTAACGGTGAAGCCTTGACATGATCTGGCTGGGCATTGTCATCATTTTGGCCATGGCTGCGTTGGGTGCGCCTTTGTTTGCCGTATTGTTGGGCGCAGCCATGCTGGGCTTCTACAGCGCCGATATTGAGCTGGCCATCATTGCCATCGAGCTTTATCGCATTGTCGATACACCGCTGTTGGTATCGCTGCCGCTTTTTACCTTCAGCGGCTACTTGCTGAGTGAGGCAAATACCTCAACACGCCTAGTGAACCTGATGCAGAGTTTGTTCGGGTGGTTACCCAGCGGTCTGGCGATTGTCGCTTTTGTTGCCTGTGCAGTGTTTACGGCGCTCACCGGTGCGTCCGGTGTCACGATTGTGGCGCTTGGGGCGTTGCTCTTACCGGCACTCAAGCAGGCGGGTTTCGCGGATAAATACAGTCTGGGCCTGGTTACTACCTCGGGGAGTCTAGGTCTGCTGTTGGTGCCATCGGTGCCGCTGATTCTTTATGGTGTGATCGCGCAACAGCTTGACGTTGGCGAGTCTTTTACCATTGTCGAACTGTTTGTTGCTGGCGTGGTGCCGCTGTGTTTGATGTTATCGCTGCTCATGTTTTGGACGCTGTGGCAGCACCGGGGCGGTAAAATTCCGCGTGTGCTGTTTACCGCCGCTAAGCTACGCAGTGCGCTATGGGCAGCGCGCTGGGAGTTGCCCCTTCCTTTTGTGGTGTTGGGGGGTGTATTCGGCGGTTACTTTGCCATATCTGAGGCAGCAGCGGTGACAGCGGCCTACGTCGTGCTGGCGGAGGTTGTACTGTATCGGGAGGTTGCGTGGCGGCAGCTGTCCAAGGTCGCTGTGGAGTCCATGGTCATGGTCGGCGGCATTCTGCTCATTCTGGGTATCGCTCTGGCCTTCACCAATTTCCTCGTAGATGCCGAGGTACCCCAGCAACTTCTGGCCATCATCAATCGCTATATCGAAGACCCCCTAAGCTTTTTGATTTTGCTGAATGTGCTGCTGCTGATTCTAGGCGCCATGCTGGATATTTTTTCTGCCCTGGTGATCATGGTTCCGCTTCTGCTGCCTGTGGCTATTGGCTATGGCATCCATCCAGTGCACTTCGGCATTATCTTTCTGGCGAACATGCAGATCGGGTACTTTACCCCGCCGGTCGGAATGAATTTGTTCATTGCCAGCTACCGGTTTAAAAAACCGCTCACGGAGCTGTATTCGGCGACGCTGCCGTTTTTGCTGGTGCTATTGCTGGCGCTGATGCTGATTACCTATTTCCCGCTGCTTAGTCTATGGCACCTAGATTCCTAGGAAGTACCTTTTTAATGTCCGAGTATTGGAGCCCATGAGTAATCATGTCTTTGAAAAATCTGTCTACGGCCAAGGGCTGTACGATATTACCTTTCGAGTAAGTTCGGCAGTATCAGACAGCGGTGTGCAAGATGGCCTAGCGACGGTATTTATTCAGCACACGTCAGCGAGTTTGCTCATACAGGAGAACGCTGACCCAGCGGTTCGGGCTGATTTACAAAATTGGCTATCGCGCTTGGTGACGGAGAACGATTCCCTGTATACCCACACCGAGGAAGGCCCGGACGATATGCCAGCGCATATCAAGGGAGCGCTAACGACAGTACAGGTTGCTGTGCCGGTAATGCATGGCGCGTTGGCGCTGGGGACTTGGCAGGGTATCTATCTTTGGGAGCATCGACACAGTGCGCGCGTGCGGTCGATCATCGTCAATGTGATGGGTGACTAGCGGCGCTCTAGAGATTTTCCCGAATTTCGTCCATCCACTTTTTGTGCCCGTCAGGATCGAGGATCATGCTCGAAAAATATTGCAGCAGATCCTTATGCGTTTGGTTGAGCTTGGCCTCCATCATTGCCTGTTCACCAGCCTTGCTGCTGATAAATGTGAATACTGTGGTTAGATCCTCTTCACTGCCCAGCACAGACTGAATCTGTGCCACGACCAAGTCGTGCAGGTCCTCTAAGTTCTCTTCTTCAATGCCGGCTTCCCCTGGCGAAAGCACCACGTTCGCCCAAAGGGTTGCCACGTAAACCTGATACAGGCTGCGATCGATAAATCGTTCAGCCACAGTGGATCGCTCTTTGATGTCGGAAAATACCGGCTCAAAAGCGTATTCGAGTTGGTTCGGTTCAAGCATGGCGTGATGGTGCCACAGTCGATTTGCCAGCTCTATGGCCGCCCTTGGTTTTCTGGCTGTATAAGTTTCGGTTCGTTGACAACATTGCATCACTCCTGCCCCCTCAGTAATGTTGCTCGGCGTTATTTAGGTGTGAGAAGAAGCGTGCTGCAATTTGATCGTGTCAGTTTGGATGACGGAGCTGAGGTGCTGCGTCAACAGGTCAGGGACTTTATTGAGAACAACCGCCAGCACCTGCCCAAGCCGAACTCAGACTTTGTAACTGGCCACGATCCGGAGTTTTCACAAAAACTGGGTGAGCAGGGTTGGATTGGAATGACGTGGCCTGCCCAGGTGGGCGGTGCCGATAAAACCAACTTTGAACGTTTGGTGGTCACAGAGGAATTGTTGGCGGCGGGCGCACCGGTCAGCGCCCATTGGATTGCAGACCGTCAAAGTGGCCCGCTCTTGCTGCGATTCGGTACCGAAGAACAGCGGGCGAAGTATCTGCCCGGTATCGCCCGGGGTGAGAGCTACTTCTCCATCGGTATGAGTGAACCTGATTCGGGCTCCGACCTTGCCTCAGTTCGCACAACGGCAACGGCGGAAGGAGATGCGTATCGAATCAACGGCACCAAAATTTGGACCACTGACGCACATCGCAATCACTACATAATTTGTTTGGTGCGCACGGAAGCGCCCTCGGAAAATCGACACGCGGGTTTCTCGCAAATAATCGTCGATTTGAAAAACGATGGTGCCAAAGTGCGACCGATACGCAACATGGCTGGCGGCGAAGATTTCAACGAAGTCGTCTTCGACAATGTGCTGGTGCCCAAGGACCGCATTGTCGGTGAGCCCGGCAACGGCTGGCAGCAGGTCACGTCTGAGCTCGCCTATGAGCGAAGTGGTCCCGAACGTTTTCTATCGTCGTTCCGCGTCTTTGTTGAGCTGGTGCGTATTTGTGGCGACAGCCCGTCACCCCATCAAGCGGCGGCTATCGGTCGCATCGCTTCTCACTTTATGACCCTACGGCGTATGTCACTGTCTGTGGCGGGCATGCTAGAGGCTGGCAAGGATGTCAGCGTGGAAGCGGCATTAGTGAAGGAGCTTGGCAATAACTTTGAAAAGCTGTTGCCAGAAATAGCGCGACTGGTAGTGCCAGATCTCAGCGCCGCTGACCCAGACAAGCAGCGTCTGTTCCGCGAAACCTTCGAAGAGACCTTAATGCTATCGCCCTCGTTCACTCTGCGTGGAGGCACGCGCGAAATTATGCGCGGCGTCATTGCCCGTGGCTTGGGGCTGCGCTAGGCAGCGATTGGAGAAGACTGCACGGGAAGGGATATGGATACATCACAACTTATTATCGATACCGCCGAAAAGATCTTTACCGATCACTGCGACAAAAGCCTGTGGGATGCCACGGAGCAGGGGGCCTTTCCAAGCGATCTGTGGCAGCAGCTTGTCGCGAACGGCTTCCACCAGCTGGGTAGCGCAAACAGCGGGACCGAAACGAAAGACCTATTTGCCTTTTTGAAAGTATGCGGCCGCTATGCAGCGCCACTACCCATGGCGGAAATTTTGCTCGCAAATCGCTGGCTGGGGGCCAGTGCGCCGGCGCAAGGCTTTGCCAGCATCGGCACCCAAGCGGGTGATTCGCTGGTGCAGGTTGCCTGGGGTCGGCAAGCGTCGCACTTACTTGGTGTTGAGGCGGGAAGCCACGACGTCAGCGTATTCGACGCCGCAACTCTGCAACAGCAGGGTGCCAATCTCGCCGGAGAGCCGCGTGACACCATGGTCGCAGAAGCGGTTAGCCAGCGTATCGAGTTAGAAGATTTACCCTTCGCGCAGATGGCGCTGGCGCGCACAAACCTAATGGCAGGCTGTCTGCAGGCGGTTCTTGATTTAGGGCTGCAATTTGCCGCAGAACGCAGTCAATTTGGTCGCTCCATCAGTAGGTTTCAGGCTATACAGCATTCCTTGGCAGTCGTCGGCACCGAAGTGGCGGCATCACAACGCGCTGCGGATGCGGGTGTTGATGCCATGGGTACCGATCGTTTCGAACAAGAAGTGGCTGCCGCCAAGGCGCGAGTGGGCGAGGCCGTCGGGGTTGTTGCCGAACAGGTGCATCAGGTGCACGGTGCCATGGGCTATACCTACGAACATCGCCTGCACCACTTTACGCGCAGACTATGGGCCTGGCGGGACGAATGGGGCAACGAGTTTTACTGGCAGGCAAAACTTGGTCAGCATCTGGCAATGCTTGGCGCGGACCGGGTTTGGGGTTATATCGCCACACCTAGTTAGGTTCCTTTTCGAGTATTTCGGCGAGCCGCGCCAGTCGCGTCTCCTCGTCGCCCAAATACTGGTGGATAATATCCGTCACAAATCTGCCATCCAGGGTTCCTGCTTCATGCATGGCCTCCAAGTCAGCCCAATCCTTAGTGCGGTCGAAAAAGACTTTGAAGACCGCTAAATCCTGGCAGCTTATGAAGGGGATTTTGGTCTCGGCAAAGTCCTCCCAGTGAATTCGCTCCAGCAAACCGAGATGGTAATCGGTGCTGTTAAAGAACAGGTCTAGTGGCGTGTTGTCCCACCAAAGTCGGTGCTGAAGATCTCGCTTCAGGCGTTTAACGTCGCTCTGCCGCCAAGAGACATGAGCGGGTAATGCGGCCAAAGCGGTTTCAATCTGATCTTTGCCGACGAATAGGTTTACGTCGATGTCTATGGTGCCTCTAGCGCTGCCCGTGCACCAAGCCAGCGCGAGAGCGCCTCCAAAGGCATGGGGGATATCAGCGGCCGTGAGTGTTTCGTGGCAGGCGCAGATTTTTTGAACCAGATTCATGCGGATGAACGAATACGCTCGGCAAATATAGGCGCATCCAATTCTTTGCTGTGTCTGACCGGGAATTGTTCCGCTAAGGCCAGTATATCGGCAAGTTCTTCTCCCCTGGGCACGCCATTGCTAAATCGCACTCTGGGTCGCAACGACACATCTAGGGCGTAGCCGCATGCCGCGATAACGCGCTCGAGCGTCGCAGTGCTGGGTGATTTGCTGCCCGTTATGTAGGCGTTCAGGGTGGCGTGGGAGGTGTTCGCCTGACGGGCAAGCTGGCGCAAGCTCAGACCGCTTTCATGCCATGCGCTACGCAGTAAGGTACTGGCCCAGCTGTGGGGTGTTTGGCTCATGATCGCACCATAATGGTATTCAATTGAGTACCATTATGGTTGTCGCGATTCAGGCTGTAAAGCTCGTTGCCGAGCATTCTAAGGCGTGATTTGGCTAAAAATTCACGATCATCTTGCCGGTATTGGCACCAGTAAACAGACCGATAAAGGCATCGGGTGCTTTTTCGATACCTTCGTAGACGGTCTCCTTGGTGGTAACTTCACCGCTGCCGACCCACTTCTCCATATCTACCCTGAACTGCGGCGCCATATGCATGAAATTACTCACGATAAATCCGCGCAGGGTGAGGCCCAGGCCAATGGCCATGGACAAGTTGTTCGGACCCGGCCGAGCCTCGGTGTCATTGTAGGTGGCAATAGCGCCGCATAGTGGAATGCGACCATTGGGGCGCATGCACATGATGGCGGCCTGCAAGTGGTCTGCGCCGACATTGTCGAAGTACACATCGATACCCGCTGGGGCAGCCTCTTTAAGATGACCGACAATGCTGCCGTCGTTGTAGTTGAAGCCGTAGTCAAAGCCTAGCTCGTCCTTGAGCAGCTGGGCTTTGTGATCAGAGCCTGCGCTGCCAATGACCGTGCAGCCTTTAAGTTTGGCGATTTGGCCGACGATGCTGCCTACCGCGCCAGCAGCGCCAGAAACGAACACGGTCTCACCATCTTGCAGCGCGCCGACTTCAAGGAGTCCGACATAGGCGGTCATACCGGGCATGCCAATGGCGCCAATGTATTGGGAAGGCGCAGCGGCAATATCGCCGAGTCGCTCAATGCCCTGGGTGGAAGCCGTATAGGCCTCGCGCCAGCCCCAACTGCTGGAAACATAGTCACCGGCTTTGAAGTCTGGGTGAGCCGAGGCGGTCACTTGGCCCACGCAGCCACCGGTTAGTACCTCACCTATTTGAAAGGGTGGCACGTAGGATTTGCGGTCATACATGCGGCCTCGCATGTACGGATCTACCGACATGCAGGCGTTTTTCACCTGGATTTCGCCGTCATTCGGCTCGGGTATGTCAATGTCGATAATGTCGAAGTCAGAGGTTTTTGGCATGCCCACTGGGCGTGACTTAAGGGCTACGGCGCGTGCTTTCATGTGTTCTCTCTCAGTTGATGGTCGCGGGTAAGTGTTGGTGTCTATTCATTAGAAATATCGATTTCTTGGCTGGTGATAAATTCCAGCAGGGCAGCCTGGCCATTGCGGGTAGCTTCAATGCCGCGTTGCAGGGCTGCGACGATGTCGCTGGGGTCTGTGACCCGTTCCCCATAGCCACCAAAGGCTTTCGCCATATCGGCATAGTGACCGGAAATCTCAATTGCACCGTATTTTTCTTGCGACACCGGCATGATCGGAATCTCAATGGCCATGGAAAAGTTGTTGAACAAGATCGACAGGATCGGAATGTTCTCTCGTACGGCAGTCTCAAAGTCCATGCCGGTGAAGCCAATGGCCGCATCGCCCCAGACGTTGATACAGAGTTTTTCTGGCGCGGCCAGCTTGGCCCCCATGGCCAGTCCAAGGCCGTAGCCGAGCTGGGTGGTTTTGCCCCAGCCAATATAGGAAAGCGGTGCGGTAGATTCCCAGAAAGGGGTAGTTTGATCTCTGGGGCTACCTGCGTCGTGGGTGATGATCACATTGTCTTTGTCCACCAGCCGATCCAGTTCGGCGATGACTCGGTAGGGGTTGATGGGCGTATCGTTACTGGTGAGCTTGGGCAGCCACTCGTTATGCCACTGCGTGCGAATGGCAGCGATTTTCTCCGGCTCTCCCGCGCGTTGTTCCGCCGGCGTCTTGGAATAGCTTTCCATTTCGGCGCTTAGCGCCTGCAGCGTGAGTTTGGCGTCGCCAATCAGGCCATGCTGCACTGGCACGTCTTTGTTCAAATCCATGGGGTCTAAGGTCGCGTGGATCAGAGTCTTCGAGCCATCCTTGTTAGCGGGCATCGGCACACCAAAGGCCGTGAGCGCAAAAGAAACCCCCACACCGAAGATGACATCCGCATCATTTAAGTACTGCTTTACCTGGCGCGAATTGGCGCGACCACCACTGCCCAAGGATAGGGGATGGTTTTCGGGAAAAGCACTCTTACCTTCAATACTGGTAGTAACCGGTATGTTCCATGTCTCCGCCAGAGCTTTCAGTTCATCCCACGCCTTGGCGTAATGAACTCCTTGTCCGGCGTATATCACCGGACGTTCAGCGCTGGCCAGGGCCTTGGCTGCGGACGCCACATCGTCTGGCGCTGGGGCAGACTTGGCGCTAAAGGACGGCACATATTTCCAGTTGTCCGGCACTTCCTCGTTCATCACATCCAGCGGTACTTCCAGCATCACGGGTCCCGGACGACCGTTGCGCAACTGAAAAAATGCACGCCGCAGCACCTCTGGCGCAGCCTTACCCATGGTGATGGGCTCGGCCCACTTGGTGATGTGCTGCATGTTGAGCGTGGAATTGAAATTCGGGTAGTAGTGAGCAAGCCTCCGCGGATAGCCTGCGGGAATCACCAAAATCGGTACTGATTCAGAATAGGCCTGAGCCACGCCGCCAAAGGCGTTTTCGGCGCCCGGCCCATGCTGCATGCAAAAAACCCCGATCTTGTCGCCCGACGAGAGGCGCGAATAGGCGTCAGCCATGTGAAGGCCAATCCGTTCCTGGCGTACGATGACGGTGCGAATATCGAGTTTTGCCGCGGCCTCAATTAATGGGTTAACCGGATAGGCAAACAGCATGTCGATCCCCTCGGCCTTCATGGCGTGGGCGATAGCATCCACTACGTTCATGGCTCTCTCCTCCAAATGTGAGTCGCCCATGGTGCCAAAGAGTGCGCCGATGAGCCAATGGGTTCATTGCCGCTAAAAGTCATATCAATGCGATTTACCGGCGCGTCCATTTTCAGCGCGCATCGGGCCAAACGAGAAAAACGCGAAATTTGGCGACTAACTCGCCTGAGTGGATTTTTGAGAGACGGATGACTTTCGGGATGAAAGGTAAGGCCTTAAATCGGGTACGCCCGCCTCTAGGCGAAGAGCAACGACTCATAACATTTTGAACAACAAAGAGTCTGTAAAAAAATGGCCGGAAGAAGGAGGGAGTCTAGGGCGTAGCCGACCCCTGGTCGAATAGTGGCGCGATCAAGTTGGTGGCCGATAGTGGAGCGAGCGTGCTCGATGGATGGACACAAAAAAGGCGGTAAACCGCTTAGCGGTACCGCCTTCTTCCAACCAGCCTTTTTGGCTGGTTAACGATGCCTGTCTAGAACTGGTTCATCGTGTTTGCGGCGCCGCCTGCCAGCAGGGCCTTCTCACCCAGGAAGTACTCTTTGTGGTCATCGCCCACATTTGAGCCAGCCAGATCTTGGTGCTTCACAGACGCCAAATTCTTGCGGATTTCTTGGCGCTGCACATCGCGTACGTACGCTAGCATGCCGAGGTCGCCAAAGTAGCCTTCAGACAGCACGTCGGTAGACAGCGCTGCGGTGTGGTACGTCGGTAGGGTAATCAGGTGGTGGAAGATACCCGCTTCGCGAGCCGCATCGGCTTGGAAGGTCTGTACCGCTGCATCCGCTGCATCAGATAGCTCGCTGCCGTCAATAGCCGCGTCCATTAGCCCCATGGGGTTCACTTCGGGGTCAGGGTAGGCCGACAAATCTTTGCCCGCAGCTTTCCACTCGGTGTAAACCTGCTCGCGGAACTTCAGGGTCCAGTTAAACGACGGCGAGTTGTTGTACACCAGCTTGGCTTCAGGTCTCACTTCGCGGATGGCATTTACCATCGCGGCGATCTGCTCAACATTTGGCTTTTCGGTCTCGATCCACAGTAGATCTGCTCCGTGCTCGAGGCTGGTGATGCAGTCGAGTACGACTCGGTCGAAGCCTGTGTCCTCTTTGAAGGCATACAGGCCATTGTCCAAACGCTTTGGCTTGGCAAGCTTGCCGCCGGCACGAATAGTGATATCGCCATCCTGCAGCTCAGAGACGTCTTCGATCACCTCGGTGTCGAGGAATTCGTTGTACTTGCTGCCGAGGTCTCCAGGCTGAATGGATACGGGTACCTTCTGCGTGAGGCCTGCACCCAGTGAATCGGTGCGCGCAACGATAATGCCGTTGTCGATGCCAAGCTCCAAGAATGCGTAACGCACGGCGTTGATTTTAGAGACGAAGTCCTCATGAGGTACGGTGACCTTGCCTGCTTGGTGACCGCACTGCTTGGCGTCAGAGACCTGGTTTTCAATCTGAATTGCGCAGGCACCGGCTTCGATCATGCGCTTGGCCAGCAGGTAGGTTGCTTCTTCATTACCAAAGCCAGCGTCGATGTCAGCGATAATCGGCACGACATGAGTTTCGTAGTTGTCGATGCGCTGAATAATGGAATCCGCATCGCCGCCATTTGCGCGAGCCTCATCCAGCTCAACGAACATATGCCGTAGCTCCCTTGCATCGGCTTGCTTTAGGAAGGTATAAATCTCTTCGATCAGGTCCGAGACCGTGGTCTTCTCGTGCATGCTCTGGTCGGGTAGGGGGCCAAACTGTGAACGCAGTGCCGCGACCATCCAACCAGACAGATAGATGTAGCTGCGGTCAGTCGTATGCTGGTGTTTTTTCACGCTCATCATGACCTGCTGGGCAACGAAGCCATGCCAGCAGCCTAGCGACTGGGTGTACTTGCTGGAGTCTGCATCGTAGTTAGCCATGTCGCGACGCATGATGTCTGCGGTGTATTGGGCGATTTCCAGCCCGGTTTTGAAACGGTTCTGCAGCTGCATTCGCACTGCGTATTCCGCGTTGATGGCGCTCCATTCTTGCTTGGCGCCAATGGTCTGACGAGTTTGTTCGATAAGGTCGAGATAGGCTGACATGGAAGATCCTCATTTGCTGTTCACGTTGCTGATTTGGCGTGACCGTGGTCGAAAATGTCGAGCCAAGCAGCGATGGCGCGGCACTCTAACCGTGGGTGAAAGAGAATGAAAAAGAATAACTGACAAGCAATATATTCTTTTCAGGAAATGCCGCAGCGACGGAAATGAGTCAAAAAGTTCTGCGTGCTTCGGCTGATGATTAGGCGGGCAGCGGTACTAATCTAGAGCGAAAGTAAGATCGCCCAGTGCACCGAACTCAGCGCGATACCTGCCCGCCTTGCCCGGATGCATGCTGCCAATGGATCCTGTCATCAGCATATGCCCAGGTCGCAGTTCATAGCCTTGGGCCAGGATTCGGTTTATGAGCCAAATCAGGGCATCGCGCTGCCCGGCCATCACGCTACCCGCCATGGCGGTTTGAAACGCTTGTTGCTCGGCATCGATACGCGTGAGAAAGACCGGTAAGGCGTCAACATCAATGTCCATGGGATGCGCTGTTGATGCTCCAGCAATGCAGCCGTAGGAGGCTGCGTTGTTCGCGATAAGGTCAGCACTTGTAGGGCGTTGTTGGAGATTGGGGGAGGCAAGTTCAATCATGCCGCAGCAGCGGGCGATGGCATCGAAAACATCGTCCTCAGCTACCGGCGCGGTAATTTCCTTTCGCAGGGTAAAGCCTACTTCGGTCTCCAGCAGCACGGGTCGGTCCGTCGCAACGGCCGATGCACCGTCGGCTTGATACGCCGCATGCTCGAATAAAACGCCAATAATTGGCTCGTTAATGCCCATGGCTTGCTGGGCGGGTTCTGCGGTTAAGGCTGCTTTGTATCCATAGACCTCACCCCAACCGCCGTGGGATTCAAGTCTGCCGACAAGTTCGCGCTGTAGGGCGTATGCATCGTGAATGCCTATTTCATTACTACTGATCGTTATGTTCTCGACGGGCTCGCCGGCCAATGTGTTGGCCAGCGCTGCCTCTAGCCAAGCGTTGTGTTCTGAATCGGTCATAAAAAGTACCGTAAAGGTTTGTGTGTGAGCGCTTATGCCAAGGACAAAGGAGCAAAACGCGGCCCGCATGCGCTAGTATCCAGCCCGCGCCGCTTGGGTTCAAATCGACCTGTTAGGTGGATCGCCGAGCGCGCTAAGTCTTTGATACCGTAAGGCAGAGAATTCCAATGTCCGATCCTGGCTCAAGCCGCGCCGCCAAATTGCTCAATGTCCTTGATCTGAAGAAGATCGAAGAAAACCTTTACCAGGGTGAGAATGAAACAGAAAACGGCGCTCGCTTGTTTGGCGGTCAAGTGTTGGCTCAGGCGTCTGCTGCGGCGTATCGCACGGTTGAAAGGGTTCATTTGCATTCGCTGCATGCTTATTTTTTAAGGCCCGGTCGAGTTGATCGTCCCGTGCTATACGAGGTAGAGCGGGTACGGGATGGGCGCTCTTTCGTGACTCGCAGAATTGTAGCCATTCAAAATGGTCAGGCGATTTTCAATATGGATGCCTCGTTTCATGCAGATGAGCTTGGTTTAGAACATAGTGCGCCGATGCCCAACGTACCGCCACCCAGAGAGCTGCGGGAGGACGTCGAGGTCGCAAGAGAACTCGGTGGTGCCCAAGCGGACCCCCGTATGAGTCCTATGGCGAAAGTAGATCGCCCCTTTCATCTGCGCTCTGTCTTCGAGCTGGGCAGTAAGGCCTGGGGTGAGGGTCGGTTCTGGAACCCAACTTGGATCAAATTCCGTGAAGCCGTCACTCTGCCGCAAGCAGTCGAAGACTCTGAAGAAGCAGCCTTTCGTCGACAGGCCCTAGCGCGGTGCTTGATAGCTTATGCCTCAGACATGGGCTTGGTGAGTACCGCGGTGCTCCCGCACCAAGCCAGCACCAATCGCAGTGAGATACAAATGGCGAGCCTCGATCACAGCATGTGGATTCATCGCGCTGTCCTGCTCGATGATTGGCTGCTCTTTCACAAGCGCACTTCGACTGCTCAGAATTCTCGCGGCATGGTGCACTCGGAGTTTTTTGCCGAATCCGGTGTCTTGGTGGCCTCAATGAGTCAGGAGGGTTTGCTGCGCCAGAGACTCAGCGATTGAGCCACGTCTGAGTTTCTTAGTCTCATAGGAGGTTTGCGTAGGCGTTAGGGTGATGGCCTGAGCCTGCATTGCGCTGGCCAGTGCCGCAAGGGTTTGGTCGTCCAGCGGTATATGAGTTGCGTCGGCAACGACCTGATCCCAGGTTGGGTCAAGAGCATGCCAATGCTCTTCGAACAGAATTTCATTCCATGCATGAAAGCGAAACCCCGGCGTTGGCTGTGTGCTGTAGGCGATGCCGTAGACCGTGCGCGTCGGAATATTCTGACTGCGAGCCAGGGTGGTAAGCAGGTCGGCGAAATCGACGCATTCCCCGTAACCTTTCTCCAGTGCGCGAAGCGCTGAGCCCGCGGGCTGTTGTTCCGCGTAGGCCAGATTGTCCCGGGTTAGATTTATGAGTCCTGCGCTCAGTCGCTCAATGGTGCTTAGGGAGAGGCGTGGTTGATCCTCAAGCAGCGCGGCAATTTTTGGGTGGTCAACGGGCAGCGTCAATGTGCCGGACAAATAGTGTTTGGCATTGGCGTCGGTGGCCTGGGGCTGCTGAGTTGCGCTTAGGGTTTGCGGCAGCCCCAGGGTCAGTAGTGTGTTGTCGCCTCGGGCTTTGAGGGTCAGCGTTAACGCCGTAAGCGTCTGCTTGGGCTTCAAATCCTGGGTTAGCGGAGCAACCGCGCGCCGACTTGTCCACTCGGCGGTATCGGCAAACAGAAACAGCTGCAGACGATCCGGGTCCGACCGGGTCAACTCGAAACGAAACTGATGGGGCGCGTGAAAACTTGTCAGTCTAAACCGGCTATCAAGTTCAGTCGTAGAGGCGTCCTCGACGGATTGCAGGGTATGACCGGAACGAGAACTTGCGATGATCCGGTGGCGGCGCTGACCGATATTTAGCTTGGGAATATCCAGGTACCGCTCGGTAACCTCTCTGCCAACAATTGGGCTCGCACCCAATTGTTGTTCTAAATGTAGCTTGTCTGTTAGGGAATATTCCCATTGCCGTTCGACAACTTCGGTGTCGGCATCGCGCTCGATAACTACGGTGTAGCCTGTCTCGGCTGCGGTGATCCCAATAATTTGATGCTGATGCTCGCGTCTCTCATCTAAGTTGACGGCAAGCAATTTGTGCGGCGCAGTCTTTGCAAATACCTGCCTCTGCTCGGAGACGTAGGGCGGAGCATTGAGCATGTTGATGTTCAGATGCTGGGTCATCACCCAATTGCCTTGGGCATCTCTACCGGTGTGGGTGTGCAGGTAACCGACGGTATTGTCTTGTTGAATGACCTCATAGACGCGATCGCCAATGCGGTGCTCAAGGAGCGCTTCGATGTTAGACCCCGACCGGGGTATACCCAGCCATATTAGAGCTGCGCAGGCCGCGGTTCCTACCACCAAGAATTGCCATCGCGTCGTGGCTGACGGTGCTGAAGCCGCGTTTGCCTGGGTGTTCTTTCCAGAACTCAAGAGTGACTCCTCAAAATGCCAGGGTTGCGCATAAAATTGTCGTCGCAAGCGTAGTTTTTCAACCCCATACCTCTCACAATTGCCTCAGGCATATGCCTGCTCTGACCGCGTGCCCAAACTAAGGTAGTCATGGAAAACGAAACCACTGATTTTATTCGCCAGCGTATCGAGTCCGATCTGGCGGAGAACGCTCTGGATCAGGGTGTTATTACTCGATTCCCTCCTGAGCCCAACGGATTCTTGCATATCGGTCACGCGAAAAGCATCTGCCTCAACTTTGGTGTCGCCCAGGAGTATGGCGGCGAAACCTATCTGCGTTTCGATGACACCAATCCGGTGAAGGAGAGCAACGAGTATGTCGAGTCGATCCAGCGCGACGTGGCATGGCTAGGTTTCCAGTGGAAAACTATTACTCACGCCTCTGACTACTTCGAGCAGATTTACGGCTATGCAGAAGCGCTGATGCGCGATGGCAAGGCCTATGTTTGTTCCCTCGACGCGGAGCAAATTCGCGCCACGCGAGGCACCTTAACGCAGCCTGGTGAGAACAGCCCCTACCGCGATCGAACGGTGGACGAGAATTTAGATTTGTTTCGTCGTATGCGGGCTGGAGAATTTTCTGACGGAAGCCATGTGGCGCGCCTTAAAATTGACATGGCTTCGCCGAATCTGAACATGCGCGATCCGGTGATTTACCGTATACGTCACGCCTCGCACCAACGCACGGGAGATGACTGGTGCGTGTACCCCATGTACGACTTCACTCACGGCATTTGCGATGCCATCGAGCATATTTCTCACTCACTGTGCACTCTGGAATTTGCCGATCATCGGCCCCTGTACGATTGGGTACTGGAAAACATCAACATCAATTACCACCCACCGCAAATCGAGTTCTCGCGGCTTGGGCTGGAATACACCGTAATGAGCAAGCGTCTGCTGCATCGCTTAGTTGACGAGCACTTGGTCACCGGTTGGGATGACCCTCGCATGCCCACTATTGCTGGCCTGCGTCGGCGAGGTGTCCCGGCTAGCGCCATACGCGAGTTTTGCCAGCGCATCGGTGTGACCAAGCAAGACAACGTGATTGAGATGAATTTGCTAGATTTCTGCATACGCCAAGAGTTGGAGTCGAGTGTTCCCAGGGGTATGGCAGTGCTCAACCCGTTAAAGGTCGTAATCACTAATTATGAAGGAAGCGAAACTCTGGAAGGGCCGTGGCATGCCCAAAATAAGGATCTTGGCAGACGTGAGTTACCCTTTGGCGCCGAAATCCTTATTGAGCACGACGATTTTGCCAACGAGCCGCCCCCCAAGTGGAAGCGCCTCTCACCAGGCGAAATGGTGCGCTTGCGTTACGCTTACATTATTCGATGCGATGAAGTGATTGAGGATGATAGCGGTAATGTGGTGCAGTTGAACTGCACGTACTTTGCCGACTCCAAGAGTGGTCAGGATACCTCGGAGCTTAAACCCAAGGGCGTTGTGCATTGGGTGGATGCCAGCGCAAGTGTACCGATTACGGTGATGGACTACGGTCGTTTGTTCAATGTGCCTAACCCTTCTTCCAAAACGTTTTTGGACGATATCAACCCCAATTCACTAACGCGGCTGGACGCCATGGCCGAGCCAGCCATGCTGGCTCACCAATCAGGGCGCTTTCAGTTCGAGCGCCAGGGGTACTTTTACCGGGACGAACAAGCCGACGGCGGCGTGCCGGTCTTCAATAAGACCGTCAGCCTGCGGGAAGGATTTTAGGTCGATACCATGCTGCCCGCCTCGGTAACCGTCATGGAAGTCAGTCCCCGAGATGGGCTGCAAAACGAGGACGTACTGGTCTCAACGGCACAAAAGCTGCAGCTGATCGATCACGCCCTTGCATCGGGAAGCAAGCGCATCGAAGTGACCAGCTTTGTGCACCCTCAGCGGGTGCCTCAGATGGCGGATGCTGAGGCCGTTTGCGCTGGCCTACCCCAGCGATCGGACGTTCGCTACACGGGTTTGATCTTGAATGAGCGAGGTTACCGAAGGCTGCGCGAAACCCGTCTGGATGAAGCCGGTCTGGTTGTCCCGGTAAGCGATACCTTTGGCGAGCGCAACCAGGGACAGCGGGTGGCGGATGCCGTGGCCATGGCCAGGGAAGTGATACGCGATGGTCAGCAAACAGGGTTTCCGGTTCAAGTGACCCTGGCGGTGGCCTTTGGTTGTCCTTTCGAGGGTGAGGTGCCGCTCACAAATCTTATGGCAGCGGCCGAAGCCCTGCTCGAAGCAGGCCCTGTGGAAATTGCTCTCGCCGATACCATTGGTGTCGGGGTGCCATGGCAGGTGCAGCAAACCTTTGAGGCCCTGAGCAAGCTAGCCGGTGATGTGCCCCTGCGTGCGCATTTTCACGACACCCGAAATACCGGCATCGGCAATGCCTTTGCCAGTTTACTTGCCGGTGTTGCAACCCTGGACGCCAGCATTGGTGGCATAGGCGGCTGTCCCTTTGCACCCAACGCCAGCGGTAATATCGCCACAGAAGATTTGGTCTATATGCTCAATCGAAGCTACGTAGCACACGATTTGGCCATGCAGCCCCTGCTAGATGGTGCCGCATGGCTGGAACCGATCTTGGGTAAGCAGTTACCTTCCATGTTATCGAAGGCAGGGGACTGGCCCACTTACTGATACCGCAAACGGATCGACGCCATTCCCCAATAAGGACAAACAATTGACGGCAACCAACGCTGAATTCTTTGGTCATCCGATTGGCCTGCGAACCCTGTTTCTTACGGAAATGTGGGAGCGTATGTCCTACTACGGGATGCGTGCCTTGCTGGTGCTGTATATGACCGGGGCGGTGACCCAGGCCAATGCCGGACTGGGCATGAGAGAACTAGAAGCCCAGGCGATCTACGGCATCTACGTTGGCATGGTGTATTTCTTGGCGGTTCCCGGCGGTTGGCTGGGGGATAACCTGTTCGGCCACCAGCGTGCGGTGCTCTACGGCGCGGTGATCATCGCTTTGGGACACTTGACCTTAGCGGTACCTATTGAGTCTGGACTCTTCTTTGGTCTTGGTTTGGTGGCCATCGGCAGTGGGCTGCTGAAAAGTAACATCTCAACCATCGTGGGCAAACTCTATGCAGACAACGACCCGCGTCGTGACGCGGGTTTTACGATTTTTTATATGTCGATCAATATTGGCTCGACAGTCGGCTACGCGGTTTGTGGATTCATGGGAGAAAAAATCGGCTGGCACTGGGGCTTTGGTGCAGCCGGTGTTGGCATGATTCTGGGCGTTATCCAGTATGTGCGTACACGCCACCTCCTGGGCGACGCAGGGCTTGAGCCCAACCCCATGCCCGAGGCCTGGCGGGATCAGTTGGGTCGTTGGGCAATGTTCGTTGCATTGGCGGCCGCCTTGGTCGTACTGCTCTTTGGTACCGGGGTAATCGAGGTCAGCGCCAGCGTGTTCGCGGAGGGGTTAGCCTATGCCCTGACCACGATAGCGGGCATCTATTTTCTCTACCTCTACGGCTTTGCCGGTTTGAACCCAGCCGAGCGAAAAAATGTGGTGCTGCTGTTTTTGCTGTTTATCGCCGCCGCTGCCTTTTGGTCTGGCTTTGATCAGTCTGGCGGTTCGCTGAATTTATTTGCTCGGGACTATACCGACCTCAATTTTTTAGGCGTCGACATGCCCGTTTCATGGGTGCAGTTCTTTAACCCCATATATGTGGTGGTCTTCGCGCCCATGTTCGCGGTTTTTTGGGCCTACCTGGGTCGGCGCAATATGGATCCGTCCCTGCCTCTGAAGTTCGCACTTGGCTTGCTGTTTATGGGTCTTAGCTTCGTGGTCATGTTGCTGGCCGTTGGTGTGGCTCTGAAGTCCGCACCCATCGGACTGCAGTGGTTGCTGATTACCTATTTGCTGCAAACTTGGGGAGAACTGACGCTGTCGCCCATCGGGCTGTCAGCGTTTTCTCGTTACTCGCCGAAGCGCTATGTAGGCCAGATGTTTGGTCTTTGGTTTCTCGCCTCGGCCATTGGAGGAGTGCTGGCTGGGCTGCTCGGCGGTGAGGCGACGGACGGTGGTCTGGAGAGCATGTCGCCTATTTTCACCTACATGATCCAGTATTACTTCGGCATCGCTGCGGTGTTGGTGGTGATGGCTTACTTCTTTCGAGCCAAAGAAAAATCGCAAGAAGACTGAGCGGGCGGCTCCGTCTCGAGGAGTCTGTACTTTGATGGAAGGCGGCATTTACGCGATTATCGGTTATGCGTTTGGCACGGGAATGCATTGAAATAGAAACCTCCTTGGGAGGTTTCTATGCTTGCCATATCCGACCATTTAAGACCGATGCCGCCGCTGAGCTGCAGACAGCAGTGCTGGAATCCGTAGGTTATCTCGGCCCTTGGCTCGATTGGCCGACACCGCGATATTCATTAACCAATGCTCGAGACTGGGTTGTCGAAAGTCGCACGCTCTGGGCGAGGGAATCAACCTATCGCTGGCTGATCACCGATGAGCAATCCCGCCGTATTTTGGGCAGCTTTGAGATTGATCGGCCAGTGCTCGGCGGAGGCGTTGGCCGCATGGGGTACTGGATAAGTCGCCAAGCTCTGGGTAAGGGTATTTGCACCCGAGCGTCAAGAGCAGCGCTCGGTCACGTGTTCCACCGGGGACTATTTGAACAGGTCGACCTTTACATCGATTCGGCAAATGCGCCGAGCCTCGCGGTCGCGCAAAAACTTGGCGCACACCTAAAGGGCGAAAAAGCGGATGAGATTTCCTACCGAGGGGAAGCCAAACTTGCACTGCATTTTTCTGTATCGGCTGACAATCTGGTCAGCCCAGAAAAGCCGACGCGCCGTCGGCGTGAATTGAATCCTGCAAAGGTGTCTGACGCGCTTTGCAACTGATGAGCGAGAATCGAGCGGCAGCGTCTATGAATTCAGGCGCTCACTGAAAAACGCACGGCTGTAGTCGTCTACCCAACTTTCTAGGCGCCAGTTCTTGATGTAGGCGGTATGACCGCCGTGCTGGGTAAGATTGACGTCAATCGAGTTTGGTAGCGAGTCATAGTGCCGGGCAGGAATTATCGGGTCATCAAAGGCTGCCAGTACCGTGGCGCTGACGCCATCCAGCTCATCTCCACGCAGGTCGTAGGCGGCGTAATAGGCCTGCAAATCGTCAAATTGTGTATATTCTTTGATGAACACTTCCGTAAGCGTGTGAATGCTACCCAACTGATTCATTTCCGAAAAATCGTATAGGTGTGGAAAGGCCGCCTGTTTTTGCCGCCAAAGGGCCTGCCACTTGCCCATGAAGTACCGTTCGTAGATCACGCTGCCAGCAATCTGCTCAACGGTATGTTGTGGGCTGATCGCGGGGCAAATAGCAAGCGTACGCAACTGGGGTAAGTGTTTTGCCAGACGAAGTGCGAAGTTACCGCCCATGGAAAAACCCACCAAGCCTGCTTTGCTGCAGCCAAAATCATCCATGATGAATTGCGCTGCAGCGACTACCTCGTCGGTCATCGCAGAATGAAACAAGCCCTCGTTTAAGTCAGCGGTGCCGCCGTGATCGCGCAGGGTCAAACGAGCAATATGATAGCCAGCACGCTGCAGTGCATGCGCAGTGGCCACAACGTAGCTGGAATCGGCGCTACCTAACCATCCGTGGATGATCATGACCAGTGCAGCGTCGTCGTTATGCGAGTAATCGTACTGAGCCGTTAGGTGCTGACCTTGAACGTGAATGTCCCGATGTTGCGACCGGCGAGTAAACTCCTGCAGCCAAGCTGGTTTGATGATTTTTCTGCCGACGCTGCTGACAATGGTTTGCAGATTCGGATTCGACAGACCGAAGGCCGGCTGAAAAGAGCGTTGATTCATTGCGGTCTACTGCTGCAACTCGGGGATGGTCTGATTTGAGGCAATCCGGGTCCCAGTAAAACCTGCAGATTCGAGCAGCGCGACGATGCCTCGCGAACCCACGGTATGCGCGGCCCCCACCAGTACAAAATAACTTTGATCGCTCTCTAGATACGCTTGAATTGTTCTCGCCATGCCGCGGTTGCGCTGGTCCAGCAGCTGCGCATTGAAGGCCCGAGTCAGTGGGTGCTCGCCAGCTTGTTCCTCAATAAGCGACAGTAAGCGGGCACCATCCCCGTTGAAGTAGGCCCTTACCAGGGCGCTCGTGGATTGCTCTATATCGCCAACGTCCGCGAGCGCTTGCTTAAGCACGGCAGTTTGTACGTCTAGGGGCTGGTTAAACAGTAGCTTAAGCTGAAGATCGAGTGTCTCTAGCTGCAAGATATTCTCAGCCTCTCGTTCACCCAGTTGCCCAAAATAGTGATCGATGCCAAATGCTGGGTCATAGCCCATCGCGATAAAGCCTAGAAGGCCAAGCTGCTGAAACGCGAGCATGGGCTTGAAAGCCTGCATTTGTCCCACGGGTAATCCATAGATTAGACCCGCTGAGACTAATTGACTGTACGTGTCACTCGGCAGGCTTTGGCGCAGCGACTGCTCTGGCAGTGTTGCGTAGGCCATCGTCTGTTGCTGCACCTCCGCGGGTGGGTAGCGGCTCAGATCCACTTCAAAAACCAGTTTTTGGGTCGCTGCGTAGGCATCTAAATAAGGCTGGGGCAGTGGATACAGTGACTCTTTGAGCACATGAATAGTACCGGCCAAGTAAACGGTGGCTTTGCCATGCTGAAATCGCCATAGAAAAAGTGGCGTCGGTGTTTGAGGCAGCAGCTTTGTGGCGGGGGTTACCACGATGTCGTCCATGCGAGCCAATTCGCAGACACCTGGGGGTTCTGATTCGGGTAAGGACGCCACGGTACTGCGGCAGTTGGCCAGCGCGGCCTGGGCTGCCTGCACGCGATTGATCTGTTTGCCGCTGCTGAAAACGAGATCCGGGTCGCCCGTATGCACGGCGATCGAAACATGCGGCTGGGCGTACGTGAGCGCCGAAAACCCCGCCAGCAGCAGGCACAGAGCTGGCGACCAGTACGGGCCGGTCACGAGCACTCCGAGCTTAAAAACACAGCGCATCGGCTGCATTAGGCGTCTGCGTCCAAACCCAAGTCTTCTGGCTCCTCGCCTATGGCGCGCACCGCGTCCATTACCGCGTTGGCGACGGTTGCCAAGACGTTAGTGTCTGCACCCCGAATGACCAGATGTGTGCCGTAACGCTCCTCCCGAAGAAAGGGATAACTGCCGATGTCGACGCTTGGAAAATCATTCTGAATTCGCGCGAGAGCGTCAGCGATGGAGCTTTCACCGGTATAGGCTCTTACCGTTTGGCTGCGCACGACGAAACCGCTTTCAAGCTTGCCTTCTAGTGTCGAGAGCATGGCCTGCATGACTCTGGGTATGCCTGCCATGACGTAGACATTTTCCATGGCAAAACCCTGCGGTCCGCCGCTCGGGTTATCGATTAAACCCGCGCCTTCAGGTACGCGGGCCATCAGCAGACGGGACGCCATTATGTCGTCGGGCGCTGGTCGCTGGCGTATGCGCTCGACAATGTCTGGGTGTTGAATAATGGGCACATCAAAGGCCTTGGCAACGCAGACCGCTGTAATGTCGTCGTGCGTAGGGCCAATACCGCCGGTGGTAAAGACATAGCCGTAGGCCTTACGTACTTCATTGATGGTGTTGACGATGATGTCCTCATCGTCGGGTATCACTCTAGCATGGTGAACCTGTATCCCCCAGCCACCCAAGGTCGAGGCAATATGATTGAGGTTAATGTCCTGGGTTCGACCAGAGAGGATTTCG
>CABZTD010000009.1 GCA_902528515.1 K189A clade bacterium
ACGAAGTATTCTTGGAAAACGAGTCGCTACCTAAAGGTCAAATGACGCTCATAGACTCCACCCGAATGGCCGAGCTCGTCGGGCGCTTAGGGTCTCGGGCAATGCGCCGTCGTAGTGGCGGCTCTGCAGCTAACACCATCTACGCTGCACAGGCCTTTGGCCTGACCACCAGTTATGTCTGCCAGCTTGCCGACGACGAAAACGGACGTCACTTTTACAGCGAAATGCAGAACGCGGGCATCGTCACATCGCAAATTTCTGCGCTGGAAGCGGAGCAAAGGTCCGGGCAGTGTCTGGTGTTGGTGACTCCTGACGGACAGCGAACCATGTGCACCGATTTAGGCGTTTCGAAAGACTTCGGGCTGGAAATCGTTAATGAACGTAACCTGCGAGAAGCACGGTGTCTCTACATTGAAGGCTACCTCAGCTCCTCAAAGCGAAGCAGCCAAACCGCAGCGCATAGTGCGGCAATCGCGAGGGCGAGCGGCTCTCAGGTTGCTCTTACATTAAGCGACATTTCAATGATCGAATCCTGCCGTGACGGACTTTCCTGCTTGCTGGGTAACGGCGTGGACATTCTCTTTTGTAACGCAGATGAAGCGCTAGCCTGGGCGAGAACAGACCGCCTAGATGTGGCCGTGGACGAACTTAAGGATATAGCTAAGGAGCTGTATGTAACTATGGGCAGCGATGGAGCAAAAGTTTGCACCTCTAAAGGCCATTGGCAAATAAACAGTGACGCCGAAATACCCGTGGATACCAATGGTGCGGGTGATATGTTCGCCGGAGCTTGTCTTGCCGCGCGGCTTAAGGATGCTTCAGCAACTGAGGCCGCAGGCTTTGCTAATCGCGCAGCGGCTCGCGTAATTACTCAGTTCGGTGCACGTCTACCTAACCTCGCTGCTTATCATCAGCTGAGAACACCAGCCTGATTACTGTCTCTATGCCAAAAAACTCAGCTGACGGTTAATGCTCATTTCCTTAGTGTCCGTAGTGCAACCCAGGGCATAAACCTCTACACCCGCCGTCATCACGTCTGCTAGGACAAGAGCGTACTTTGGATCGATGGCTGCGGCCGGAGCGACGCGTTCAATGCCACAGTGCTGAGCGCAGAAAACTAACACGCCTCGATGACCAAGAGACAACATCCTCTCTAGCGCGTAAAGGTGCTTTAGCGCCCGTTCGCTTACCGCATCGGGAAATTCTCCGAGTTTGTCCGGATTGCACAGCGTGACACTTTTGACCTCGACAAAGGCAGATTGGCCATGCCCGTCAACCAACAGAAAATCAAACCGACCGCCACCGCCAGGAATGTTCTGTTCGGCCTTGATTTGACCAAACTGTTTGAGTGGCTCAATGCTTTGGTTCGCCAATGCCTCAGCGACAAGGCTATTCGCTCTTGTGGTGTTGACGCTCACTATGCCATTGACTGTTTCCACCAGCTCTAGCGTGCAGGCATATTTGCGCTTTGCATTGTCTGAAGTGGAGTAATAGGCAACACTGCCAGGCTCTGCGCAGCCTGTCATGGCGCCAGTATTCGGGCAATGCACTGTAATGATGTCACCACTTAGGGTCTTTATATCTGCCAAGAAACGTTTGTAACGCTTCAGCAACACGCCCCGCTGCAGTGATGGAAGCCTCAAGTGTTTATACCCCAGGCCTCCAGCGCTCTGGCGATCCGCGCCAACCCCTCTTCAATAGTATCGCTTGCTCGGGTGTAGGCAAAACGCGCGTAGCGATCAGCATTGTGCACACCAAAGTCTGATCCCGGCGTTACCGCAACCTGAAATTCATCCATGAGCCGCCAACAAAAATCGCGACTAGTCATGCCGGTGTGGCCGGCGTCTACATAATGATAGAAGGCCCCATCTGGCATCACCGGAATCTGAAACCCCAATCTCTTCAACCCATCTGCCATAAGAGCCGCGCGTTGAGCAAAGATTTCTCTGCGCGCCTCATAGGTTGCCAACGCCTGATCGTCGAAAGCAGCCAACGCTCCGTACTGGGCGGGGGCGTTTGGCGAAATGAATAGGTTCTGAGCCAGTTTAGTAATGGGATCAATAGCCTCTTCCGGAACAACCACCCACCCTAGACGCCATCCCGTCATACCAAAGTATTTTGAAAAACTATTCAAAATAAAAAGATCGTCGCTAACTGCAAGGCCCGTCGAATAGGCCACGGACCGGTGATGTAATCCTTGATAAATCTCATCTAATATCACGGCCCCGCCTGACTCCCTGGCAAAGCCAGCCATAGCCGCCAAATCCTTCTGATCCAACATGGTCCCGGTTGGATTGCCGGGAGAAGCCAGCAGGGCTGCGCGAGTATTAACCCCCCAAGCATCAACAAAATCCGAGAAAGTCGGCTGGAAGCGATTCTCCGCATCTACGTTAATTGGTCTTGGACGTGCGCCAACCAAGC
Source organism: K189A clade bacterium (assembly GCA_902528515.1). Classification (GTDB taxonomy): domain Bacteria; phylum Pseudomonadota; class Gammaproteobacteria; order Pseudomonadales; family Azotimanducaceae; genus UBA4421. The sequence continues at coordinate 2,422 of CABZTD010000009.1, forward strand.
GGGCGAACACATCGTTGCAAGGATATCCTGGATCGGTAATCAGGAGCTCGTCTTCGGGATTTAGTAGCAATGCCGCTAACAATGTCAGCCCGCCACTGGCACCACTGGTAATCACAATACGGTTCGAGTCAACGATTACGCCCTGGTCGAGATAATACTGACTGATGCGATCTCGCAGCTCTGGAACGCCTAAAGCGACAGTGTACTTTGTACGCCCAAGATCGATGGCCGACTTAGCTGCCATTATCACTGGCTCTGCAGTCTCAAAATCGGGCTCTCCCACTTCGAAATGCACAACAGTTTTGCCCGCGGCCTCAAACTCGTTAGCCCGTTGGGCTAGTTGCATTACGATAAATGGGTCAATCTCTTGCGAGCGTTTTGAGAACATGTAGGACTGCCTTATTGATTCTTGACTCAAATTGTTTCGATTGACATGCAGTTACCCGAGCACACCGACCAATAGTGATTGCTTTTTTAACGGACGGCCACAAAAACACTACATGATGGGTGTAGTTTTCGCGGCACGCATCTGCTAGATTTCGCGCCCTTCTGACTTTGGGGTCTTGGGAGCACTCTAGGCCTGCATGATAAAGGAAACGCTATGGCCGCTGACGCAAAGGCAAAAACTGCAACCAAGAAAACTGCTAGACGCCGAAAAGCAGCAGCAAAAGACTCGCAATTCCGTAATTTCACCCCCTACAAGCCTAAGCGTGGTGAGGAATATCTGAGCGAGGGTCAGCTCGATCATTTGCGTGGCATCCTCAATCAGTGGAGAACTCAGCTGATGGAAGAGGTCGATAGGACCTTGAACCACATGCAAGATGACGCGGCGAATTTTCCTGACCCGGCAGATCGCGCGACTCAAGAAGAGGAGTTCAGTATTGAGCTTCGCACTCGAGATCGAGAGCGCAAACTCATCAAGAAAATCAATAAGACCATCGACTTACTCGAGACCGACGATTTCGGCTATTGTGAAACCTGCGGTATCGAGATTGGCCTACGACGCCTAGAGGCGAGGCCTACAGCAACGCAGTGCGTGGACTGCAAGGCCTTGGATGAGATCAAAGAGCGCCAGATACACGGTTGAAGATCGATGCGCAACCAAAGCATCACTAGACTCAGATGCGACGTGACTCTGGCACTGACCAAGGCTTAGGTCTGGTCGGGCGTTTCGCGCCCTCTCCCACAGGACCACTACACATGGGCAGCCTCATTACTGCCTTGGCAAGCTACTGTGACATTAAGCAGCGTGGCGGCCGCTGGATCCTACGCATTGATGACATCGATCCTTTGCGAACAGACCACCGAGCGATCGCAAACATCACGAGAACGCTTCACGCACATGGCCTTATTTCCGATGCTGTCCCACGTCAGCAGAGTAGTTTTGTGACGCGCTACGAAAGAGCGCTTCAACAGCTCCTAGGACTTAGCTTTTATTGCCGTTGCTCGCGCAACGAACTTAAGGACATCAAGCTGTATCCAGGATATTGCCGAGCGATAAAGGAGAAATCGTCGAACTGCGCAGTTCGCATCCGCGTCGATAACCGAAGGCGTTCTTTCGCCGACGCCCTGAAAGGCGACCATGACTATGTTCCATCAGATGAATTTGGCGATTTTGTGATCTGGCGAAAAGACGACCTTGTTACCTACCATCTCGCGACAGCCTGCGATGATGCAATGGACTACAGCCATATTTTACGAGGGGATGACCTTTTTGAAATGACGGCACCCCAGTTGTTTATAATGGAGAAACTTGGTCTTTCACCGCCAGAGTATGCTCACATACCTATTCTTACCTATGCAGACGGGACGAAGTTATCCAAGCAAAGCCGGGCACCAGCACTCGACACGGCAACACCCGAAGTCAACATTCGGCATGCATTGGAATTCCTAGGACAAAATCCGCCTACAAATCTGATGTCCGTGAATGAGTGGATTGATTGGGCAGTCAGACAGTGGCGGCTGGAGGCGGTACCGCCCCAACTCAAGCCTTATATCGCTAGTGATCTAGCCTGAGGCAACATAGTTTTGGAGCGCCTCCTACCACGCGGTCTCGTATTTTTAGCGACATTCTCTGCTAGAATTTAGCGATGACCCGCTTTCTTCTCATCGACAAGGATGCTGCACGCCGCGTGCTCATGGCGAGTGAGCTGCGCGAGCAGGGCTTTGAGGTTGAGGAGCACGACAATCTGAACATCGATTCAATTAGCGGTGCAGAGGCCATTGCGGCTTTAGATGAGCTAGTTGCAGATCGCGTGCGCAGCGTTTCTGATATCGCACCACTGATTTTGCTTGCTGAACAACCCAACGTAAGAGCCTCTGTCGCGGCTCTTCAATCTGGTGCCAAAGACTATTTGCCGTTACCCACTACAACCAGCGATCTCATGGCCGCCATTGAACGTGCGACAGCCTATGGGGTGCGCAGGCCGGTAAAAGCCAGAGAAACTTTAGAGATGATTGGTTCGTCCGAAATCATGAATACGCTGCGGCAGCGTATCGCAAAGGTTGGGCCAACAGACTCTACCGTGCTAATACTCGGTCAATCAGGCACCGGCAAGGAACTCGTTGCACGAGGCATACATGCAGCTAGTAATAGGTCACACGCGCCCCTCATCACGCTAAATTGCGCCACAGTACCCGCAAGTCTTATCGAGGCAGAACTTTTCGGACTGGCCGCCTATGAAAATCGACAGCGGGAGACTACTGGGCTCGTCGAAGCAGCGTCTGGCGGCACCCTTTTTTTGGATGAAATTGCCGAATTACCTGCCAGTGCCCAGGCTCGCCTTCTGCAGGTAGTCCAGGGTGAAAATCGTAAGGTTGGGCAGGCCCAGTCGATGCCGGTAGATGTTCGTATCATTGCTGCAACGCACAAAGATCTAAAAACACTTACAGAAACGGGCGACTTCCGTTCGGACCTCTTTTATCGATTAAACGTTCTCTGCTTTGAACTGTCACCCCTGCGGGGCCGTCGTAAAGACATAATCGACATCGCGGAACAATTGCTGGTTGAGACCTGCAAGCGCCTAGATAAGCCCGGCCTAGTATTAGGTGAACAGGCCAAGGAAGCTATGCTGGAATACCACTGGCCTGGCAACGTTCGCGAACTTGGCAATGCTATTGAGCGCGCTGTAATTTTGGCCGACGATGGCGCTGTTATCACACAGTCCCTACTCGCTATTGATACTTCTTCTAACCAGACTTCGGAAACCGGAGACGCTGACGAAAAACAAACCTCTCTAGAGGACTACTTTGTGAGATTTGTGCAAGAGAACGAAGATTTTCTCACCGAGACTCAGCTCGCTGCACAGCTTGGCATAAGCCGAAAAAGTCTTTGGGAAAGACGACAGCGCCTGAATATTCCGCGCAAAAAGACACAACAGCGCGGCCTGCGCGAGCAATCCTGAAACACATGCTCAAATTTTTCCGGCGTAAAAGCACTAAAGCGCCCAAACCTAACCGCGTTCGCGAACATGCAATACGCAAACAGATATCCGATGCCAACGCCCTAACTGTTATTGAGGTTCTTAATGCCAACGGTTTTCAAGCTTACCTAGTTGGCGGTTGCGTGCGCGATGCACTTTGTGGCGTCAAACCAAAGGACTTTGACGTTGCTACGAATGCAACGTTAGAAACCGTTCGTAAGTTGTTTCGTCGATCGCGTATCGTAGGCAAACGATTTCCCATTGTGCATGTGCGATTTGGACGCGACCTTATAGAAGTATCGACCTTTCGCCAGTCTATCTCTGACAAGATAGTGCATGACGATAAAGGCATGATTCTGCGGGATAACGCCTTTGGAACCCTGCACGAAGATGCTTTTCGTCGTGATTTTACGGCCAACGCACTCTACTACGACCCAAATAGCGATGAAATAATCGACTTCGTAGATGGTGTCGCGGATATTCAAAGGAAGCTTCTTAGATTTATTGGCGATCCGAAAACGAGATTGGCAGAGGACCCGGTCCGAATGCTACGCGCGATACGTTTCTCGGCGAAGCTCGGGTTCAGCATTGACCAACAGATACTCAATTACACGAATGAAACCGCCAACAGCCTGAAGACGGTTTCACCGGCACGGCTCTTCGATGAATTTCTTAAACTCTTCCTTAGCGGTTACGCGGAGCAGGTTTGGCGACAAGTCCGTGAAACCCCAATCGCAGGTGCCTTGTTTCCTTGTTGTATCCCCTCCAGCCCTTTGGTCCTAGCCGCGATGCGCAACACCGACGAGAGGATCCTGAGTGGCGCCTCGGTGACTCCAGGCTTCTTGATCGCTGTGTTGTTGTGGGATGACTTTTGCGCTCGCAGCCTAGATCAAGACGATCCGGAGGATGACCCAGCATTTACAACACTTAAGAATCAGCAGTCCTACGTTGCGATACCGCGACGATTTGGCGCTTTTGCCAGAGAAGTTTGGCTTATTCAAGAACGACTCCATAAACGCAACCTGAAGAGCCTAGATCGTCTGGCGACTCATAAACGATTCCGAGCGGGTTATGACTTTCTCTGCCTTCAGGCAGAATCAAACGAACAGATCGCTCCAATCGCAGACTGGTGGACCGCGTTTCAGGCGGCGGATGGGTCTGGGCGCCAAACTCTGGTATCTCAGCTTCCAAAAACACCTCGCAAACGTCGACGCAATCGCAACCGAACAAAGATGACGGAAAAAATTCAGTAAACAGGGAGTTGATTGCGCCTTTGACGTCGTCCGTAGTATTTTACCAATCCCGTATGGAACGCTGAAGCTAGCCCTCTAGTGTCGACACCCCTTCCCACATCTCAAGACGCGTCGGCTGAAGCTTTTAAAGGCGCTTCCTCAGGCTTGCTACAAATTCTTGAAGCGGCAAAAAACAACAAGTCCTTTCCGCAGTATCTAGCGATAGAGGGCCCCATTGGTGTTGGAAAGACCACGCTGGCAAAAAAGCTTGCCGAACTTCTAAATTATCCCCTTCTGCTTGAACCAGTCACTGAGAATCCCTTTCTAGACCGGTTTTACGCAGAAGGCACCAATCAGGCCTTGCCCACCCAACTGTTCTTCCTGTTACAGCGTGCCAAGCAAGTTCAGGACATGCCTGGAAATGATCTGCTCGATCGCGCCCTTGTGACAGACTTTATGATCGAAAAAGACGATATCTTTGCGACGCTGACTCTCGACCCAGCGGAACTGGACCTATACCGCCAAATCCACGATAGTCTCGAGCTTGCACCACCAAGGCCCGACCTTGTCATCTATCTGCAGGCTCCCGCCCGGATTCTCAGGCAACGTGTATTCAGGCGGGGCATTGACTTTGAGCAGTCCATAAACATCGACTATCTTGAAGCTCTAGCAGACAGCTATGCAGGATTCTTCCACTACTACGACGATGCCCCAGTCTTGATCGTCAATGCGGCTGAGATCGATTTCGCGAATAACGAAGATCATTTCAATGCCCTGCTAAAGCACATACTCCAAATGGAAGGTACACGCCAATTTTTTAATCCAAACCCAACCCTGCTTTGATTTATGAATGTTTCTGATACAGCTTCGATTCAGGATTCTCTTGCTGCCTCTGCAGTTCGTCTGTCATCAATCCATAGTCGAGACTTGCTGCGAGATACGGTTCGTAATGGCGCCCTGAAGCACACGCTAGTTGGTTGCCACTTTGACTTTTCTAGGCAACGTGTCGATCTGCAGGCCCTGGCAGAACTCATTAAATTTGCCAAATGTATTGACCTTCCTGCCAAGCGCGACGCCATGCTTGCCGGGGCAAGAATTAACAGATCCGAGAATCGAGAGGTTCTACATACGGCATTAAGACAGGGCGCAGCAGGCGCATCCGCGTCTATCAAAATTGAGGTTGCCCAAATCAAGCGTCGGCTTTACGAATGTGTTAAAGCCATTCGCAGTTGCAGTTGGCGAGGTTATACAGGAAAGGCCATTAGGGACGTGATTCATATCGGGATTGGTGGCTCCCATTTAGGACCTGAGCTACTCGTCAACGCCTTGGCACACCTGCCCAGCTCTAAAAAAGCACCGAAGATTCATTTCGTCGCCAACGTCGATGCCCAGGATATCAACAGTGCACTACGCGGCTTAAGCCCAGAGACCACGCTTTTTATAGTAGTTTCTAAGTCATTTAGCACTTTAGAAACTCAGGTCAACGCCAATACGGCGCGCAGTTGGTTCCTCGAACGCACAGGTAATTTAAATGCTTTGGGCCAGCACTTCCTGGGGGTCACAAACAATCTGGCCGCTGCATCTGAGTTCGGCTTTAGAAAGGAGAATTTGTTCCCGATCCAAGATTGGGTTGGAGGTCGCTTCTCTCTTTGGTCCGCTGTCGGCCTACCAATTATGCTAAAGATTGGCTGCCAGGCTTTTGAGCAACTGCTAGCGGGCGCCCGAGCCGCAGATGAGCACTTTGCTCAATCAAAAATCGATCGAAACATCCCAGTGCTTGCTGCTCTGCTTGCAATCTGGAATACCTCCCACCTAGGCTGTGACAGTTTAGCAGTGTTGCCTTACGACAAGCGGCTAGCACTACTGCCAGATTATCTCCAGCAGCTCGAAATGGAGAGCAATGGCAAATCTTTTGATATAAACGGCGATCCTATCGACTACCGAACCATGCAGGTGCTATGGGGAGGTTGCGGCACAAACGGACAACATGCCTACCACCAGTTGCTACATCAAGGCACAAGCAAGTTTGCAGCAGACTTTATATTGGTTGGTAAGGGCGATACTAAAAATAACGAGCATCATCGGTGGCTATTGGCCAACGGCATTGCTCAAGGACAGGCGATGACCCTTGGCTATATACCGATTAATCAAGCCGAACAATTCAAGCGAGTTCGGGGAAATCACCCGTCAACAACGATCGTTTTAAACTCACTTAGGGCCGAGCAAATCGGTTGCCTACTTGCAATTTATGAGCACAAGGTCTTTTGTCAGGGTGTCCTGTGGAATATAAACTCGTTCGATCAGTGGGGGGTCGAACTTGGCAAGCAAATGGCACTGCCGATTTTTGCCCAGCTCAGCGGCGAGGATGCATCGACGCAAGATCCTGCCACGCGTCATCTGGTTGATCACTGCCTTGGTCTCAATCGCACCGAATAGCCCACGCAATGCAGCCTCATAGGAGATTCCCAGTGAGTGAAATATATCCCGTCCCAACCGACATGAAGGCCCGAACGCTCATCGACGAGGCTACCTACGAGAGCATGTATCAACGCTCAATCGCCGATCCAGACGGCTTTTGGTCTGAACAGGCTGAAGCGTTCCTCTTTTGGCAGAAGCCATGGCAGACTGTTAGCAAAATAGACATGCCGAATGGCAACATTCGATGGTTTGATGGTGGTCAACTTAATGTTAGCGTGAATTGTATTGATCGACATTTGCCCAATCGCGCCGAGCAAACAGCTATCATCTGGGAAGGGGACGAACCCGACGATGATGCACGAATTACCTACCAAGAGCTTTACCAAAGTGTCTGCCAGCTTGCCAATGGCCTACGCTCGCGAGGAGTAAAAAAAGGCGATCGGGTGTGTATCTACATGCCCATGATTCCCGAAGCCGCTTATGCGATGTTGGCGTGCGCACGGATCGGTGCTATTCACAGCGTAGTATTTGGCGGTTTTTCACCGCAGTCACTAAAAGATCGCATTTTGGATTCCGACTGCCAAACCGTGATCACCGCCGACGAGGGTACGCGTGGTGGCAAGGCAATACCGCTAAAAGCCAATACAGATGCAGCATTGGCATCCTGCCCCAATGTACACACAGTGGTTACAGTCAGACGAACCGGCGGGGATATTAGCTGGCAAGAGGGCAGAGACATCTGGTATTCAGACCTGACGTCGAATCAGCCTAAATCCTGTGAACCTGAGATTGTTGAATCCGAGGATACGCTTTTTATCCTTTATACCTCTGGATCTACAGGCAAGCCCAAGGGCGTGCAGCACAGTTCAGCTGGTTATCTCCTACACGCGGCCATTAGCCACAAATATGTCTTTGACTATCAGGACGGCGATGTTTATTGGTGCACGGCCGATGTCGGGTGGATTACGGGTCACTCGTACATCGTCTATGGCCCCCTCGCCAATGGCGCCACAACCTTAATGTTTGAAGGCGTACCCACGTATCCTAATGCCGGACGTTGCTGGCAGGTTATCGACAAACACGACGTCAATGTTTTCTATACCGCTCCAACCGCGCTGCGTCAATTGATGGCTCAAGGTGATGACTTCGTGGCGTCTAGCTCAAGGAAGTCACTACACCTGCTCGGTAGTGTAGGTGAACCGATTAATCCAGAGGCCTGGGAGTGGTACCACAGAGTCATAGGAGAAAGACGATGCCCCATCGTGGATACTTGGTGGCAGACCGAGACTGGCGGCATCATGATTACGCCACTTCCTGGCTCCACGGCTTTGAAACCCGGATCAGCCAGCCGCCCGTTCTTCGGCGTGCAACCTGCCCTAATGGATTCGCAAGGCAAACTAATTGAAGAGCAGGCGGCATCTGGGAACCTGGTCATTGGTGCTTCCTGGCCGGGCCAAATTCGCTCGGTGTATGGCGATCACCAACGCGTTATCGACACATACTACTCGACATATCCAGGTTATTACTTTACGGGCGACGGCGCTCGTCGTGACGAGGACGGCTATTACTGGATCACCGGTCGGGTCGATGATGTGATGAACGTGTCCGGCCACCGCATTGGCACGGCGGAGGTGGAAAGCGCGCTTGTTCTACACCCGGCGGTGGCCGAAGCAGCCGTTGTCGGCCTCCCCCATGATCTTAAGGGCGAAGGCATTTATGCTTTCGTCACACTAATGAGCGGCGACAACTCAGACGCCACTACATTGCTAGAAGAACTTGTCGCTATAGTTAGGCGGGAAATCGGACCTATCGCAAAGCCCGACGCCATCCAATGGGCTCCGGGTTTACCGAAAACTCGGTCCGGCAAAATCATGCGCCGAATTTTAAGGAAAATTGCCGCTGGAGAGCTAGACAATCTTGGCGATACATCGACCCTAGCCGACCCGAGTGTAGTAGATGATCTTATTGCGAATCGTATTCGACCCTAGACCGTAGCACTCTTGGATCGACACAAAAGAACCGACTTAAGCCGCCCTTTTTCAGAGATACCAACCTGCTAACCCGCTTCGTTCTGGTCGCGATAGTTCTCCAATTCTTTGATAGAAAGCTTGATGCGTCCTCGTTGGTCAACATCTAGCACGACCACTTCAACATCTTGTCCTTCGCTCAAGTAATCGCTGACATTTTCCACGCGATTTTCTGCGATTTGGGAAATATGCACTAAGCCGTCCTTACCAGGTAGAATCGTAACGAAAGCTCCAAAGTCGACAATGCGAGCGACGGTGCCCTCGTAAATTTGACCTACCTCGGCTTCGGCCGTAATTTCCTGTATCCGTGCAACCGCAGCATCCTTAGCGGAAGCATCTTCGGCATAAATTCGCACGCTGCCGTCATCATTTATATCTACCTCTGCGCCGGTCTCTTCGACAATGGAGCGGATAGTCGCGCCGCCCTTGCCGATAATGTCGCGGATCTTGTCGGGATGAACATTCATCGTCACCATGGCTGGTGCATTAGCAGATAGCTCCGAACGAGACTCACTGATCACCTTGTTCATTTCGCCGAGAATATGAATGCGAGCTTCATGGGCCTGAGCGAGAGCCGATTCCATAATCTCTTCAGTGATGCCTTCGATCTTAATGTCCATCTGCAACGCCGTGACGCCTTTGTCGGTCCCTGCGACTTTAAAGTCCATGTCGCCAAGATGATCTTCATCGCCCAAAATGTCGGTTAGAACCGCATAGCGGTTTCCCTCTTTGACCAAACCCATAGCGACACCTGCGACAGGGGCAGTTATGGGCACACCGGCATCCATCAATGCCAGTGATGTACCACAAACACTGGCCATCGAGCTAGAGCCGTTAGACTCGGTGATCTCTGACACCACGCGGATAGTGTAAGGAAAGTCCTCAGCATTCGGCAAAGACGCTGACACACCGCGACGAGCCAGCTTTCCGTGACCAATCTCACGGCGCTTGGGGCCACTCATAAAGCCGGCCTCACCAACACTGTATGGCGGGAAGTTATAGTGCAGCATGAAGGTGTCCTTATAAGAACCTTCCAAGGCATCGATCAAGGCGGCATCGCGCAGAGTACCAAGAGTCGCAACTACCAACGCCTGCGTCTCACCGCGAGTGAACAGTGCTGAGCCATGAGCCTTGGGCAGCACGCCAACTTCAACTTCAATGGGTCGAACAGTGCGCAGATCACGTCCGTCGATGCGAGGCTCGCCGTTCAAGACGCGCTGGCGAACCAGATCTTTTTCGACCTTAGCGAAAGTGTCTGAGATCTCATCTGAACTATATTCGGCATCCCCGCCAGCTATTTGCTCTATGGCTTCTTGACGCAGCGCGGAAACCGCAGTCTGGCGCTCCATCTTATCTGAGATTCGATACGCTTCGCCAAGGTCGGTCTTGATAGCAGTCGCGACTGTTTCCTGCAGACTCTCATCCTTCGGGGCGGCCTGCCAATCCCAAGCCTCTTTGCCCGCTATTGCAGCCAGCTCAGTGACTGCCTTAATGATGGCCTGCATTTCTTGGTGACCGAAGAGCACCGCACCTAGCATTTCGTCCTCAGTCATTTCTTTTGCTTCTGACTCCACCATCAAAACTGCTGAGTCTGTGCCCGCGACGGTCATATTTAACATGGACTCTTTTAGCGACTCGTAGCCCGGATTGAGAATGTAGTTACCATCGATGTAACCAACGCGAGCCGCACCGAGCGGACCTTTGAAGGGAATGCCCGAAATCGCAAGAGCAGCGGAAGTACCGATCATGGCGGCGATATCCGGATCTTGATCCTTATCTGCGGAAAGTACGGTGCAAACCACCTGCACTTCATTCATAAAACCCCTAGGGAATAAGGGTCGAATAGGACGATCGATCAGACGACTAGTCAGGGTCTCTTTTTCGCTTGGCCGACCCTCGCGGCGAAAGAAGCCGCCAGGGATTTTGCCCGCTGCATAGGTCTTTTCTTGATAATTGACGGTCAGCGGAAAAAAGTCCTGACCGGGCCGGGGATTTTTTGCGCCAACAACCGTGGTCAACACCACGGTGCTGCCGATGGTTACTATAACAGAGCCCGATGCCTGCTTTGCTACCTTGTTGGTTTCCATGACAACGGTTTCGTCGCCATACTGAAATTCTTTGTAAATGGGGTTCAAGCTGATTCCTCCAATTGGATCCGCATATTTCTAATTTTACTTTCTCAACTTTTCTTACGTTTCTAAAGCATGGGATAGTCACTCTATCCAACACATGCTCCCACCTGGCGTGCTATTGCCCTAGTTAAGGGCCCTGCCGAACCTACAGAGCGACCAAGGATGTAAAGTCGCGCCTCAACTTTCTCCTTGGCCACTCATTTTTAACTCCGGTTGGGCAATGTTCCGCCATTGCGGATAGCAATCCCTATCGACGTAATCCAAGTCGCTTAATCAAATCGCCGTAGCGACCTACGTCTTTTTTCTTCAGATAATCCAGAAGCTTGCGGCGTTGGTTAACCATACGAATTAGACCACGACGGGAGTGATGGTCTTTGTGGTGATCGTTAAAGTGGCCTTGCAAGGCGTTGATATTATGTGTCAACAGTGCCACCTGCACCTCGGGAGAGCCCGTATCACCGTCTTCGAGTTGATATTGCTTAACGATTTCCGCTTTTGCTTCGGCTGTTAATGCCATTTCTGCTACTCCTAAATACGCTTTACCTTGTTACATCGAAAACCGCGCGTATTGACAGTCTTAATGCGTAATATTGACTATTCGCTTGCCACTAGCCTTCTCGGGGCTATCCGCCCATCAGTCAAAACTTCTCCTACGCCAAGAAAACGATCTTCTTCAGCACATTCAAATATCTGTACCCAGCCATCTTTTGGCGCGTGGTCTACCCGCACAGGCTGTCCCTGTCTCAAATAGTAAGTACTATCTTTCTGCATTCGTACCGATGGCAATGACCCTAGAGAACTGGCAATCGGTAACAGCAGTGCATCCATTTCTTGCGGATCCTCGATCTCGCGCAGCCGCTCCAATGTGAGCGCCTGAGCCTCGGCGTACGGCCCTGCCGCCAGTCGACGAAGCGCGCTTACATGCCCACCGCATCCCAAGGCCCGCCCTAAATCTTCCGCTAGACTGCGAATGTAGGTGCCCTTGCTGCAACGAATGCGCAACTCTATATATGCTTCAGCAAATTGCAAAAGTTCAGCGCTGTAAATTGTCACCTCTCGCGGAGCACGCTCTACCTCAATGCCTTGACGCGCCAGCTCATAAAGTGGCTGACCTTGGTACTTGAGGGCTGAATACATCGATGGAATTTGCTCGATTTCGCCCACAAATTTATCTAGCGCATCAGACACCTGCGTCCTGGTAATGGCGCTAGCATCTACCTCCTCAACAACGTCTCCATCCGCATCTCCAGTCTCCGTCGAAACACCAATGCGGATACGTGTCCAATATGTTTTGTTTGCATCGAGAAGATACCGCGAAAACTTCGTGGCTTCTCCGAAACACAGCGGGAGAACACCCGTAGCCAATGGATCCAGGCTGCCCGTGTGTCCAACCTTTTGCGCGCCAAACAAGCGCTTCGCCTGTTGTACAACATCATTGGACGAGATTCCTGCGGGTTTATCCACCACCAGTATCCCATCAACCGGTCTTCCCTTGCGCCTCCTAGCCAAGCCCTAAGTATCGCTACTCTGCCTTGGAAAGGAGTCGTCGACGGTCAACTCAGCGCGTTGCTGATCTTTCGTAACAGCTTGTTCGATTAACTGTTCAAGCCGAGGACCTCGCTCTACCAGCTCGTCGTAGTGGAATCGTGGCTTAGGTGTGACGCGCATATTGTGGCGCTTAGATAGCTCAGTGCGAAAAAAACCCGCCGCCCGATTCAGTACGTCTACCAGCTCAGCCTTGGCCTCAGCGTCATTCGCCTGCAAAGATGACACGTAGATTTCTGCATAGAAGAGATCCTTACTTACTTTGACGTCGTTCACACTTACAAACGCTCCCACGCGCGGATCCCGCATGTCCCGCTGCAGAATACGCGACACTTCATCTCGAACAAAGTCTGCAACTCTAAGATCCCTGGACATGCCGGTTTATTGACGCTCGCAGCTCTAAAGGGAGCGAGCAATCTCTTTAGTATCAAAGACTTCTATAAGGTCGCCGGCTCTGACATCGTTGTAATTACGCACGCCTATTCCACATTCTGTACCGCTGCGTACGTCGCTGACATCGTCTTTAAAGCGTCGAAGAGATTCTAGTTCGCCTTCATAAATAACCACGTTATCGCGTAATACTCGAATGGGTTTATTGCGATAAACGGTACCCTCCATCACCATACATCCGGCAATTTGCCCAAATCTAGGGGATCGGAATACATCGCGCACCTCGGCAGTGCCCACAATCTCTTCGCGAATCTCCGGTGACAACATTCCTGAAAGTGCGGCCTTTACATCATCTATCAGCTCGTAAATAACGCTGTAGTAACGTAAATCCACCCCTTCTCGTTCAAGAAGTATTTTGGCGGTCTTATCCGCGCGCACGTTAAACCCAAATACTGTTGCGCCATAAGTCGCTGCTATGGTCGCATCTGATTCCGAAATACCACCCACACCGGATCCTAGTACCTGGACAGCAACTTCGTCATTACCTAGCTCTGACATCGCTTGCACAATTGCTTCAAGACTTCCGCGCACGTCTGTTTTTACAACTAGCTTGAGTATGCGTTTTTCGCCCTCGACCATATTCGCGAACATGTTATCTAATTTAGCGGCTTGCTGCGTCGCTTGAATACGCTTTTGCATTTTGTCCCGACGGAACTCAGCCAACTCACGAGCCGAGCGTTCGTCCGCTGCTACAGCAAATTCATCGCCAGCACTTGGCGTGCCATTGAGACCGAGCAGCTCTACGGGTTGCGAAGGACCCGCTTCTCTTGTGCTCTCGCCGGTATCGTCCAACATTGCGCGAACTCGACCATAGAACTCACCAGCGATTACGATGTCGCCCTGTCTTAGCCGACCATTTTGTATCAACACCGTTGCCACCGGTCCGCGACCACGATCCAGACGGGATTCGACTACGACACCTTGCGCCGGAGCCTCAATTATTGCAGTGAGTTCCGAAAGTTCTGCTTGCAGAGAAACTGCTTCCAAGAGCTCGTCCATACCCTCGCCGGTAATAGCCGATACGTTCCTGAACTGAACGTCGCCGCCCCAGGCTTCGGGCACCAGATCCTTACTTGCTAGTTCATTAGTAACCCGATCTGGGTCAGCACCCTCCAGATCTATCTTGTTAATTGCAACGATGATTGGCACCTCGGCAGCCTTAGCATGCTGTATCGCCTCTTCAGTCTGCGGCATGACGCCATCATCGGCTGCGACAACCAAAATCACGATGTCAGTCACCTTCGCGCCGCGGGCACGCATAGAGGTAAAGGCAGCGTGACCCGGCGTATCGATAAAAGTGATCTGGCCGTTAGCCGTGCCCACACTGTAGGCGCCGATGTGCTGAGTAATCCCGCCGGCCTCGCCGGTGGTCACGCGTGCGTTTCTGATGCAATCCAAAATAGAGGTCTTTCCATGATCTACATGCCCCATAACCGTTACCACAGGGGCACGGCTCGAGGTCTCACCCTCGATAACCAAAGAGGCTTCCAACTGCTCTTCAAGCACATCCTCACTAAGGAATTTGATGCGGTGACCCATCTCTTCCACAACCAGCGTAGCAGTATCCTGATCAACGGCCTGGTTGATCGTCGCCATAACGCCCAAGCCCATCAGCGCCTTGATAACCTCGCCGGCCTTTACCGCCATACCCGCAGCGAGTTGCCCAACAGTGATTACCTCACCGACCTCAATTTCCCTCGAGATGAATTCTTCCGGCTTAAACTCACCGCCCTGCTGATCTACTTTAAGAGCAACATCTCGCTGCGGCGCTCGGCGTTTGGTGCGTCGCTCTGACTTCAGGCTTAGCTCACGTCGACGCCCTTTCTCGAGGTTCCCTAACGATCGATCTCTGCCGCGCGAGCGCTTACCACCCCGCGCTTCTGATTGCTCTTTAGCCTGAATGTCAGCCGCAGACAGGGACGCAGCTTCCGGTTGACTCGCTTTCTTTTCTTCTGCGGCAAGCTGCTGTCGCTCGAGTTCGTCTTGTCTACGCTTTTCTTCCTCGGCTCGGCGTTCGGCTTCAGCTTTGCGTTCGGCTTCAGCGACTCGCGCCTGCTCTTCAGCTTCTTTCCGTGCCCGTTCCTGTTCATGAATCCGTTGAGCTTCAAGCTCGCTCTGTGAAACCACCGGTTCAAGCGCTTCCGACTCGGCTTCCGACTCCGTCTCAGAGCGCTTTACATAGGTACGCTTGCGACGTACTTCTACTGTCACATCGCGACCCGCACGACCTTGTCCGGACTTTAGGGTACCGGTGCTTTTGCGCTTGAGCGTAATTTTTCCCGAGGGCTTTTCAGCGTCACCTTTGTTGCCCTTCAAATAGGCTAGCAAGGTCTGCTTTTCTTGCTCGCTAACAGGCTCATTTTCGCTTTCGTGCGACAAACCTGCCTGCTGCATTTGAGTCAGCAAACGATCCACTGGAGCGCCTACCGCTTCTGCAAGTTGTTTAACCGTTACTTCAGCCATCAATCACTCCTACCGAGCACATATCGCCTGCTCGGCGATTCTTCGCGTACCTAAACCATTCTCTGTTGCCAGTTTTTGCTTAGTCTCAAGCTGATTCGGCATCAGCTTCTTCTGCTTCAGCAAACCATGGTTCCCGAGCGATCATGATTAGCTGCGCTGCTTCGTCCTCGGAAAGATGATCGGCAATATCGAGCAGCTCTGGCACAGCGAGCTCGGCTAAATCTTCCATCGTGACCACTTCGTTGTTCGCCAGCTGAAAAGCTAGTTCCCGAGTCATCGAACGCATCTCAAGCAAGTCATCAGCGGGCTTCGCATCACCAAAGGCTTCTTCACTCGCAATCGCTTTAGTCAATAGGGCGTCTTTAGCACGATTACGCAATTCGTTGACAATTTCCTCATCAAAACCATCGATTGCTAGCATCTCTTCCATTGGGACGTAGGCAACTTCTTCTAATGTTGTAAAACCCTCTTCCACGAGCACCTCCGCGACATCGTCATCTACGGCTAGATACTCAATAAATTCACCTACAAACCTGCTGGCTTCTTCCTCGAGTTTTTGTGCGGCTTCTTCTTCCGTCATAATATTGAGAGACCAACCACAAAGGTCGCTCGCAAGACGCACATTCTGACCTCCGCGCCCAATTGCTTGGGCGAGATTCGATTCAGTCACCGCAATATCCATACTGTGTGTTTCTTCATCCAAAACGATCGATGCGACTTCAGCGGGTGCCATGGCATTAATCGTCAGCTGTGCAGGATTTTCATCCCAAAGCACGATGTCTATGCGCTCGCCGGCAAGTTCACCCGAAACAGCCTGTACCCGAGATCCACGCATACCAACGCAGGCGCCAACGGGATCTATGCGACCGTCGTTCGTCTGAACGGCAATTTTTGCGCGCGAACCTGGGTCTCGGGCAGCGCCTAAAATTTGAATAACGTCTTCGGCTATTTCCGGCACCTCAACTTTGAAAAGTTCTATCAGCATTGCAGGGGCTGTTCGTGAGAGGACCAACTGAGGACCGCGGTTGTCAGGTCGGATTTCGACCAGCATCGCACGCAGACGATCACCAACGCGAAAAACTTCGCGAGGTATTAGATGCTCCCGGGTCAGTATGGCTTCTGCGTTATTACCAAGATCAACAATAACGCTGTCTCGGCCCAGCTTTTTTACGGTCCCGCTGAGCAGCTCGTTCATCCGTGACTCGTATACTTCTAAAACTTGAGCACGTTCAGCTTCTCGAACTCTCTGAACAATAACCTGCTTGGCGGTCTGGGCGGCGATACGACCGAACTCAACAGACTCTACCTGCTTTTCTAAGACGTCCCCCAGCTGCGCGTCTGCCTTTATCTCGCGAGCCTCTTCTACGCTGTACTGTGCATCCGGATTAGGCTCTTCATCCTCTTCGAGGTCGTCGTAATCTACAACAGTCCAGGTACGAAAGGTCTCGTATTCTCCAGAGTCGCGATCAATGGCGACGCGAAATTCGGCATCTTCGCCATACTTTTTCTTAGTGGCTACGGCGAGAGCTGACTCCATTGCGCCAAAAATGACCTCCTTGGGCACACCTTTTTCTAGAGATACTGATTCAATCACCGAAAGTATTTCTTTGCTCATGCGCTAAAGCTTCCTCAATCAAACACCGGCACTAGGCGCGCCTTTTGGACGTTTTCTAGCGGCAGCAGGTACTCATCTTCGTCGACCCGTAAGACTACCGTATTTTTTTCTAGCCCCACCAATGTCCCAACAATTTTTTTTCGTCCCTCAAAAGGCAAATTTAGTCTTACGTCAAGACGCTCACCCACGTGCGCCGCGTATTGCTCACTCTTGAAAAGCAATCGGTCCATCCCCGGTGAAGACACTTCAAGGGTGTATTCACTAGGCATTATTTTTTCAACATCGAGCAAGTCGCTGACATGTCTACTAACCTCGGCGCACAAATCAACGCTGACACCTTCCTCACGTTCAACAAAAATTCGCAAAAGGCTTTTCCTACCAAGATTCAAATATTCGACGCCCCAAACATAAGCTCCCAGGGCTTCTACCGTTGGTACGATCAGCTCTTCTATTTGTATTTCTTTATTCTTCAACTCAAACCGTTACTTGCTTTCACTACTGCTACTGCAATTCGTCAATATTCATAACCCGTGTGTCGTGCCTCGCCTAAAACAGCAGGCACAAAAAAAGGGCCTAAAGCCCACCTAGTCTGCGCGACTCTCCCGGCAGCTTGTGCCGAGCGGACTAGGGGCCCTTGACCATCCGCATCGCGCGTTCGAATGATCACCCTAAGCCATCCCTCGTAGGAACCCTGTGCGCAATCGACGCATTCAGAGACCAATGGAATCCAATTGTTGTGGTAGCGGGGGCAGGATTTGAACCCACGACCTTCGGGTTATGAGCCCGACGAGCTACCAGACTGCTCCACCCCGCAGCAACAAGGGGCGAAATTATAGGGACGCTCAATAATTGGTGCAAGCTCGTTCGGCATCATCGTTAAAAATATGTCGTCGCAGATTGCATGCGCTGTTGATAAAAACACAAGCATTGGTGCCGAAGGCGAGACTCGAACTCGCACGGGCATAAGCCCACTACCCCCTCAAGGTAGCGTGTCTACCAATTTCACCACTTCGGCTTTCACGTAGCTGTAAACGTCAGATTTTCTGCCGTACGCAGTCCACTGTCAGATTTCTGGAATATCCTCGTTTTGTTGCCTATCACCCAAATCTTTAACTGAAGACAGATCGTTCTCATCGCTTGCTGCGTCAATCGTCTGATCGACACCTTGTGGTATGCCGAGTTGAATGGCCTGCTCAGAGCGCTCTTTCGCTGTATACGCGAGACTGAACGCTATGACAAAAAAACCAATAGACAACCAGGTAGTCAGGCGCGTCATTGCAGTTGCACCTCCGGAGCTGCCAAATACTGTGTTGGATGATCCGCTACCGAATGCTGCACCGACATCGGCGCCCTTGCCTTGCTGTATAAGGACCAGAGCAATTAGCGCAAGAGCATCAATGACCAGCAATGACAGTAAAACCGTTTCTAGTGTCGACATTTCAATTCTCTATCGTTTGTTTTAAGAGAAAACGGCCACGCGCCTTTGCAGACTATATGTTTCACCCGCTTCTTTAATTTCCAGCTAATACTCGGCGGCACGTATGATGGCAGCAAATTGTCTCATGTCCAGTGATGCACCGCCTACAAGTACTCCTTGTATCTCGGGCTGAGCAAATAACTCCTGAGCGTTGGACGCATTAACGCTACCACCATACAAGATACGAACTGCTACAGCAGTTTCTGGCGTAATTTCCTCCAAAGCATTGCGAATAGCCTGATGCATTTGCACAGCTTCCTTTGCCGTTGCGCTTTTCCCGGTACCAATTGCCCAAATCGGCTCATATGCGATGGCCACCTCCTGCGCGAGGCGCAGGCAATCCTTTTGCGCAAACACTTGCTGGCGTACCCGATCTATGGCTTTTCCCGCTTCTCGTTCATCGAAGGTTTCACCAACACATATCACTGGCATCAGTCCCGCCGACAAAATCTGTTCACACTTCGCAGCAACGGCCGCGTCATCTTCCGAGTGCCCGGCACGCCTTTCTGAGTGCCCAACTAAAACGACCGTGGCGCCAATATCCCTAGCCATTTCAGCCGATATCTCTCCAGTATGCGCTCCGGATCCATACCTGCCTACGTTCTGCAAACCGACTTGATAGGCGCCTCGAGACAGCTCTGCCGAGCGATGTGCATATACAGCTGGAGGTACTACAACGATCTGAACGTTGCTCGATGATGGCAGAGATGACGCGAGTGCCTCAGCAAACGCCAAATCACCATTCATCTTCCAATTTGCAATGACTATATGGTTTGTCATCGACACCCCAGTTCTTTAGGGCGCGAAATACTATACGGTGGCCTATTTTTTTCCAATATCTCCATTTCGCAACTCAGAAGCACTCAGCGGGAAGGGTAAGTTTAAACAAGATTTAACCTAAGCATGAGTAAGTCGGCACCCAGGCTCAATGCCTAAAGGCTGTTTGATCACGGCGGAAACAGGATGAACGCTGGTAAGGTTGCAATACACAGTATTGGAACTGGCGAAAGGTGACCTAAACATCGTGGGGAACGCCAAACAGCGTAAGGTCTGAGGCACTGGCAAAAACAGTCAGTGAGGTAGTGAGCCCACTGATTTCACCCAGATGATTAAGGCCGTAGTGTCAAAAAGAGGCCAGTTTGCCAGCCTTCACCGCGCCACCCTATCGCACGCTACAGATATATTAGCTAGCGTCATCAAGAATAAAGCCTGCAAGCATCAACAACAAGAATGGTTTAAGGCGTGCCTAGTCGGATAGGGCGCTGGAACTGAGGTTAATGGCCACCCGTACAACAGTCAGCAGAAAAAATCTGGCAAAGGCCTCAAATCCTAAACCGCCCGCATCAACAAAAATGGCAACAATGGAAACGGTGTATGTGGTGTAAATGAGTACCTGGCTTGAAAGTCCATGTGAGTAACGCCATGAGACAGTGATGCTTCTCACCTGTCGGAGACTGTGGCTATATTGAAGCGTGCCCTGCTACTGCGCTAGAGACGCTACGGGCTAATCGTCTACTTACAAGCCAATGACTTCGGTTATGTTTTTTACCAATGTAATACAGAGCAAGGCAAATGCTGGCCTGACAAGAAAGACAAGCGACCAAGGTGCCGCGCGCCCTTCCCATTGACAGATTCGCCAGCACCCGGAGCGCCAGGGAAGAACCCAGAGACAAAAATCTCTCACTCAAAATGCCAGGCTCCAAGGCGGTTCGAATCAAAGTGGCGAGACCTTACGGCCAGCACTGGTCATTACACATTGTCCAGCGGACCGAACGCAAAACTATCCGGGAATCATAAGCAAAAAGGCGACCATTGAACTATCGTTGCCAACGAGGGCCACCAGGTATTCGCTGGTTCGGTCCACCACGAATAAAAGCCGTTTGAAAGCACCTAGGATCAGGGCTGCCAAAATCAGCACAACCTTTGCCCCATAGACATCGCACAGACTCCCAGCCCAGTTCAGAAAAATGCGCTGGCGATGGTGCCTAACATGTAGGCCGGGAACAGTTCGGTTCTCCCTGTCCTGTTGCCTCAATGAAAGCATCTACGCATGCCGCCGTGGTCATGGTTTAAACGGGCACGCTTAGAAAAAAGCCGAGGACAGAAGCCTCAGTAATTGTTCAGCCGCAAAAAACCGCTCTTTTTTTTAACAGAGAATGACCACTCTCCTCGTGAAGGGGCGGTAAGACCCGAAGATTGATTCATTGCTTCCCAGTGAATAATGCCGAATCCACTCCGGGTGAGCATGGAAGCCTTTGAAAATGTCAAAAGACTAGGCAGCCTGGATGCTCTTGGCATGCTTCGCCAGATCGTCAGCGATACGTGTGACTTCGCTCTCGTCTTCACCCTCAACCATTATGCGCAGCAGTGGCTCCGTTCCAGAAGGTCGCACCAAAATGCGACCACGATCAGCAAGATCGTGCTCGTAACTGGCCGTCGCCTCAAGCATGTCAGGATGGCGACTTATCTCCGCAGGCGAGTTCACAACGACGTTAACAAGCACCTGAGGTACCTTGACCAATCCTGAGGCAAAATCTTTCAAACTCACATCAGCATCCTTCACAGCGAGCAACACTTGCAGTCCGGCCACGATAGCGTCGCCGGTGCCGCAAAGATCAAGGGCCAAAATATGGCCCGACGGTTCGCCACCCAGCACCCATTGACGCTCTAGCAATGCTTCCATGATGTGTCGATCACCAACCTGCGCCCGCAAAAACGGCACTGAAAGCTCTTTCAACGCCTGCTCCAATCCAAAATTCGACATAACAGTGCCAACAACACCACCATGCATTGCTTCTCTAAATAAACGATTTTGCGTGATCACATAGAGCAAATGGTCACCGTCTAAGAGTTCGCCCTTGGCATTCGACACGACCAGACGGTCACCATCACCGTCAAAGGCAATGCCAATATCTGCCGACTCCTCGACAACGCGCTGCTGCAAGTGCTCAGGATGGGTAGAGCCGCAGTCCTTGTTGATGTTGAAGCCATTGGGATCTGCAGCCACGACCACTACGTCCGCACCCAGCTCAGAAAATACTTGCGGCGCCGCCTGATAGGTTGCTCCGTGAGCGCAATCCAGCACGATTTTCATACCGCGCAAGCTAAAGCCGTTGGGCACCGAGTTTTTGCAAAACTCCACATATCGACCCGTCGCATCAGCGATTCGCTTTGCCTTGCCTAGGTTCTTCGAGTCCTGACAGACCATTGGGGCTTCCATCATCGCTTCGATTTGTTGTTCTAAGGCGTCGCTAATTTTGTTCCCTGCTCCATCGAACAGCTTGATTCCGTTATCGTAAAAAGGGTTGTGGGAGGCACTGATTACCACGCCAACATCGGCGCTAACCGTGCGAGTGAGGTAGGCAATCGCTGGGGTCGGTATGGGGCCCAGCAGGCTGACATCCGCTCCCGCTGAAATGAAGCCTGACTGCAAAACAGACTCCAGCATATAGCCGGAAATGCGCGTGTCCTTACCAATGACAATAAGGGGACGCCGATCTTGTTGAGCAAACACATTGCCGATTGCCCAGCTCAAGCGTAAACAAAATTCTGGCGTGATTTCCTTTTCGCCAACCCGGCCTCGAATGCCGTCCGTGCCAAAGTGCCTTTGCGTCATAATTTGTCCGAAATCGCTGTTTTTGATCATCAGGTGCGATTCGCACAACCCTGGGACCCCAATATTTGAAAAGGATACTCAGGGCAGAGAATAAAGCCAGCCTGCAGACAGGGGTTGCCCAGGTTCGTTAACCTTGCGCAATGTACGTTCTCCAAACACGAAGGACATCCATGCTCTCTGCAACATCGTGCACGCGAACAAGATCTGCACCGTTTTGCAAGGCAATAAGCATCGCCGCGAGACTGCCGGGCAACCGTGCATCTACGGAATGGCCAGTCATTCTACCGATCATTGTCTTACGCGAAAGGCCAACTAAAATCGGACAGCTCTCCACCCGTAAATCCGATAAGCATCTAAGCAGCGCCAAATTATGCTCAAGGGTTTTGCCAAAACCAAATCCCGGATCTACAACTAGACGGTCCGAAACAATGCCAGCGGCTCGACAGGCTGCAAACCGATCGTGCAAATAAGCAGACACTTCGGCGACCACATTTCGGTATGTTGGCGCTTGCTGCATCGTTTGAGGCGAACCCTGCATATGCATGAGAGCATAGGCCGCCTCTCCCTCTGCGACCGCAGCCACCACCTCAGGGTCTCGTCCGCCGGTGATGTCATTTATCATGCCAACGCCATGACTAATCGCGGCGCGTACCGTTTCACTATGATATGTGTCCACAGATAAGACCACATCAAGGTCTGCTAAGGCTTCAAGCACTGGTAACACCCGGCGTTGCTCTTCCGAGGGGCTCACCGCACTGGCTCCAGGGCGACTGCTTTCACCGCCGACATCAAGGATAGCCGCGCCGCTCTCGACCATGGCAAGCGCTTTCCCTCTTACCGCGTCGAGAGCGACTGAGTCTCTTTGGAGCAGCGTTCCGCCATCATAAAAAGAGTCTGGCGTAATGTTCAGAATTCCCATTAGCCGCGGCGTTTCGAACGAAAGCACTCGATCACCGCAGTGAAGGGTTTTTGCTACTGGAGATACTATCAAGGGCAGATCGGCTTTTCGCCAATCATGTTTCCTCTGCCGGCCCGCCAATCGGCGATCCATGCTCCGCATTCGTTGCGCCAGATCCGGGTTTGGTTGGCGGCTCAGTAGGATGACGCGGTTTGCCACCTGCCATTATGTCATCAAGTTGGTCTGAGGAAAGCGTTTCGAATTCCATCAATGCATCTGCCATGATGTGCAGCTTGTCGATGTTTTCCGTCAACAAGTTCTTTGCGGTGCTATAGCAGTCGTCGACAATCTGTCGGACTTCTTGGTCAATCGCGTAGGCCGTTTCAGGTGAATGGGCCTTAGGTTTTGCACCCGCCGACATACCCAGGAAGACCTCCCCATCGTCTTCGTCGTACATCAACGGGCCTAGCTTCTCTGAGAGGCCCCACTTAGTAACCATACTGCGAGCCAAGCTCGTTGCGCGCTCAATATCGTTAGAGGCTCCCGTTGTAACATGTTCAACGCCCAAGGTGATCTCCTCGGCGATCCGCCCGCCAAACAGGCTGGCAATCTGTGAACGAATTCCCTGCGCACTCATGCTATAGCGGTCTTCTTCGGGTAGGAACATGGTAACGCCGAGCGCACGCCCACGCGGGATGATGGTCACCTTGTATACCGGGTCGTGATCCGGCATTAGCCTGCCAACGATTGCGTGACCAGCTTCATGGTAGGCTGTATTGCGCTTTTCTTTCTCAGACATCACCATGGATTTGCGCTCAGCGCCCATCATGATTTTGTCTTTAGCCTTGTCAAACTCTTCCATGCTCACCAGACGCTTGCCGCCACGGGCAGCGAACAAAGCGGCCTCGTTAACCAAATTGGCTAAGTCCGCACCGGAAAATCCTGGCGTCCCACGTGCGATAATGCTCGCGTCAACATCATCCGCTATGGGCACTTTTCGCATATGTACCTTGGTGATCTGCTCCCTGCCTCGAATATCAGGCAGCCCAACAACCACCTGTCGGTCAAAACGACCGGGACGCAACAAAGCTGGATCTAAAACGTCTGGACGGTTTGTTGCTGCAATAACAATGATGCCATCGTTGCCTTCAAAACCGTCCATTTCCACCAGGAGTTGGTTGAGTGTTTGTTCCCGCTCGTCGTGACCGCCACCAAGGCCCGCGCCGCGATGCCGACCCACGGCGTCGATTTCGTCGATGAAAATAATGCAAGGAGCCTGCTTTTTCGCCTGCTCGAACATATCGCGCACACGTGACGCTCCAACCCCGACGAACATTTCTACAAAATCGGAACCGGAAATTGAGAAAAATGGAACCTTTGCCTCTCCGGCGATCGCCTTAGCCAATAGTGTTTTTCCCGTTCCAGGCTGTCCTACCATTAAAACGCCACGCGGGATATGCCCACCCAGGCGCTGAAACTTGCCAGGATCTCGCAAAAACTCGACGAGTTCCTGAACGTCTTCTTTTGCCTCATCAACACCGGCTACATCGGCAAACGTAGTCTGAATCTGATCTTCTGAGAGAAGCTTTGCCTTGCTTCGACCAAACGACATCGGACCGCCACGGCCGCCACTGCCCCCCTGCATCTGGCGCATGAAAAACATTGCTACGGCAAGGATGATCAAGATCGGGAAACTCGCCAATAGCAGCTGGGTCCAGACGCTCTGACCCTCCTCTTCGAGGAATTGAAAGTCAATGCTACGATCTCGGAGTTCGCTAACGAGCCCTGGATCGTTTTCAAATCCCGTAACCGTATACCGGCTACCAGTGCGATCCGTAGCATATATGCGGTTACCCTGAATCGTCACCTCATTAACTTGACCTTGCTCCACTGAGCGCAAAAACTCCGAGTACTTCACCGGCGGATTTTGCGAATCGACATTGAAGTTGCTGAATACCGTCAGAAGAACGGCCAAAATCACCAACCAGAGAACTACATTTTTTCCCATATCCGACACCGGAATTTCCTCGATTTATTTTATTAAGTGATCGCGCCGAAGAGCGAACACTCACCAAAATTTTAACTTTCAGCACTCTGAACGCGTAGATGCTCTATCTCGATCCTAATTGAGGACTGTACCACCGATTCTGCGTTTCATTCGTTGAAGTCGATTGAAACAGGGTACACGAGATTTTCACACTACGAAAAAATGTCCAAGCCCGCCAATGTCCGATTATCTAGCCAAGATCTAATCACCGAAGCCCATAGCGACAACAAACACTTCTCTAGACTCCGATCGCGACGCCTTCGGTTTGGTCACATTTACCTTATCAAAAGACTTTTTGAGGCCCGCAACCCACGTATCTAGACCTTCTCCTTGGAAGGACTTCACCGTCATCACGCCACCAAGACGCAACCAACGCTGACAGTATTCAAAACAGGTATCTGCCAAATCCATCACGCGTGCTTGATCTACTGCGCGTACGCCAGAAATGGTGGGGGCCATGTCCGATAAAACAAGGTCGAGTTGCTCTCCGTCCAATATGTCATCGATTTTTCTGTCAACAACCTCGTCACCAGCCATGCCTTCAACAACCCGGGTGTCCTGGCCGCAGGTAATCGGAAGAGAGTCGATGGCAATAAGCATTCCACCGCGCAATTTGTTTTCAAGATAGTGTGTCCAACCACCGGGAGCCGCGCCGAGCTCAAGCACTCGTTGACCGGGTTTTATGATTCGATAGCGCTGATCGATCTGCTCAAGTTTGTAGTGCGCTCGCGAGATATGACCGCCTTTTTGCGCTTGTCGCACGAAGTAGTCTTTGCGCTGGCGCTGCAGCCAGCGCTCACTGGACTTACTCCGCTTGGCCATAACCGATTCCGATTTGCTGTTTATGGTTGCTGGCAGTCTGCCAGCTGCTGCCGGTAGCATACCCCAATGCAAAAACCTAGTTTAAACACCCAACTGAAGAAGTCGCTACGCGGCGTTGCTCACCACCTAGATCCAGTCGTCGCAGTGAGCGAGCGAGGCATAACTGATGGCATTATCGAAGAAACAGAGCGTGCATTGAGCGATCACGAGCTGATTAAAATCAAAGTGTTTAGCCCGGATAGAACGATTCGTGACGCTGTCGCAACCGCGTTGGCCCAGGCTACATCATCGATCGTCTTACAGCAGATCGGCAAAGTAGCGGTGCTTTATCGTCGCAATCCCAAAGCCAATCCTAAGTTATCCAATATCGCTCGTTTCCTGGACCAGCGAGATCTGGGCCAATAGGTCATTTAGAATCTAGCTGCGGGCCGAACCAAGCATTCTTACCCCAGATGCTCCACGGCGGCGACTTCGAACTCGCGTTCGCCGCCCGGGGTCACCACATTCACAAAGTCGTCCTCCATCTTGCCAATCAAGGCTCGCGCAATGGGTGATAGAACCGATATCTTGTTTCGCTTAAGATCCGCTTCGTCCTCACCGACGATGTGATAACGAATCATTTCCTGCGTGTCGCACGCGATCAGCGTCACCGTAGTGCCGAAAATCACTTTTCCCGAGGGCGCGATTTTACTGACATCAATGATTTGTGCGTCAGCTAAACGCGACTCGATTTCTTGAATTCGACCTTCGTTAAAACTCTGCTGTTCCCTCGCCGCGTGATACTCCGCATTTTCTTTCAGGTCGCCATGGGCCCTAGCCTCAGCAATCGCTTCAGAAATTTCTTGTCGCAGTGCCCCCTTTCGGTGGGCGAGCTCTTCGCGCAGATCCTCCGCGCCCTTAACTGTCATAGGATTTGGCATAGAAGGCCCCTAGTGCGCTAGCGCACTGTGCAGTTGCTGAAGACTGGTGACCTGATCCCCAATGCCTTGTCGGATCGCGATACAAAACGCCTCACCACCGGTCAACGTGGTCGTATAGCAGACCTTATTGAGAAGTGCCAGACGCCGTATGATTGCTGAGTCTGCAATGGACTGTCGGCCCTCTGTTGTATTTATAATCAAATCAATTTGCTCGTTCTTAAGCATATCCGATACGTCGGGCCGGCCCTCATTTACCTTGTCTACTTGTTCGCATTTCAAACCAGCATTTAGCAATTCACGGGCAGTGCCGCGGGTCGCGACCAACTTGAATCCCAGATCGATCAAGCTGCGGCCTACTTCAATTGCACCGATTTTGTCCGAGTCTTTAACGCTCATAAAAGCACGCCCCTGCTGCGGTAGACATTCACCGGCCCCGAGTGAGGCTTTTGAAAATGCTTCTCCGAAGGTCTTGCCCACACCCATGACTTCGCCAGTCGACTTCATCTCAGGGCCCAAGATAGGGTCAACGCCAATAAATTTATTGAACGGGAAGACCGACTCTTTTACGTGAACGAATCGGGGTATGACTTCCTCGATGAAGCCGAGTTCAGACAATTTTTTTCCCGCCATACAGCGCGCAGCTATCTTCGCAAGCGACTGACCAATGCACTTGGAGACAAAAGGTACCGTGCGAGAAGCACGAGGATTGACCTCGAGCACAAATACGCCATCACCCTGCACCGCCATTTGAACGTTCATTAAACCAATCACGTGGAGTTCAAGCGCCAGCGCTTTAACTTGTTCGCGAATGCGGTCTTGAATGACCGAGGGGAGGTTATAGGGTGGTAACGAGCATGCGGAATCGCCAGAGTGCACGCCAGCCTGCTCGATATGCTGCATAATCCCGCCGATGACGACTTGCTCTCCGTCAGATACCGCGTCCACATCAACTTCTACCGCCTTGTCCAAAAAACGATCAAGCAAGACTGGCGAATCATTGGATACGTCTACTGCGCTTTGCATGTATTGACGCAGCTCGTCTTCGTTATAGACCAACTCCATGGCACGCCCACCCAATACGTAGGAAGGCCTTACGATAAGTGGATACCCTATCTCTTCGGCGCGCTGCACACCCTGCTCGGCGTTGGAAGCCACGCGATTCGATGGTTGAAGTAAGCGCAATTTTTCAACCAGCTGCTGAAAGCGTTCTCGATCCTCCGCTCGATCGATGGCATCCGGACTGGTGCCGATAATCGGTACTCCGAGACGGGCCAGATCGTCTGCAAGTTTGAGTGGAGTCTGGCCGCCAAACTGCACAATGACCCCAGTAGGCCTTTCCACGTCGACGATGGCAAGAACATCCTCAAGGGTCACAGGCTCAAAGTACAAACGGTCCGAGGTGTCATAGTCTGTGGAGACTGTTTCCGGATTACAATTCACCATGATAGTTTCGTAACCGTCTTCGCGCATCGCAAGTGCTGCATGCACGCAGCAATAGTCAAACTCAATTCCTTGACCAATGCGGTTAGGCCCTCCACCCAACACCATGATCTTTTTTCGGTCCGTCGGGTGCGCTTCGCATTCTTCCTCGTAGGTTGAATACATATAGGCGCTGTTTGCAGGAAACTCAGCTGCGCACGTATCTACTCTGCGATAAGCCGGTTTAACATCTACTGCCTCACGAGCGTTTCGAACCTGCGTTTCAGAGCAATCTAGTAGTTGCGCCAATCGCGCATCAGAGAAACCTTTTCGCTTCGCCCGGCGCCATGCCTGCTCTCCGAGGTGGATATAAGATTGTTCGCTAAGGAGCAATTCTTCGGCAACAATGTCCTCAATCTCTGCCAAAAACCAAGGGTCAATCTTGGTCAACTCGAATATATCCTTCACCGAAAATCCCACACGAAAAGCATCGGCCGCGTACCAGAGTCTTAGTGTGCTCGGTGTAGCTAATTCCCGCTTCAAAACGCTGCGCCACTCGGAATCTTTCGTATCGAGCACAGGGTCGAAACCCACCATGCCGATCTCCAGACCTCTGAGCGCCTTTTGTAAAGATTCCTGAAACGTGCAGCCTATAGCCATTACTTCACCAACGGACTTCATTTGCGTTGTTAGTCTGGCGTCTGCTTGAGGAAATTTTTCGAAAGTAAAGCGAGGGATCTTAGTAACAACATAATCAATGCTGGGTTCAAAGGAGGCCGGCGTAACTCCGCCGGTTATGTCGTTTTCCAATTCATCGAGGGTATAACCCACCGCGAGCTTTGCAGCGATTTTCGCAATTGGAAATCCAGTCGCCTTAGAGGCCAAAGCCGAAGACCGCGACACGCGAGGGTTCATTTCAATCACGACCACCCGACCATCGTCTGGATTAATGCCAAACTGAACATTGGACCCGCCAGTTTCGACACCGATTTCACGTAGTACGGCGATCGATGCGTTACGCAGAATTTGATATTCCTTGTCCGTCAAAGTCTGTGCCGGAGCGACAGTAATGCTGTCGCCAGTGTGAACGCCCATCGGGTCGACGTTTTCAATAGCGCAGACAATGATGCAATTGTCCTTATTGTCTCGAACCACCTCCATCTCAAACTCTTTCCAGCCCAACAGCGACTCATCAATCAAAAGTTCGCTAGTGGGGGAAAGTTCCAGCCCTCGATGGCAAATTTCTTCAAATTCTTGCTTGTTGTAGGCAACTCCTCCACCGCTGCCGCCCAGGGTGAACGAGGGACGAATGACGCAGGGATAACCCAGCTGGCTTTGTACTTGAATGGCCTCCTCCATGCTGTGGGCGATTGCCGAGCGGGGTGTTTCAAGCCCAATGGACCTCATTGCTTTATCAAAACGCTCTCTATCCTCGGCCTTGTCGATGGCGTCTTGGCTAGCGCCGATCATTTGAACACCAAAACGCTCAAGTACCCCTTCGCTTACCAGATCGAGGGCGCAGTTCAATGCTGTTTGCCCCCCCATGGTTGGTAAGAGAGCGTCGGGACGTTCTTGTTCAATGATTCGGCTTACTGTGCGCCACTCGACGGGTTCTACATACGTCGAATCCGCCATGGACGGATCCGTCATAATAGTGGCCGGGTTCGAATTCACTAGAACTACTCGGTACCCCTCATCTTTTAGCGCTTTACAGGCCTGGGCCCCGGAATAATCAAACTCGCAGGCTTGACCGATTACAATGGGACCAGCTCCGAGGATCAGTATGGATTTAATATCAGTACGCTTTGGCATTTTACTGTCTATTCCTAGCGCTCGAGCATCAGGTTGATGAAATGGTCGAACAAGTATTCGCAGTCCTGAGGTCCGGGACTCGCCTCTGGGTGCCCCTGGAACCCAAATGCGGGATGATTGAGATGTCGCACACCCTGCACCGTGCCATCGAATAGCGACTTGTGTGTACATTTCAAGTGCTCGGGTAAGCTGGCCTCATCGACGGCAAAACCGTGATTTTGGCTGGTAATGACTACCTCACCGCTATCTAAGTCTTGTACGGGATGGTTGGCCCCATGATGACCGTGAGTCATCTTTTCTGTTTGGGCGCCGCTCGCCAAGGCCAAAAGCTGGTGACCCAAACAGATGCCAAACAGGGGTATGTCTCGCTGCAGGAACTCACGAATGGCGGCGATGGCATATTCACAGGGTTCAGGGTCGCCTGGGCCATTTGACAAAAAGATTCCGTCCGGATTCATTGCCAGCACATCCTCTGCAGGCGTTTGTGCCGGCACAATGGTAAGGTCGCAACCCTTGCCGGCCAATACGCGCAGGATATTGCGCTTCACACCAAAGTCGTAAGCAACTACCTTATAAGTAGCCTCGCCCTGCTCACCAAAGCCCTCTCCGAGCGACCAGCATGTTTGTGTCCAACTGCGCTGGTCACCCGTCACTTCCTTGGCAAGATCCATACCGGACAGGCCTGTAAACTCTCTAGCTGCCTGCAAAGCTTTCTGCTCGCCTTCCGCTGATGAGGCAGTATCGCCCGTTAAAATACAGCCAGCCAACGCACCTTTTTCTCGCAGTAATCGAGTCAGTCGCCGAGTATCCACATCGGCTATGGCGACGGTATTATGACTAACGAGATAATCTTTGAGCGAACCGCGCTGGCGCCAGCTGCTAACCCAACGGGGCATCTGCCGAACAATCAGGCCGGACGCCCAAATTTGGTCCGACTCTTCGTCCTCCGGCGTAACGCCAGTATTGCCAATTTGGGGATAAGTGAGCGTCACCATTTGCCGGCAATAGGATGGGTCTGTGAGGATCTCTTGATAGCCTGTCATAGCGGTATTGAAAACTACCTCACCAACAGTCTGACCCTCCGAACCGATGGATTGACCATGGAATAAGCTTCCGTCTTCGAGCACTAGTAGGGCAGGTCTCAACAAGAATCCCTTTTTCTGGTCCGTCACCTGTGCAAAACCGTCACCGAAGCTCTGTTTTGTCACGCCTAACCCACCCCATTTTTGGTCGCCGTCGTCTGAAAATGGCGCAGGCCAAAGGATGCCAGCCATACGCCTGAAGAGCGTTGGCCAGTGTGCAATTCTGCTGACGACCTATCAGCGGGTTAGGCAATAAGTCTACGGAGAGCCGGGTCAAAAATCAGCAAAAATCTCTATAGATTGAAGACCTACGCGAGTGCTGCCATGAACAACTAGATATCCAACAAATCATCCATGTCGTACCAGCCCGGTGCGGCATTGGCCACCAGTGCCACTGCGCGCAGCGCACCTTGGGCGAAATTGTTGCGACTTGTGGCGCGATGGGTGATTTCTAATCGCTCTCCCTCCCCTGCAAATAAAACCGTGTGTTCGCCAACGATGTCGCCGCCGCGGATGGTCGAAAAGCCGATAGCTTTCGGGTCTCGTGCCCCAGTAATGCCCTGCCTATGATAGACCGCATCGCTCGCCAGGCTTCGGTTCAGCGCTGTGGCAAGCACCTCACCGATCCTCACCGCAGTGCCAGAGGGTGCATCAATCTTGTGCTTGTGGTGGGCCTCAATGACTTCTACATCAAACTCATCGCCCAAGGCCTTTGCCGCAATTTCAATCAGCTTCATTGATAAGCTCACCCCAACGCTCATGTTAGGTGAAACGAATATGGCCGTTTTTCGAGAGTACCCCTCCAGGGCATTGGTTTGTTGATCGTCGAATCCTGTCGTACCAACCACCATGGCATTGCCCTTTTCGGAGCAAACCCGTGCTAGGGCCAGAGTGGCACTTGGAATAGTAAAATCGATTACGACATCGAAATCGTTGGCCTGGGATTGCGGATCGCTGCTTAGGGCTACATCCAGTGGGCCGAGGCCGCAAAGGACCCCCAGGTCCTCTCCAAGCTTTGGATGATCTGCATGCTCGAACCCTGCGGTTAGGGTTAAACCGTCGCTCTCGCTGATCGCCTGTATCAAGGTTTTACCCATGCGTCCGGTCGCACCGGCTACTGCCACTCGAATCATATCTCCACCTGTTTTTTATGTCAGGGCGCGCAGCGCCCCAGAATAGCTCTCGGCACACTAAGAGCCATCTCTAAGAGCGCGCTAGGATTTGAGTTCTTCGAAGAAGCTTCTTACACCATCAAACCAGTTTTTACCTCTAGGGGAGTGCTTGCTGTTGGATTCCAAAGAGGCCTTCAGATCCTGTAACAGGTGTCGCTGCTCGTCGGTGAGCTTTACCGGCGTTTCGATAACGACGCGGCATAGCAAGTCGCCTACACCGCTTCCCCGAACCTGCGTGACGCCTTTGCCGCGGAGACGAAAAACCTTGCCCGTTTGAGTCTCCGCAGGAACTTTGAGTTTAACCCTGCCATCCAAGGTAGGAACCTCGAGTTCGCCGCCAAGCGCCGCATCAGCGAAGGATATCGGCACCTCGCAATGGAGATGCCGCCCGTCACGCTGAAAAATTGGATGGGCCTGCACGTCAATTTGCACATACAAGTCGCCCGGGGGACCGCCATTAGGGCCTGCCTCACCCTCGCCGGACAGGCGTATTCGATCCCCTACGTCGACACCTGCAGGCACTTTAACGGACAATGTTTTGCGCCTCTCCACACGGCCTGCACCACCGCATGTCTTACAGGGGTCTAGTATTATTTGGCCTCGACCTCCACAACGCGGACAAGTTTGCTGAAGAGAGAAAAAACCCTGCGATACACGAACTTGACCCGAGCCATTACAATCTGGACAAGTGCTCGCAGACGTTCCGGGCGCCGCGCCGGAACCGCCGCAATCCTCACAAGTGTCGAGAACTGGTATGCGAATTTCGACTGAGTCGCCGTGAACAGCTTGTTCGAGGGATAACGCTAAATTATACCGCAAATCGGAGCCACGCGCCGGGCCGCCTCGACCTCCGCCGCGCCCACCACCAAAAATATCGCCGAATACATCGCCAAAAATGTCGCCAAAGCCACCCGCACCCCGGCCCGCGCCACTGTTTGGATCTAGACCCTCGTGGCCATACTGATCGTAGACTTGGCGCTTTTCCGGATCGCTGAGTGCTTCGTAGGCTTCGTTCGCTTCTTTAAACTGTGCCTCTGCGGCGGCATCCCCGGGATTACGATCCGGGTGAAGTTTCATGGCGATACGCCGATAAGCCTTTTTTAGGTCGCCGTCGGAGACGTTTCGGTCAACGCCCAAAACTTCGTAATAATCTCGCTTTGCCATGTTTTTCCTTTAACCGCCCATCTAACCGGCCTTGCGGCCCACCTCGCTGGGCGATCTGGCGTAACGACAAAGACCACCCGCGGTGGCTTTAGGCCTATGAGTCCAAACTGCAGCGTTTACTGCTTTTGTTCTTTGTCGTCTTTTACTTCTTCGAATTCCGCTTCAACAGCATCACCCTCTGCTGTGTCTTGGTCCGTCTCGCCGGCTGCTTGCGCCTGTTCAGCGTACATCTTTTGCGCCAGTCCAGCTGAAGCCTCTGACAAGACCTTGATTTTGTCTTCTATCGCGTCTTTTTCTTCGCTCTTTAAGGCCTCTTCTAATTCCGAAGCAGCGGTTTCGATGGCAGTCTTCTCTTCGTCTGTGGCTTTATCGCCAGCATCTTCGACAGCCTTGCGGGCACCATGTATCAGGCCATCAGCTTGATTGCGCAGGGCCACCATTTCTTCAAACTTTTTATCCTCTTCGGAATGGGCTTCTGCGTCGCGAATCATTTGCTCAATCTCTTCGTCGGAAAGACCGCTCGAGGCCTTAATGACGATCGACTGTTCTTTGCCCGTCGCCTTATCCTTGGCAGACACATTCAAAATACCGTTAGCATCAATGTCGAAAGCCACCTCGATCTGCGGCATCCCTCGCGGTGCAGGAGGTATATCGGACAGGTCGAATCGCCCTAAGGACTTGTTTTGGCCCGCTTGCTTTCGCTCACCCTGCAGGACATGAATCGTTACCGCTGTTTGATTATCGTCAGCAGTTGAAAACACCTGAGTCTTATTGGTCGGGATAGTCGTGTTCTTTTCAATCAGCACACTCATCACTTGGCCCATGGTCTCAATACCTAAGGACAGTGGGCTAACGTCTAGGAGCAGTACATCCTTGACGTCTCCAGCCAATACTGCAGCCTGAATGGCCGCCCCCATAGCAACCGCCTCATCCGGATTTACATCGCGCTTGGCGTCTTTTTTGAAAAAGCCTTTCACTTGATCCTGCACCAACGGCATGCGCGTTTGACCGCCGACCAAAATAACGTCGTCAATATCGTCGACACTGAGGTCTGCATCCTTCAGAGCAATGCGGCAGGGGTCGATGGTACGGCTGACTAAATCACCCACCAGTGACTCCAGTTTTGAGCGTGTCAGCTTTGTGACTAGGTGCTTGGGGCCGGTCTGGTCCGCGGTAATGTAAGGCAGATTAACTTCGGTTTGTTGGCTATTAGACAATTCGATCTTAGCCTTTTCAGCTGCTTCCTTCAGTCTCTGCAAGGCCAAGGGATCGTTATGGAGATCAACACCATTCTCTTTTTGAAACTCATCAGCCAAAAAGTCGATGATCTTCAAGTCAAAGTCTTCACCACCTAGGAACGTATCGCCATTGGTCGACAGCACCTCGAATTGGTGCTCGCCATCCACCTCGGCAATTTCGATGATGGACACGTCGAAGGTGCCCCCACCCAAGTCATAGACCGCTATCTTTGCGTCACCGCGGTTTTTGTCTAGGCCATAGGCTAAAGCCGCAGCGGTGGGTTCGTTGATAATGCGCTTGACGTCTAGACCAGCGATTTTACCTGCGTCCTTCGTTGCCTGGCGCTGGGAGTCATTGAAATAAGCCGGAACGGTGATCACCGCTTCACTGACATCTTCTCCGAGGTACTCTTCGGCGGTCTTTTTCATCTTTTTGAGAATTTCCGCGGAGATCTGTGGTGGCGCTAGCTGCTCGTTGTTGACGTCAATCCACGCATCACCGTTTGTTGCTGCGGCTATTTTGTAGGGCACCATTTTGATGTCCTTTTGTACAACATCGTCTTTAAACTTACGACCGATTAGCCGCTTCACTGCAAACACGGTATTGTTTGGATTTGTCACTGCCTGGCGCTTGGCGTTTTGACCAACTAGAATCTCTCCGCCTTCAGTGTAAGCGATTATAGATGGCGTGGTTCTATCGCCTTCCGAATTTTCAATGACTCGTGCGTCGCCGCCATCCAAAACCGATACACATGAGTTGGTAGTACCCAAGTCTATGCCGATAATCTTTCCCATTTTCTTCTCCGCATTTGTGCGTGGGTTGTCACGCGTTGGGGTGCCTTTCTTTTGCCCCAATTCAATAAAGTCAGCTTTAGTTGCTTCAGCTCTTTCGGTCTATGTTTGGTCTAACCAAATTTCTTCAAGGCCCTTGGCCGTAGAAAATGTACGAAGGGTCGCCTAATCACCCTTTACTACGACAACCTTCGCAGCGCGCACCAGTCGGCCATTTAAGGTATAGCCGCGCTGCATTACATCCATGACTGAATTTGGTTCTGCGTCGGGGTTGGGCACCATCGCCATTGCTTCATGCAATTGCGGGTCAAAGGGTTCGCCCAAAGGATCGACAACGGCGATACCCGCCTTCTCCAGTATGCTAACGAATAATTTAAGAGATAGTCTTATGCCCTCGGCCATGCTGTCTGGGTTTTCTGTCGTTTTGGCCGCTTCTACAGCCTTCTCGAGACTATCGATTACTGGCAACAGATCGCTAAGTAATTTTTCCACTGCAAATTTGTGGGCGTTTTCAACGTCGCGTTGCGCTCGGCGCCGCACATTTTCCATCTCGGCGACGGTTCGCAGAAGCTGATCTTTGACCTTGGTAAGTTCTTCGCTTGTTTCGTCCAGGGCACTGCTGCCCGCTCCGTCCGGCTTAGTCTCCTCGGCCCCGAGATCGCCCTCGTCTTCCTCCAGCGCATGCGACTCGGTTTGCTGATTGTCACTTCCTTCCTTTATAGGATCCGAATTCACCTTTTCGGATAGGGACTCGTCCATCGGTTCGTTCGCCATGATTGCTCCTCTAACGCCCTCGCTTGCGCTATATGAGGCCCGCTACCGAGAAAACAAGGCTTAGACGATAAATTTCAGTAAGGGAATTCAGGTTCCGTTGCGCATGGCGGCGCTAAGAACCTTGGCGGTTACATCCACGACAGGGATCACATCCTTATAATCCATGCGGGTTGGACCAATCACACCAAGCACGCCAGCCAGTTCTCCATTCGCCTGATAAGATGAGGTCACTAGTGACATTTCGCCCAAGGGGCGATATCCCGATTCTTTGCCAATGAAGAGCTGCACCCCGGTACTTTCAAGACATTGGTCTAGGAGCGTTAGCACCCGACCCTTCTTAGAAATAGCGTCGAACAAGCTCTTGACAACTGAAGTGTCTGCCGTGAAATCCAGCAGACGTCTTTCACCGCTGACCAAGAGTTCCTGTCCTTCTTCCTCCTGTCCCGGCATGGCTTGAGCAGCGATATCGAGTGCCCGCTGCATCAGCGCGTCCATCTGCTCCTTATCCTCGCGCATACTGCTGATCACCGAGTGCCGCACTTCCATTAACGGTCTTCCGCCAAACTCCCGGTTGATTAGGGCGGCGGCTTGGGCAAGTTCGTTGTCAGAAAAAGGCTCATCAACATAAATTATGCGGTTTTGCACCTCTCTGTCGTCGAGCACCAATATGACCAAAATTCGGCCCTCGTCTAATCGCAGGAATTCCAGTTGTCGCAAGTTGACCTGATTTTTTCTGGGTGTCGTGATCAGGCACGTCATCTGGGTAAACTGCGATAGCATGTCCGAGGCCGTCGCCAGCAGTTCACTGGGCGTCATATTTGGGTTCAACTCACTTTGCAGCTCTTCTACCTGATCCTGCTGCCAGGGCTCCACACTGAGCAGGGTATCGACGAAGAAACGAAGCCCAAGGTGTGTCGGCACCTTGCCCGCTGACGTATGGGGTGAACGCACCAACCCCAGTGCCTCCAAGTCCCCCATTACATTGCGCACCGTCGCTGAGGAAACACCAACTTGAGGCAGCATAGCCAGGGCTTTAGACGCCACCGGGGTGCCATCAGAAATGTAGTGCTCCACCAAAAGCTTCAAAAGCTGTTGGGCTCGAGGGTCGACCTCGGCGTCTAAGGCATTGTTTATATTACTGTCGGACATTGGAATTCAGCTCATCTGGGGGATCTGGCTTTGCAGGCTTAGATTGCGCGACATGATTGTCGATCTTATAGAAGGTAACCGTTCCATCAAGTTCGGATTCTAGGACTAAAACCTGAAACCGATCTGGGTCTGCACTAGCCAAGGGCGCGGCCATGCCATTCGGTGTTAGTCTCTTCACTCACCCAAATCAACCATCGGCTCTCATGCTCAATCAACTCACCATTCGCAATTATGTCTTGGTCGATCATCTAGACATTGGTTTTGCGCCGGGTTTGACTGGTGTTACCGGCGAATCTGGCGCAGGCAAATCGATTTTGCTCGGGGCCTTGGGGCTATTGATGGGTGAGCGGGCACGCACCGACAGTGTCCGTCCTGGCGCCGAGAAGGCCGATGTGAGCGCGGAATTTGCCTTGCGCAAAGACTCCGAGTTACACCGAAAACTCCTGATGGACGAGCTGATCGAGGCTGATGACGACTGCTGCCTGGTAAGGCGCGTCGTGAATGCAGAGGGCCGATCCAGGGCCTTTATCAATAACGTACCGGTCACGGTCAATTATCTGAAGGAAGCCACCGAGCATTTAGTCGATATTCAGGATCAAGATCAGCACCAGCGCCTGAGCGATAGAAACGTGCAGCGCAGCATGTTGGACGAATACGCAGAAGCAAAGCTAGTGGCCGAAAAAGTCAGCACACTTTGGCGTGACTGGCAGAGTAGCTCAGCAAAAATCGAGCAACTGCAGAGCGCCTTAGCAGAGCAGGAAGATCGCAAAGATTTGCTAAGCTATCAAATCGAGGAGTTTGAGGCTCTTAGCTTTGTCGAAGGCGAACTAGCTACCCTGGAAATTGAGCACAAACGCCTTTCACAAGCACAGAGCATTTTGGCTGAGCTTGCCCAAGTTCGAGCTAGCATGGAGAACCTAGACGACCTGCGACAGGCTTCCAAGATCCTCGAGGGTATTGACGACAATCACTCGGCATTAAATGCCGGGGTAGAGACCCTAAATTCGGCAATAGCCCTGATCGACGATACGAACAAGGATCTACGCCACTATTCCGAGCAGGTTATCGTCGATCCGCAAACTCTTGCAGACACAGAATCGCGGCTTGAGCAGATTTACGACCTCGCACGCAAACACAGAGTGCAGCCAGAACAGCTTGCCGAACACGCACAGTCCTTAATCGAAGAATTTGATGCCATCGCCTCTGATCGAAGCAGCCTTGAGCAACTGAAAGCGCAAGAAGCTGAGCAACAGCGTGCCTTCGAGGAGCAGGCCAAAGAGCTTTCGAGTCTAAGAACAAAAAAAGCAAAGTCGTTTGGATCTGCAGTGGACGAACAGATGCGCGCGCTTGGCATAAAGGAAGGCGAGCTCAGCATCGTATTTCATCCCCAACAAAGCGAGCACGGGCTAGAGCAGATTGAGTTTCATGTGCGCACCAATAAAAGTTTCGATGCCGGACCCTTGAACCGAATCGCATCTGGTGGCGAACGAACCCGCATCAATCTTGCTATTCAGATTGTTGCTGCTCAGCGAAGCCAGCTACCGTGCCTTATTTTGGATGAGGCCGATGTCGGTGTTGGGGGCACCACAGCAGATACGGTAGGACGCATATTGCGAGACCTTGCCGAACGCAGCCAAGTAATCTGCGTCACCCATGCGCCACAGGTGGCAGCTCGTTCCCACAATCATATGTGCGTTGTTAAACGAGAGGCTGAGACGGACATAACCGACTTAAATTTTGAACAGCGCATCGAAGAGTTAGCGCGCATGCTGGCCGGCGCCGACGTAACCGATAAAACTCGGGACTATGCCCGAACCCTGCTTAATGAGGCGAGCACGGCAGCCGAGTAGCGGCAGCGATCTCGCCGCGCAGCTAAGAAACGGCGATAACTGATGGTGCTGAACCCAACGAGCCTTTAACATCTCCGCCATGAATTATTTTTACGTAGCTTTTTTAGCCTTCACCCTGGGCGGTTGCAGCTTCTCGCAACTTAATTTACCCGAATTGAAGATTCCTCGGGTGTACAAGCTGTCGATTCAACAGGGCAATGTGATTACCCAAGAAATGGTAGATCGCCTAAAACCTGGCATGACCCGCAATCAAGTTGAATTCGTCATGGGCAAGCCTGTGCTGGCCGACCCCTTCAAACAGGACCAGTGGGTATATGTCTATACCTTGGAAGTGCCTGACTATTTCATTCAGAAGTTTAAAATGGTGCTCACCTTCGAAGACGACACCCTGGCTACGATTGCAGGCGATTATGTGCCCCAAGACGCCGCCGCTGAAACGGACGCCGTTGATGCCGGCAGCGAGAATGCCGCGGAAACCGATAGCTAATTTCACGGCAAGTAGTGACGCGAAAGAACGCGAGAAGGCGACTGCGCTTTATTGGCTGACTAGTTTTTGCTCGTTGGCTCGCAGCCGTCGTGCGGTTTTTGGATCCCTTTCGAGCGGTCGATAACATTCCACGCGGTCGCCATCGGCAAGCGCCCACTGAAGTGATCTGACTTTGCCGAACACGCCCAGAGCCCGCGCATCAATACGCCAAGTTTGGCACTCTGGCAAAGCACGCATCGCAGTCATCGCGTCGGCTAACGTAGCTTCCTCGCTCAGGCTCAACGTAACTTGGAATTGCTGATCTGGGGTTGCATAGACTGCTGTTACTGTTACTTGACTCAAAGCATCTCGCCCAGAGCTGCCGTCTGCGTTATGCGATGACTAAATGCATCGACAAGAAGATCGGCAACGGATTGTGCAATTGGATTAATGAGTCTCGAAAGCAAGCCATTGGCAACAAAGGTCACACTGAAGTCGACCCGGCAACCTGCCTCGCCCAAGGCTTTGAAGCACCACTCCCCCTCGAGTGTGTCGAATGGTCCCTTCACTAACGAGACGCCTATCGATTCGTTTAGCAATCCGATATTTCGGGTCACTAAGTCAAAGGAGGCTCCAGCCTTACTGGCTACGACTCTGGCTTCAACGCACTCAACGCCACAAGCGTTTTGGTCCCGAGTTAGGACCGTTACGCTCTCGCAGGCGGGTAAGAATTCAGGATAACCCTCAACGTCGGCGACCACCGAATAAGCGACAGTAGCAGGAGCCAGCAGTAAAGACGAACGAGTGATCTCAATCACTGCCAGAGACCAGACAACAACGGCCATGTGGTGCTGAGGAATACAGCCAAGACGCCAAGTGGGGCGATAATGCCCGCAACCAAACGCCACCCCAAACTGAGTTTTGGGCTGTCGATTCCAAGCTGCTGATCCACTAATCCCTTCGGAAGCATCCATATTGCAAAGAATGTGATCAGCATGCCGCCTAGCGGCAGCAAGATATTTTGAGAAAAGTAATCAACTGTATCGAAAAAGGTTAGTCCTCCTACAAAAGTGATATCGCTCCAAATATTAAACGAGAAGACGGTCCCTAAACCCAACGCCCAACAAATGATGCCGAGTGAGATAGCTACCCGCTGACGCTTGGCGTTGTACTCCTCAACTAAATACGCCAGAGCTGGTTCCGTCAACGAGATTGCAGATGTAATCGCCGCAAAGCTCAGCAATAGGAAGAACAAGGCCCCAAAGAGATCGCCCAGTGGCATCTGGCCAAAGGCCAGAGGCAGCGTCACAAAGGTAAGTCCGGGGCCTTGGGCAATTTCAAGACCATTAGCAAAGACGATGGGAAATATCGCGAGTCCCGCTGCCAAAGCGATCAAAGTATCGAGTCCGGCAATAGTCACAACCGTTGTGCCCAAATTGGCATCATCTGGCACGTAGGCTCCGTAAGCCATCATGGTGCCCATACCTAAACTCAAAGTAAAAAACGCCTGGCCCATCGCAATTAGCCAAGAATCCGCGGTTACCGCCTCCCATTTCATATCAAACATGAAGGCAAAACCTTGGCCAAAACCGCCGGAGTTAAAGCTGTACACCAGTAGCGCGATCAGTAGCAGAAACAGCAGCGGCATGAGCCATCGAATTGCTGTCTCCAAACCCTTCGTCACGCCACGGCCGACAATCCAAATGGTCAGAATCATGAAACCTGTCTGATAGCCAATCAGCTCAATGGGGCTGGCCAAAAATGCGTCAAAGTGTGCGCCAACAGCTTGCGCAGATGCTCCATCGAAGGCGCCGCTGCCGCTGGCCCAGATGTAGCTCACCGCCCAGCCCGCAATTACAGCGTAATAAGAAAGAATCAAAAATCCTGCAAGTACACCCATCCAGCCCAAGATCGACCAGCGCTCGCTGCGACTCGATACCTTAGCCAATTTGCGCATTGTATGGATTGGACTGGACCGACCTTTACGCCCCATCAAAACTTCGCTGACCATGATTGGAATACCAACAGCAGCGATACAGACAAGGTAAATCAGCACGAAGGCGCCACCCCCATTTTCTCCTGCGATGTACGGGAATTTCCAGATATTGCCAAGCCCGACAGCAGAACCTGCGGCGGCGAGCACGAAGAGCCAGCGACTCGACCATCTTTGCGACGAAGCATGTGAAGAATTGGGAGGTGTCGCCATTGGAAGCCTTTTAAGTCGTTTCCAGGCAATTGTACTACCGAAATCACCCAGCTTGACCAGTTGGGTGGGCGGGCATGTGATCAGCTGCTGTATGATGCAAACTTCTTCTAACATTGAATCACTGAGATTCGCCGATGGCAAAGTCAGGAAAAAAAAGTAGCCCAGGCAGCATTGCGCAGAATCGCCGTGCGAGACATGACTACTTTATTGAAGACAAGTTCGAGGCAGGACTGATGCTGATGGGTTGGGAGGTAAAAAGCATTCGCACTGGCAAGGCTCAACTGGCCGAGGCCTTTGTGCAAATCCACAAGGGCGAGGCTTATTTGGCGGGCTGCACGATCACTCCGCTGTTAAGCGCATCAACCCATGTGGTCGCAGAGCCTCAGCGCATGCGTAAGCTGCTGTTGCACGCCAAGGAACTGTCGCGCCTGTTCATTGCCAGCCAGCAAAAGGGCTATACCATTGTGCCACTGGCAATGTATTGGAAAGGGAACAAAGTGAAATGCGAAATCGCGCTGGGCAAGGGTAAAAAACAGCACGACAAACGCGAGGCCAACAAAGAAAAAGACTGGGCACGAGACAAGCAGCGCCTGTTCAAGGTCAGCAGAAGCTAGGCCGTGTTAGCACGCCGCCAAGCTATCATCTCAATAGCCGCAACGGCGGCCTCGATGCCCTTGTTGAAATCATCATCGCTAGC
Source organism: K189A clade bacterium (assembly GCA_902528515.1). Classification (GTDB taxonomy): domain Bacteria; phylum Pseudomonadota; class Gammaproteobacteria; order Pseudomonadales; family Azotimanducaceae; genus UBA4421. The sequence continues at coordinate 45,327 of CABZTD010000009.1, forward strand.
ACGGTCGATGGCCTGTTGCTCTGTAAATACCGGCAAAATTTCGACAATCACCGGCCTGCGGAATTCGTGCATGACGGCTCCCAGACCACGCATGGATTCTTGGCTGATCATTTCAAAGTGCAGCGTATCGCCCTTAACAATGACACCGAAACAGATCACTGCGTCAATATGACCTGCAGAATCTTCTGCCAGCAGGTCTCTAGCAGCCAGCGGAACTTCGAGGGATCCCGGAAGGGTGTGAACATCAATCTTCGTGTAGCCAGCCTGGGCCAAAACCCGTGTGCAAGCTTCAGTCATGCTTTGCACTAAGTTGAAATGCCATTTCGACTGCAAAATGCAGATGCGACCGGGCTTTGTTATGACCGGCAGCGCGGACGTGTCGAGAGCTGTTAGCATTTAGGTTACGCCGTCAGTCCGACGCTGGGCCACCACAAGCCAGGCACCAGAACCAGCGTGCAGGCTTATGCGCCCTTCCTCGGCAAGCGCATTGCAGTCGGCGCGCAATTGCCAGGCAGGCGTTGGAGCATTGGCATCGCGCAAGACATCGGCAATCTCACCTACGCGCACCAGGCCATTACCGATAGACGCTAGTTTTTGCATCACTGAAAAAACTTTTTCAACTCTTCTGGAATCTACGCTCATGTCCCCAGTCACCCTATAATGCCAACCGATTTTTACCAGAAACCCTCATAACCCGCTAGCGAACGAGCCCCGGGCGTTCGGCGCGTGTGCTGATTTTAGCGATGATCAAGCCACTGCCTTTGCCCGAGAACATGCTATTCTCACCAACATCATTATCAATACCGAGGGAACTAAATACAGCAAATAACCCTTACGAACGAATGTCAGCGTGGTGCGGGCTAAAGTTTTGGTGCGACTCGCTACACGCAGCAAGCTCATTGGGGGCGACTTGGTTTCGACGCGGGTATCAAAGTTTGAGGTGCATGCCGAGAGGGTAGTGACTCTCGTAAAACAATCGCTGTAACTTTTTATAGTTGCCAACGACGAAAACTACGCACTAGCGGCCTAAAAAACCCGCTTACGTCCATGATTCGTTTCTTGCTAGGAGAAATGGACGGCAAAACAGCAAGATCGCGCGAATGCCTCGCCCGGGGCTGAACCGTTAAAGCTAATCGGGATCGCTGATCGCACCCTGACCGTCGGGCGGCTTGAAGCTAAATTAATAGACGGACTCTAAGCATGTAGAGCCAATAATGGCGAACCAGCGGACGCGGGTTCAACTCCCGCCGCCTCCACCATATTCCCTTCCCAGGCAAACCTGGGAAGGATTAGTTTTCCCATAAATTATTGTTTTTATTGAGAATACTTTCCAAGCAAGCCTAAGGACGTCCAACGGAATCCAGAACCACTTGGGGGCAACTATTGGGGGCAACTCCAGTCTTATGCTATAGTTGCCCCAATGGCACTTACATCCTGAGCAGTTAAACAAGCCCAACCTGCGGGCAAAACGAAACGTCTTTATGACGAGAGGGGCCTCTACCTCGAAATCTCGCCTGCTGGCGGGAATGGTGGCGGCTGAAATATCGTTTTGCCGGTAAAGAGAAACGTTTGTCTCTTGGCGTCTATCCAGATATCAGCCTAAAGGAGGCGAGAGCCGCTCGTGATGAGGCACGAAGACTGATTGCTCAAGGTGTGGACCCCAGCGCAAGAAGCAAAGAAATCAGCAGACAGCGCGTTGTTGATGCTGAAAACTCTTTCGAAGTCGTTGCGAGAGAGTGGTTCCAGAAACAAGCACCTATCTGGTCAGACATTCACCAGAAGAACGTTATCAGCAAACTAGAAAAGAATATCTTTCCTTATCTTGGGCATGACACGGTCGCGGTTGTATCAGCGCCAAATCTGCTCAGAGTGCTTCGAAAGATCGAAGAGCGCGGTGCGATAGAGACAGCACACAGAACGCTGAGTATCTGCGGGCAAGTCTTTAGATATGCCATCGCGACCGCCCGAGCGGAGCGCGATGTTGCGGAAGATTTGAAAGGCGCTCTGCCGCCCGTCAAGAGAAAACATCTGCCTGCGATTGTTGATCCTGAAAGGCTAAGTGCTTTGCTGCTCGAGATTGATGGTTACTCGGGAACCTTGCCCGTGCAGTGCGCGCTTAAGCTGGCGCCACTGGTTTTTTACGGCCCGGAGAGCTTCGCAAGGAAAATGGAGCGACATCAACCTTGATGATGCGACCTGGTCTTTTATCGTCAGGAAAACCATGACGCCGCTTATCATTCCCTTGGCGAGACAGAGTGTTGAAATATTGCGCGAGCTAGAGCCGGTTTCTGGGCGTCACGAATATGTTTTTCCGAACGGTCGTAGCCCCACGCGCCCTATGAGTGAGAACGCCGTTTTAGCTGCCCTTCGGCGTCTGGGTTTTCCAAAAGATGAAATGTGTGGACATGGCTTTCGAGCGACCGCAAGAACAATCCTCGATGAACAGCTTGGCTTTAGACCAGAGCTCATAGAGCATCAATTGGCACACAAAGTAAAAGATCCACTCGGGCGCGCCTACAACAGGACGCAGTTTCTTGAGCAGCGCCAGAATATGATGCAAGTCTGGGCCGATTATTTGGACGACCTCAGGGATGGTGATAGTGATCGCGCAAGCAACGTGACTGATTTCAGGCGAAGCAATTAAGCACGGGTCCCTGGTCACTGACACCCAAAAAATATTTGGCTCACTGGTGTGTCGGCATCCTGCTAAACGCCTGTGCATGTGAGGTTCCGCTTATGTATGACATTCGACTCCCACGATGGAGAGGCCACGCTAATCGGGTTACCCCCCTCAGGCGGACACGAAGATTTTAAAAAAGACATCACCCTATGAATGATCCTGCCCAAACACCTATTAAATGCGGCGCTAAGACACGCTCAGGCGCGCCTTGTGCGAAGTTCGCCATGGAGGATAAACGACGTTGTCGGTTGCACGGCGGCCTCAGCACGGGCCCTAAAACACCCGCCGGCAGAGCCGCTATCTCAGCCGCAAATACCAAACATGGGCGTTACAAGAACTGGCGTGAGAAGCAGGCAAAAGAGCGGTACTACCGAGCTGAGATAAAGCGTGTGATGCAGGAAGCGAGGGAGGCTGGGTTGCTGGTGGGCAAGTGATTACGACACTTATCAGCCCACGCCGCAACACCCGCGACAGTAGTTCCCTTATCGACGTATATGCACGCGCGCGAATAACGCCGATAACAGGAGAGGTGTTGCAGCCGTCGCAGATACAGGACTTCCGCTGAAGATGTCACCCTGAAAAGGGTCTAAAGGTCTAGAAGACATGCTGACAGATACTTGCCAACCTTTTCAGGGTCAGGATCTATGCTTACCAACAATTTTCTGGAGTCCGAACCAGGTGAGTTGAACGCTCCGAGAGGGACATGCAAGGAGGGGGAGAGGGGGATGAACGCCTCTCGGAGCAGAATTAAAGTCTCATTTACGCACTCACGAATACGTCAAAGGCTGGAGCTTTTTCCCTCACGGAAATGCGACGAACACTCATCAAGGCCAATCCAAAAACTAGCCTTGGTCGCAGGTAGAAGCAAATTGCTACCGAGGCAAAGTTAAGCGGGTGATGCAGGAAGTAACGGAGGCTAGGCTGCTGGTGAGCAAGTGATCAGTGTCCGATCGCTGGGCACTTTCCGACATTGTGAATGAGTGCGAGCAAACGTCTTCGCCGGCGCACTAACAATGTTTACGACAGCGTGCGAACGAGTGTCGCGGGCTAGGAACTCTCAAAGATAGTAAAGGTCGTTTCGGGCCCACCAATTTCTCTTCGCAAGACCTCCGACAAGGTCTTTAGAACACCATATATACCTGTTTTTATTGGATTAATTATCCAAATAGATCCCAAGCCGTCTCGCTGCATCTCACATGTCTGACGGTATATTTGACGGTATAAGTCGTAATTTTCCCGCTCTCAGATAAAATCTCCCGACACTCGCGAAAGAGCTTGAGATGTCGAAGTTAACGGCTACGGTCTTACGAAACGCAGACGCTGAAGCAAAAAGCTACAAACTGGCAGACGGTGGTGGCCTATATCTTTTCGTTAATACCAAGGGAGCCAGGTACTGACGCTCCGACGTTGTCGCTTGACTCTTTAGGTACGCTGTTTCGCTTTGGCAGAGCCGTCGATAAACAGAGTTTAGAGTGTGTTCACGGGCAAGAGTGCTCTGGGTCAAAGTGCAAAATATCTAGGTTTTAGTGGTGTAGGCCTTGATTTTTCCCGCAGGATTTATATTTTTTGCCTCCAATCGTTAGGAGGTTTTCATGCTGCAAGCAAACGGTTTATCTCGGTGGTATGGCGATTTTAGGGCAGTAGACGATGTGTCTTTTAGCATCGGTCGCGGGGAGGTCGTGGGTCTGTTGGGACACAATGGCGCCGGTAAATCCACCATAATGAAAATGCTCACGGGCTTCATTGAGCCTAGTCTCGGCGGGGTTCTCGTAGATGGCATTGATGTCCAACAGCAGCCGCAGCCAGCGCAGGCAAAGATGGGTTACTTGCCCGAAGTGCCACCGGTGTACCCAGAGTTGTCGGTGCTTGACTATCTAACGTTTGCGGCGCAGATGCGCGGTTTGTCGAGTGCGGACGACGTTATGGCGGCGGTAGCTGCCACCTCGTTAGAAGATAAAGCTATAGAGCCTATTGGCGCGCTGAGTCGAGGTTATAAACAACGCTTAGGCGTTGCTCAGGCGATCTTGCACCGGCCGCAGATTCTAATTTTAGATGAGCCGTCAAATGGTTTGGACCCAACGCAAATTCACGAGATGCGTCAACTGATCCGGCGTTTGTCTGAGCACGCAACGGTTATTCTGTCCACCCACATACTGCAGGAAGTCAACGCGCTTTGCGATCGGGTGCTGATTCTTAGAGGTGGCCAACTAGTCGTCGATGAATCACTAACCGCGCTGACGGAGGCAACCACAGTGACCTTTGTGACCGATCCCGATGTCGATGCGAAGACAACATTGCTGGAGCACCCCCGCACTGTCGAGGCGACCTCTGTCGCGCCCGGGCACTGGCGTATCACCGTTAGCGGCGACGTGCGTTCGGCGGTCCCCGAGTTGGCCAGCGCATTCGTGGCCGCGCGCATCCCGATACTAAGCATTGCACCGCAAAGTCAGGATCTTGAGCGCCTGTTTGAGTCGGTCAATGAACATAAAGCTTGGGAGGCGGGAGATGCGGCTTGATTTAATTTGGCAGATCGCGCGCAAAGAGCTGTTGTTGTTCTTTGCTTCGCCAATTGCCTATTTGGTGCTTAGCGCCTTTCTGGCGATCACTTTATTCGTTTTTTTCTGGGGATCGGCATTTTTTGCTCGCAACATTGCTGACGTGCGCCCCATGTTCGAGTGGTTACCTATTGTGCTGGTCTTTTTGGCCTCGGCGGTATCCATGCGAATGTGGAGCGAGGAGCGGCGCAGCGGCACACTAGAGTATGTGCTGACGTTGCCGGTATCGACCGCTGAATTTGTGTTAGGGAAGGCATTGGCGTGCTGGTTACTTATAGCGCTAGCGTTGGCGTTTACGCTGCCATTGCCGTTCAGCATCAGCCTTATTGCGGAGATAGATTGGGGACCGATTTTTGCCGGTTACTTGGCGGCGTTACTGTTGGCGTTTGCCTACTTGGCAATTGGTTTATTTGTCAGCGCCCGCACCGACAGCCAAATCGTAAGCTTGCTTGTGGCCGTTGCGTTGTGTGGTTGCTTCTACATGATCGGTGCACCCTCGCTTACAGATTATTATCCAGCCGCTGTGCAAAACCTGCTTGGCGCCCTGGGTAGTGGCGCTCGGTTTGAGTCTATCACTCGAGGCCTAATTGATCTGCGAGATTTGTATTTCTATGCGTCTGTAGCGGCACTGTTTCTGACCCTAAATGTGTATTCGCTGCAACGTCAGCAGTGGGCCAAGCGCAGCGATTCGCAGCGGCATTTTCGGGTGCGCTTAGGCGTTGGTTTGCTGTTAGCGAATATCGCCCTGCCCAACGTCTGGTTGTATCCAACCACTGCATTGCGCGTCGACATGACAGCTGGGCAGATTTATTCGATTTCCCAGGCCACTCGTGGCTATTTGCAGCAGCTCCGCGAGCCGCTGCTAATTCGCGGTTATTTCAGTGCCAAGACCCACCCACTGTTGGCGCCACTAGTGCCACAAATGCAAGATCTTTTACGTGAGTATGAGATCGCCGGTAATGGCGCTGTGCGCGTAGAGATAGTTGATCCGGTCCAAGATCCAGAACAAGAGAGCGAGGCGAACAGCAAATATGGCATTCGCGCCGTGCCGTTCCAGGTGGCGGATCGCTATCAGGCCAGTGTGGTGAATTCTTATTTTGACGTGCTGGTGGAATACGGAGACGAGTACGAAGTTCTCAGTTTTGCCGATCTTATTGAAGTGAAAGCCGGCACCGAAACAGAGTTGGACGTGCGTCTTAAAAACCCAGAGTTCGATGTTACGCGCTCAATAAAAAGGGTGCTTTATGGTTTTCAGAACGGCGCTTCTATATTCGCCAACATTAATGACGACGTTCGCCTTGTCGCTTACCTGTCTGCGGACGCGGTGTTGCCGGAAGCGTTGGTGGAATTCAAGACGGCGGTGCGAGCGGTGGCAAGCGAGCTTAGCGCCTTAGCACCAGGTAAGTTCGCCTTAGAGGTCGTTGAGCCAGAGGCCGACGGTGGCGCGGTTGCTGCGCAAATAGGCGAGGAATATGGGTTTCGACCGATGGTCGCGAATTTGTTCGACAACCAAAGCTTTTACTTTTACCTCACTCTGCAAGCTGCAGATACCGTGGTGCAGTTGCCGCTGCCAGAGGCGTTCGACGCCGAGTCTTTGCGCCGTAGCATCGACGAAGGGCTAAAGCGGTTTGCCACCGGAGTACTAAAAACTGTGGTCGTAACGTTACCGAACAATGGCATGCCACCGCCGCGAGGTATGCCTGGTCCGCAAGTCAACCAGTTTACCCAGCTGGAACAGATGCTGAGTACAGACGTTGATGTCGTCCGCGATGACTTGACCACTGGCGCGGTACCTCAAGGCGCTGAACTGGTAATCGTGCTCGAACCGACTGACCTCTCAGAAACCCAGGTATTTGCCCTGGATCAGTTTTTAATGCGCGGCGGAACAGTAGTCGTAGCAACCGCGCCGTATCGAGCCACGATCAGTCGCGACACGTTGTTGGCCAACCCACATACCAGTGGCTTAGACGAGTGGTTTGCGCATCATGGGGTAACCATTGCGCAATCTATGGTTATGGATCCGCAAAACACAGCGTTCCCGCTGCCAGTGACGCGTCAAGCTGGTGGTTTCAGTTTTCAAGAATTGATGCTCTTTGATTATCCGTACTTTATGGATCTGCGCGGGGACGGTTTGAGTCAGACCTCGCCAATCACCCGTGGATTGCCCCAGGTCACGCTGAGTTGGGCAGCGCCGATCACCGCAAACCCTGACACCGGAGTAACGGTGACGCCGTTGCTCAGAAGCAGTGATGACAGTTGGTTGTCTAGCAATACTGACATTTTGCCGCGGCTCAGCGACGACGGTGGGCAGCCATTTGTGGTTGAAGGCGAACAATCCAGCCATTTGGTTGGGGTCCTCTTACAGGGCCGTTTCAGCAGTTATTACCAGGGAAAGGATTCGCCGCCGCTCAATTCGCAAAATCCTCTGGAAGAAAGCGAAGATCAAGAACCGCCCACACTTAAGGTGGAGAGCGTGATTGAACGAGCGCCAGAGTCTGCGCGGCTCTTAGTGTTTGCCTCCAACGACTTCGTCGCAGACCAAACACTGGGGTTGGTTGGCTCCGCTCAGGGCGTCGAGAACCGCAATGGCGTGCAGCTGCTGATGAACGCGGTTGATTGGTCATTAGAAGATCAAAACCTCACCAGCATCAGTGCTCGCGGTGCCTTCAATCGCACGCTGCCACCCTTGGCGCCAGAGCAGCAACGGGTCATTGAGGTAGTCAACTATGCGTTTGCAGTGGTGTTAATCGCTGCTTTGGTCGTGGGCTATCGTCTCAATACTCGGCGCCGCCGCGTTCGTTATCAGCGCTGGTTAGACGCCAGTGCCGATAAGGCAGTAGCAGTGGGAGGGCAGTCATGAACAAATCAATTCGTATATTGAGTGTGCTCGCCGGCGTCCAAGTTGTGTTGGTGGCGTTGGTTTGGTTTGGGCGCAGCGATGGCGGCGCCAATGTGCCGTTGCGATTAGTAGAATTTGCACCCGCGAGTGTGGCGAAACTGACGCTGGCCGATGGTACTCAAAACGTCGAGCTGACCAAAGACACCGCTGGTTGGCAGGTGCAAGCTAATGGTTACGTGCGCACTGCCGACGCCGCGCAAGTTAACAACATGGTGAATAACCTTGCTGAACTGCAAGTGCAGTGGCCGGTAGCGACGACGTCGGACAGCGCCGAACGCTTTGAAGTGAGCGCAAAAAAATTTCAACGACGCATAGGGCTGCAGGACGACAGCGGCGCGCAGCTAGCGCTGTTGTACACTGGAACTTCGCCTGGACTCGGCAAAGTGCATGCGCGCAGCGACGCCGCAGACGAAGTTTATGCGGTCGATCTGGCTAATTACCAACTGCCGATGACGTTGGACGATTGGTTGGATAAAGCGCTGCTGGCATTACCTAAGGATTTGAAGGAGATCACGGTACAAGTTGGAGCTGAGGATACAAAGAAAACTTGGCAGTTGCGTAACGATCTTGCTCAAGGCTGGTTACTTGATGGTGCAAAAGCAGACCAAGCTGCAGTTCTCAGCTACCTAGGGCAGCTCCAAAAGCTGCGCGTCATCGGTTTAGCGGAGATGGGAGCAATAGTCTCGCAAGACTATGAGTCGTTTGTTGAGGTAGGATCATTGCGATGGCAGTCTATCCAAGAAGCGGGAGTTTTGGTCTTGCATGCTTCAATCGGTGAAGAGGCTGAATTTTTACTCAGTACCGACGATAGAACATCTAAGTATCGCGTGACCACAAGAGTGGGAGAGGGTTTTTTGCCTGATAAAGAGGACCTGAAGGGCAAACTCTCCAACGAAGAGCCATCGGCATAGAATCCCTTCAGACTTTAAGGAACTGGCGCGAAAAGCAGGCGAAAGAGCGGTATTACCGAGGTGAGATTAAGCGTGTGATGCAGGAAGCGAGGGAGGCTGGGTTACTGCCCTAAGCTAATTTACCAGCTAACGTAAAATGACATCCGGATAATACGGATTCGCCACCCAAGGCCGGCGCGATGTACGCGTCGGTAAACCAAAACTCTGTTCGATTTATGGTCACTGCCATGTTCTCATCTATGACAGCATGCTTATCGATATTCCTTGGTTTGCTAATAATGCGGTGAGATCACCCAACAACATATTGGCCGCGCCTGCATGGTCATTTAGATGGGCATCAAAATGCGCAACACCCAGGCCGTTGATCAATGTGTACGCGTGATTGCCTGGCACCAGCTCAGTTGAGGGTTTCATAAGGCTCAACATTGCGTTGGTCGACTTTTGAGTCTCTTCATCGGCATTCACATTAGCAGCTTCTATGAATGCCTTATATCCGTCTTGGGTTGCTTCCACATTATCATTGAAATGAAAGTGATCAGCATTTTCTAGCACAACAGCTAAAACCGGTTCTGGATTTCTCTGATACAGATCCTGCATCCCCGCTATCGGCAAAATTGAGTCGAGATCACTTACGATGTAAAGACAGGGGATTGGACGATTCCAGTTAAAAGAGAGCGAAGAGGCCAAAGGGTTTTTTTCATTTGCCTCACCACCACCAGCTGGTGCCAAAGGCACTATCGCTTTAATCCGCGTATCTTTTTCGACTGTTTTCAAGGTGGTCCAGCCGCCGAAGCTGTGACCCGACATCCCGATGCGATCTTCGTCGATATCCAAATCAGAAGCCCCAGCTAACATTTGGTCAATTACGAAGCTAGCGTCGACGGGCCTGGATTCGATGAAACGGTTTATCAATTCTGCGTCTCCAGCAGACTGACCGCTCAGCATATCGACAGTAGTATTGCCGACGTGATCCATGGCAGCAATCACATAGCCATGACTGGCGAGATGAGAATAAAAGAAGGTGGATTGTCGGCGTTCACCACCGTAACCGTGGGAGAACACAACGAGTGGGAAGGTGCCCGAACGCGCCTTGGCGTTCATAACTGCGTTCTGGGTGCTTTTACCTAACCCGGGGATCAACTCGAAGCTAGACATTTTTGCCGGATCGAAGTCCTCACCATCATGAGCGCTCGCCGCTGGGTACCAGATGTCGACCGGCATCGTGCAATTACGGCTTCGGTCTGACCATGAAAACTGTCGAGTCCCGACGGGATGGGAGCCGCGCTCGAAGGGGGAGTATCCATTCATCGTTTAAATCTCAAAGTTGATGAAGCAGCTTATGGCCGGGAACAGATTTGAATCAAGTAGCGTTGCGACCTCCTCTAATTAACTCGGCGGCCCCTAAGCTATCAGGAAAGGCAAATCAATCGACAGTTTTAGGGGTGTCTTTGTAGCGAAAGCCCTCGAAGACGACACTTCCTGATTCGTCCGCCGCTGCGCTGTTAAAAAAGCGCGCCTGGTCAAAGCTAACACCCAGCGAGTAACTTGAATCTTCTGTAATCTCGATAGGTGCCTCATCGTTTAACGTTGGGTACGCACCGCATGCCTCACCGGCGTCGCAAATAAAATTATCGTTGTCCATGTCTGACCCGACGACTAGAGAGTAAGTTCCCGGCGCTACATCTCTCAGATTAAGTTCATAGACCCCATCAGCAGGATTAGCCAACCTTTGCTGGTAACTGGTCTCATCGCTCTCTGAATCGATCAACAAAGCAAACAACACCCCAGCACTGCTGCTAAAGGTGGTGGCGCTAACCTGCAATCTCACAGGCACTAAGAGATCGCCAACAGAGGAGTTGACGCGAATAGTGCCCGTGTACTCTCCTGCCGCCAGGCCAGTGCGGTCTGCAGTTACTCGGTAAGAACCTAATCCCACATCATTTGTTGAGAAGGCTGAGACATTAAGCCAATCGGTTTCATCGCTAACGCCCGTCACGCTCAAATCGCCGCCACCAGCGTTTGTTAAGGAAAGTACGAGCTCTGTGTTGATAACGCCGAAGCTGATGGCACTTGGCGACGCCAAGAGCGATGGAGGTAAAGGTTGAAGCGTACCGCTCGCCAGCTCCTGGGCGGTCATCACAGCCTTGAAAGCATTGATCAGTCCATATCCAAACTGATTGTCGCGACCGGCGGCGCCAAGGTCGTCCGTGATGCGGCCCTCCTTAAGTGTTTGGTCCAAGATGGCCGGCGTCAGGTCGGGGTACACTGCCTTCATCAAGGCAACAACGCCCGCCACATGAGGGGCTGCCATGGACGTTCCTTCGTAGCGTCGGTAACCATAGGTAAGCGAATTATCGCGATCACTGCCAATGGCACTAAGCACACCATCGGGAAAGCCATCTGTATTGACGTCCTCACTCATATCTCCGCCCGGCGCGGCCACGTCCACGGTAGGCCCGAAGTTTGAGTACTCGGTAAGTACATTGGTCTGATTGGTCGCCGATACCGACACCACACCTTCATACGACGCCGGGAATTCAAAGTCTTGGGTACCGCTATTACCTGCCGCAGCGATGACTATTACCCCGGCATTGCGAGCTGCGGTAACGGCATCTGCCTCACTCTGGGATGAACCTGCACCACCGAGGCTTAGGTTGATTACGTCGGCAGGCTGCGTCGGCAGATCTCCGGACGCATTGGAAAGCCCTGCCGCGTAACGGATCGAGTGAATAATGTCGAAGCTAGTGCCTCCAGAACGACCCAGAGCACGTACCGGCATGATTCGACTGTCCCAAGCGACGCCTCCGACACCCACGGAGTTATTGGTTGCGGCTGCAACAGTGCCTGCAACATGAGTTCCATGGAAAGAGCTACTGCCATCGCCTAAATCACCATCGCCCTCGTCCTCGGGATTGCTGTCCACACCATCACCGTCCCCGGCATTCTCGCTGTCGCCAATCATGTCGACACCGTCCACCAACTGGCCGGCAAAATCTGGATGATTGGACAAGATGCCGGTATCGATCACCGCAACCCTTACGCTAGGGCTTCCCGTTGTGAGGTCCCACGCCGCCGGTAACTGAATTTGTGGGAAATGCCATTGTTCGGCATACAAAGGATCGTTCGGCGTGGCTAAGGCGTCCCGTGAATAATTGGGTTCCGCTCGCTCTATGCCCGGGCGGCGCATCATCGCCTTGATCGACCAAATCGTCTCTCGCTTGGTGCGCTGTTTTGCTGAGACCCCAGCGTTTGGAAGATCGATTAAACTGTCGTTTACTCGCACGATCGCAGCTTTTCTCGCCTCTACTCCGTTGAACGCCATGAGCAGCGGTTCATCCAGTCGCTGACCTCTTATCACCTGCATGGATTGGCGCATTTCAGACATAACGGCAGGCGCTTTTTTGCCAAGCTGAACGATGACCTGATTGGGCACGAAATTATCAAAACTACTGAAATCGGCGCCTGTGGTACGAACGCTAGTTCCTGCACCTGATGAGCCCGTTGTCACGACGTAGTTAGAGGCACCGGAGAAGGCGAAAACGCGGATAAAGTAATCACCCGCTTCCGGCGCTTGCACAGCCTCAGTATTGCCTGTGCCTAAAGAATCATCAACGAGGACTTCCCCAGCGTCGTATAGCTCTACATCGAGATCTTGACCATCGCTGGTATCACCAATAGTGAGCAAAATGCGGTCACCCGCAGACAGGCTGACGCGAAAATAATCTTCGTCTCCGCTTTCAAACAAGCTACCGGACGGTCCAGAATTTGCTTGACTGACATAGCCACCCAGCACACCTGGCGAAAATATCTGTTGAGCTGATGCGAAGTCATTGTTGGCGATATTGGTAACCGACGACTCATTTACGTCGCTGTCAATTTGCGTACCCGAAGACAAGTTGACCGCACCGACAACTTGCACCCCAGCTGTATCGGTAGCCTTAGTTAGCGCCAAAGAAAACGGGACCGATGCGTTGCCCGCCACATCGGTCAAGCTCAGGACTGCGGTTACATCCCCGTCAGTCATGCTAGAAAGATCTGCGCTGAGCACTTGCTCGTCAGCGTTGTTTATTTGGCCGCTAAGGCTAATGGCCTGAGTAAACCCATCAGCATCGTTTATCTCGATAGCAAAGCTCGCATCCAGCTCGCCATTGGCAATCGTTAACGTAAAAGCGTTCTCGTTTGCAACATCGATCACCAATGTGTTGGCTTCCAATGCGAAGTTGGTTGGAGGGTCGAAATCAAACCTAAAAGTCAGTAGCACCGTACTCGACGTTTGACCGGCGCTGTTAATAGCGACTGCTTGCAGGGTTGTATCGTTGTCCAACGTAAAGGCTGCTGTATATCGCTGAGAACTCGACGTTGGCGCACTGCCGTCGGTTGTATAATAGATCGGCGCGCCGTTGCTGGTCAGCGTCACTTGTTGAGGTTCGTTAAACAGACCTCCGGCGGACGAAGCACTTAAGGTTGGATCTGGTGGAGTAACCGTGGGTGTTGTCGAGGTACCTCCTCCTCCGCCACCGCCGCACCCAACTAAGACGAGAACGAAGGCTGCTTGACCTAACGCGCGACTAAGTCTTTGAGTAATGTCTATCATCGACTCATGGCCTCCAGTCTGGATCGTGAGGTTATTCGCTCAGCGAGCGGGCGGGTTTATACGAAATCTGATTGAAAGGTAGCATTTTCCGTAATCTGGGTATTCGTCTCACGTTCGGTGGCGTGTTGAACGCGCCAACTGACGACGCAGGTTAAGCGGCCCTTAGACTTTACCTCTGGCTTTCCCTTAACGCATCGCGCCCCTCTAATGCGCCCTTGAGCCAGGTTCTTAAGCCGTCCCCTAACTTGCATCAATTTACATCACATTGCACTTGTTCAGGGTCTGGCTACCTGTATCGCTTTTGTCACCCTAAATTATCTCGCTGGGAGCAAATCACGGGAAAAGAACAACCGGCTCCGCCGGTGTACTAGTTGCGTTAAGAAAGGCAGCTGAATCGGCAATATTGGTCTAGTAAGAGTAGGTTTCCTAAAAGCCTATTCGTCCTGTCTTTCAGGAAGCGTTGGGCGATCCGACGTTTGGCGTCACTCTATCTTTAATGTCCTTACAAGAATATTCCGGTGTGACACTTGATGCCCTTAGAAAGGCGCCAAAATCCATTTCCTGATTACGATAAAATGGATGACCGGATAGCCAAGTTTGTCCTCCAGGGTAGGAGAGAATTCGGGAGATGAATGGGGCTGCGAAGGTTTGCCATTCGATTCCTGAAGGGGTCGCACGTAATTCCTCTAACCACCTCACTTTCGTAGCGTGGTGCATCTGCACTGTAAAAAAATTATGTAATATCAGCGATTCGGACTCGCTAAGCGTCATTGGTCGGTGACACGCCTTTGCCAGCACACCCGCTAAATTTGCGCCATAAATTAGAGATGTTTCTTGTATAACAGTATCCATGCGAGTCTGTATTATTTCGTTAAAAGCATTCTCGCGCGTTTGTTTAAGTTCTAGCACCACAAGAAGCACGCCGACTACCACTGAAATTGTTGTCAACAACTGGATAGCAATTTCAATGCGCCTACCTTTGGAATCTGTGAACTTCATTTTCACCACCTCTAGCGCTTTTGCGAAAAACGTACCAAAACACTCCCCCAGACGCACAGGATGGGCCGAGTAAAGCTGTGCAACTTAGGAGTTTTTAAAATGCGTTGCGACCAAGCTCAAGGTAGCGAGGGCTGCCGCTACGAACAGTCCTGCTGTAAAGATCGAATTAGAGGGCTGCAAAGCTTCATTAGCTCTTTCCAAGGCGATCAGTCCACCAAGACCTACGAACCCTGCTGTGGAGAAAGCTAGGAAATGCTTACCTCTAATCCAGCCCAAGATCACTAGTCCAATTACTAAGAGCGCCCAAACTTTGAAGATTCCCACTCAAAAACCTTAGCTAAAGCAAGTCATCGCGCATCAAGACTCACCAACCTTTGCGCTATCTTATTTTTTCTCTCACTCAAGTGACGGCTTTAAAACGCTAAATTACCTTTAGAGCGTCAGGGCAGGCATTTAGATCCGCTGCGCGTATTTTTTTAGCACCCAGAAAGAATTTGGTCAGAGCTGCCACCGAGGTCAGGCATTTCAGAGCATGGCGCGCAAGGCTATCGTCCTTTTATCATAATCTCGGCACCCTAAATCGAACAGGCCTCAATGACTGACGAAACAACGAAGCGAGAGACCCCCAGAGACTCGCAGCTGGCTAACAAATCCTCAACACTCTCGCCTAATCGCTGCTCGGATCGAATAGCACTTTCCCATGAATCACTGAAGGCTCGCCGCCGTTGATCATTTCACTTTTTGCGGGCTTGATGCCTATGAAGTTATCTCCGCCATTAGGACCAACGTCGATCATTAGTGAATCGGGAATCAAGTCGTCTGAAGTCGAGGTGTAAGTCACCGTCCCCAACGCTTCGGGAGCCAAAGAAAGGTACTCCTCTCCGTTTAAAGCCTTAACCTTGTAACTTAACCCTGAGGCCTTGTCAGTCAATTCGGAACCCGAAGGAATGATAAAGCGAGAGAGGTACCGATAGTTTGATTTCCAATCTCCATCGAAGTACTGACCGAGGTTTTCACCAGTATTGATATCGATAACGTTTCCTGGGATGCCATGCAAATTGCCGAAGCCACCGTACTCCAAGCGGAGGTTTTTCCCTGCATCTTCTCTATAAAGGGTCGCATTATCGGGTACCGAAAAATACAGCATTTTTGGCGGATCAAAAGCAACCGTGTTGCCACCTGAATCATAAATCTCAAAGGAAGGTTGTAATTCAAAGACAAAATTGTAGGTGGTTAACGACTTATTTGACCAAAGCTTATCTAGGCAATAACGCGTTTCTGCAGCCTGTGCATCAGTAAATTCAGGAGGAGTTTCGCCCTCATATTCGCCAGTGTCTTGATTCTTAGTGCATTCGAGCTTCGGAAGATCACTTGCCAGCACGAGTGGACCGCTCATTACGCCCCATGAAAGATCGAGCTCACGGCTTTGTTGGCCCTCGGGTATCAAAGCTTTCGCGCCATCAAAAAGATCTCGAGAATCCCTTATCGTGCCATCTCCCATTAAACTTAAGATAGAAGAAGTGACTCCAGTTGAAATAGGCTGTCCACTTTCTGTAATCACTCCGTTAATAACAGCGTACTCCGTTATCTCACTAGCGATTAAACCATCAACCCAATCTCCAACCTGATAGGTTCTCTGCTCCTTACAATAGTCTTCATCGACGCCCTCCGCACAATAATTGATTGTCACTGTCTTTTGCTCTGTTACGTAAGGCCCCGCAGGAGCAAACGGACTCGGTGAGGCCTCTGTGATGCCTTGCCCGTTGGCAGACTGCGCTTTACCCAACGCATCGCCGTAGGTTGCTGCTAGTAACGAGGAAGTCGGGCACTCGGACAAGCACCTTAAACCAGCGGCGATCTCCGAAAAATCTTTAACTACTGAGGTCACATCGGAGGCAACTCCAGCACTAGTATCGTTGTCGTCGGTTGGCGCAGTACCGTCATCAGGATTATTCATCGCTTTTTCGTTGATCGAATACCCTTGCTGTGTGTCATGGCTGTAAACGTGCATGTTTGCGAATTCAGTAAATTCCCAATCTTCACCTTGACCTATGATTTTTTTCATCTTGGAAAGCCAATCGGATACTGAAAAAGAGATAGGCGTCGATAAAGTTTCCTTCGAATAATTAGGGTAAAACTTCACGCCCTCAGTGAAAGAAAAGGTTTGTGTTGCAGCGCTGAATGTTCCCTCGTACTCATCGTAAGTTGAGCTATCTGCCAGCCCGGCATTGAGTGACGTTAGCTCGTTGGTCCAATACGAATCTTGTGCCATATTAAAACCGATGGTCATGCCATCTAAACTATTTAAAGCCACATATTCTTTCGTACGCTTTTCCAAACGCAGGTTTTTTTGTTTCAGCGTATAAGTTGGCGCCGTTGCGTTGGAATCACCAGCGAAGTCTTCTTTCTCAAATACCAAAGAATCTGTGACGTTAGATATGGATTCAGGGTCTACATGCACACCCCAATACCCCGCGTAAGCGAATACCTCTTTTTCGTTTGCAGTACCCTCATTAACGAGAGCTTTCATAGGAAAAGCTTGATTTGATAGCTCGTAGCGGTCCCCATTTGCATCGTATACGCCATATCGCCAAACGTTTCGGTAGGCCTTTGTAACGTCGGTGGAGTAGCAGGTTTCATCAGTAGTTAGCCCATCACCGGTTGTTGGCGTATATTCGCTTCTGGCTGGAGCGAACGTCTCCTGATCCAAATCGCTGAAATCAATTACTTCAACCTTGTACATTTTCTTGCAAAAGATTTTTTCAGCGGCGTCAACTACGAAAGCATTTTGAACATAGAGCTCGTTCCCGCCTCCCTGACCGTCCTCCACAAAGACGCTCTCGAGATAAATGCCCTCAATATCTCCATTATCGGAAAAGTTTGCGACGACGTTCCCGCTTCCCTGAACTCCGTTGTCTTTAAATCGTAGTGACTTACCTTTTGCATCGATGTAACCGATTCCCATTGGGCTTCCCGCTGGCAGCGTGAACCCAGGACCCATGGGTATATCGGCTCCTGCAGCGAGTGAATAACGCATAGTCCATTCACCCTGTGGAGCTTCGGAAGAGACCCCGGCAGTTTGTACTAGATCCATATAGACATCGATCTTGGTCTCAACCATCTGACCGTTTCCCATGTCTTCGTTTTGTATCAAAGCCATCCAACCCTTGGACAATACTGGAGACGAAGAGTCTGCTCTTGTGACCCTCAGAATCGCTGTGGAAGCTGTTTTCTGTTCCGTCGTCGCTCCCTGCTTGTCACCGCCCGACGCACTGCTCGATTTTGGCTTTGCGGAATCAGCGGAGCTACTGTCTGCACTCGTGGTTACACAGTCATCAGCGTAAATCGTGGCTCGAAAAACGCCGTCGTTAACGAATTCCTCTGCTCGCGTATTCTTCATGAAGCATACGATCTGATTCACTAGTGAAAGAGCCTCGTTAGCACCCGAACCAGAAACAAAAAAATTGGTCTCATCGTCATCATAGGCGGCAGCAGATCCGGACACTGGTAGTACCAATAGCGCAGCTGCGCAAAAGAAACCTTTGAATTTATTTTCCACTAGTTTGTCTCCAAAACTCTAACCTGCTCGGGAATCTGAAAGCCGCTCAAACCCGCAACGCCTTTGGTTTGAGTGTTTTCAACCAGAGGAAACGTATCCTTGTCGTCTAGGATGCCGTCATTATCGTCATCGGTATCGGTGTTGTTTCCA
>CABZTD010000010.1 GCA_902528515.1 K189A clade bacterium
CTATCCTGCTTGTTTTCGCCGCGCTAAGTTTTGTCTTTGCTGCCAACGACAGCAGTAAAATACCAGTTTCGGTCTTCACCAGTGACACCTTAATCCGCGACGCTCGTATCTCCCCCGATGGGGCATATCTGGCCATTGTGTCTCGCGTCGACGGAGACGAAAAGCTGATCATCCTTGACATGAAAACGCGACGACCGATTAGCAGTTTTTACGTGCAGGGAAAAAATCGTAGTTTTGGCGATGTGAACTGGGTTACTGAAAATAGATTTGTCTATGGGACGCTAGAGTCATATCCGTGGGATAACACGCCGCGGAATACTGGCGAATTGATCGGTGCAAACGTAGATGGTTCTAAGCATAAACATCTGCTCGGTTGGAAGGCTGGCATCAGCGGAATAGGCTCTAATATCCGGAAGCCAGATAATGACTATGGTTCCCACGAAATCGTTGATCTGCTGCCCGAAGACAAAAAAAATATAATAGTTGCGTTCTATCCGTGGCGTGCGTCTGGCAACCTTTGGACGATTAACGAAAAAGCTTTGCCTATTCTTTATCGATTGAATGTTTTATCTGGAAAAAAGAAAAAATTGGGCAAACTACCCGCGCCCATGGCTAAAGCACTTGCCGATAGTAACGGCGACGTTCGGTTTTCCGTAAGCCTAGACAATCAACTGAAAACGGAAGTTCACTATAGACAAACTGTCAGTGCGGATTGGGAAAGATTCTCGATAGCTGGAACAGACGGTATACCAATAACTCCAATTAGCTTCTCTGCAGATAACCAATCGATTTTTTTCTCTGCTCATGTGAATAACGGGACGCTGGGTGTCTATCGCTTAAACCTGGGAGACAAAACCACTACGTTGGTTTTTCATGACGAATCTGTAGATCCGTCGAGGTATATGTTTGATTTGACAGCCCGTAATTTAGTGGGACTCGCCACTGAAATCGGCCAACCAAAATACCACTATTTAGAGCCGTCAGATCGCAAAATAGTACTACACCGAACCTTGCAAAAGATGTTTCCCGATCACGACGCTGTGATCACGAGCTCGACGAGGGATGGTCGCAAGAGTCTGGCGCTAATCGAGTCAGATACGAACCCTGGCGATTTTTATCTCTTTCATCGCGATGAAAAACGTCTCGAATACCTTTTCAGCTACATGAAGCCTATAGACCCAGCTGAAATGCGCGAATCGAAATCAGTAACTTTTCGAGCGCGCGACGGACTACAACTTCACGGATTCCTTACTCTGCCTGAACTACAAACTAATAAGCTTCCGCTAGTCTTGTTCGTTCACGGGGGACCGCACTTCGTGCGCGATCGCTGGGCTTTCGATCCGATCGTTCAGTTGTTTGCCCACTATGATTACGCCGTCCTGCGAGTGAATTTTCGCGGCAGTGCCGGTTTTGGACAAGCTTTCGAGGAAGCTGGGCACGGACAGTGGGGCGGAACCATGCAGAATGATCTGACCGACGCTGTACTCGCTCTCGTAAATGAAGGGGTTGTTGATCCAAATCGAGTCTGCATCTTTGGGGCAAGCTATGGAGCCTACGCTGCCTTGATGGGAGCAGCGAGCGAGCCTGATCTTTTTCGATGTGCGATCGGATCCTCGGGCGTTTACGACTTGCCAATGATGTTTGAGAAGGGTGATATACGTCGAACCTCCGCAGGACTCGAATATTTGAAGCAAACGCTTGGTACCGATGAAGAAACTCAACGAGTCAGATCTCCAACGTACAATGCACATAAAATGACGGGTAGCATCTTGCTCCTCCATGGCAGCGCTGATCAAAGAGCACCTATAACGCAAGCTGATGCGATGAAAGCAGCTTTGAGTAGGTCTGGGAAATCTTATGAATGGCTCGAAATTAAAGGCGAAGGACACGGGTTTTTTGACGAGAAAAATCGGGAGGTCGCATATCGCCGAATTATGACCTTTATTGACGCAAATATTGGTAGTACCAGGGAGCGTGGGCCAGTGAAGGCCGTCGATTAAACGAACGCTTTCTCTTTCGCGCGACATCCCATGATCGAGAGAAGTCAAAGGAACAGAATTAATTTTCATATCAGAAGTCTCTTGCACGGCCTCGGAAGTTTGAACATGATCAGAAGCTTTATTGGGAGGGTTCGATTTGGCTTCATTAAAATATCGACTGAGTGTCTTGGCGATGGTTGCTGCCACTGGATGCGCCACCGCACCAGGTGATATCGCTCCCGCGATGGTCGATACAACTCAGTATCAGAGCATGAGCTGCGAGGGCTTGTTGCTTGCCGCACAAAACGAAGGTGTAAACCTGGAGCAGGTAAGCAAAGACCAACGAAACGCTAGAAATTGGGACATAGCCCTCAACCTCTTGATTATCCCAGGTACCGGCGCTCTCACTGGCGACTCCGAAAAAGAAGTTGCTGAAGCTAAAGGGCGTGTCTTAGCTATTCAAAATGAGTACGGAAGACGCTGCGGTAAATAATCGTATCAACGCTCTCTGGCTTTGGTATCTCTAGCAGCAGTGTTGCCGCGCGCTGAGTGAGATACGAACTGTGGTACTGATAATTCTGCATAGCTGCTACTCTAAATTTCATAAATAACTAAAGAACAGGGCGAATAAGCGTCAGTTATTTAGATATTTAAGTTATTTAAGGGGGTGTCTGCTCGTCAGCACCGATGGCGTAAAAGTAAGTGACGTTCTTTTCTCCCGTTTTCTCACCAGGAAGAAGTCGGTGCTGCCCTAACAGAATTTCTTAATGCGCTCGACATCAGGTAGAAATCTTAGGGAAATCTTAGGGGACAAGACCAAGTGCCAGGTCCGAAAAGATATGCAGTATCAAGTAGCGAGCTTCTTAACACTCCCACCTCTCGACTCGCGAAGAAAAAAGTGTCGGAATAATAGATAAGTGCAACTATCACATAGCTTTGCCCCTTAACTGCCTATTAAGTTGCAATGACATTTAAAGAAGACGAGTGCTAAATCTGATGACACTAAAAGACCAGATCGATCACAACTACCACCAGGCAGCGGCAGGCATGGACATCCCCTGGATGCTGCAACAGTGAGTTGAAAAGACGCCGGCTAATGTCCGGGTGAGAGCCTCAAGGCGCGTCACTGGTCAAGCGTCAACACCTCGAGCAGCCTTGCCTGCGTCCTGGTGAACTGATCGTGCCAGTGTTTTCTGTCAGCCGGTTTTTTGGCGATCCCCGCCAGCATCATGGAAACGGTTGCTTCTGTTTCAAGTCTGAACTGCTGATCTGTCACCTGCTGCGTAACCCAGCGCTGCAGTAAACCCAGGTATGCATTCCTTATGGTGTGTGCCACAAGTACCGTGCTCACCGCCGCGTCAATCTGATCCTGATCTGCGGCATCTTTCAGTCCGCCTTCCCATAAGTTGAGCCAATCCGCCGCATCCCGGGTTTCGGGGGCTGACCCCGGAGCCAGCTTCAACAGGGTCGAGAGAACCGGGCGGTACAGAGGGGCATCACTGATGTACCGTTCGACCCGGCTCATGGCAAATGCCATGGACTTTGTGAGTCCATCACTGTGGTCGGCGCTGCCGTTCAACGAAGCAGCTGCTTCCAGGGCGTGTTCGGGGTCCAGTACAGCGGCAAGGACCCCTGCCTTGGACTGGAAATAGCTGTAGGGAGTGACCAGTGCGACCCCCGCCCGCTCTGCCAGTTCCGGCATCGTGAAGTCTGCGTGGCCATGCTTCAGGATCAGCCAGGTAGCAGCTTCAATGATCTGCGCTTTCTTGCGTTCCTTGTTCTGGGCTCGCTTCGACACGTTCGGGAGATCTCCCGTATTACTGCCGGTCGGTACCGACCAGTACAACAGCCATCCGGCAGTGCTCCTCGACACGCCAGGCGTGGCGGGTACCGTTCTGCACGAACACGTCACCTGCCGTCAGTTCCACCTGCTCACCGTCGTCGAGTTCGAGCTTGATTTTACCTGAAATGATCACGCCATAGTCGACGCTGTCGGTGGTGTGCATGCCTGGGTCGTCCTGCTCCATGTGACTGGCAACACCGGGTAGCTGAGAAATAAACGCTTCAAGTTCGTCCGGCGATAGCGCGTCCGCCGCGTCCCCCGGTTTGAAATCCAGGACCCTGAACATTGACTGGTTCGTGCCTGGAAACACGTTATGCAAATCGGCGGTGTATTGTTCTCTCGATTTGCCAGCTGACGTGTCGACCGGGATCTTGTCGTCGGCATGTGTGGCCCAGATTTCGTGCCAGTCAACGACCGGGGAGCCCACCGTGACTGCCTCGGATTCAACTTTGAAGAATACGGATTTACCCTGTCCATCATGGCCGGTGATGACTTTTTTCATTGTTACACTCCATTGGTGTCTTTAACTGATTGCGCAAAATAACATAATGAATTATTGTTTTCAAAAATGCATAATGAGTTATGGTTTATCTATCAAGGAGAGTGCCATGGAAAAGACTGTTATCCGCAATGCTTATGTTGCATCGCAAGACCCCCTGATCGGCAACCAGGCAGACCTGGACATTCTGATTGAAGGCAATCGGATTGCGGCGGTTGGCCGCAATCTTGAGGTGGGAGATGCTGCAGTCATCGATGCCACCGGCTGTATTGTGATGCCGGGTTTTGTTGATGCCCATCGCCATATCTGGCAGGGCGCCATCCGTGGCGTGTGCGCTGACTGGTCAATCATGGACTACGCGACCCGCATCAGGATGAACGCGGCACGATTCTTTACGCCGGAGGATATGTATGCCGCGCAGTTGCAGGGGAGTCTGGAGGCTCTCAACGCCGGTGTAACCACGCTGACCGATTACTGTCACAACATTCTGACGCCGGACCACGCCCATGAGGCGATCCGTGGCAGTGCGGAGTCAGGTATGCGTGCCGTATGGAACTACGGCTTTAATTTCCCGCCGTCCGAGTCCCCTCACTTTAAGTCGCTGGATCAACGCGTCGCTTTCCTGGATGAGATCGCGGCAAGATATTTTTCCTCACCGGATAACCTGTTAACGCTCGGCGTTGCGCCTGAAGAAGCCACGTTCGCCGGCTCACCGGAGGCGCTGGACCGTCAGATCAATGCTGCGCGCAACGTCGGTGCGCGTATGTTCTGGCACGCCAACGGCGGACCCTCGCCCGAAGGCCAGGCACCGCGAGACGTGGCCGCGCTGGCAGAGCGGGAAATGCTGGGCAGCGACATCACGTTTGTCCACATGGCAGCGACAGAACCGGATGAATGGCAGATGCTGGCAGATGCCGGTGCATCGGTTGCCTTCACACCGGAAACAGAACTACAGATGGGCATGATGTGGCCAAGCAGCATCACGGCGAGAGAATATGGTGTGAACCAGGCCTACGGGACCGACATCGTCTCCAACAATTCAGCCGACATGTTCACGGCACTACGGCTTGGTCTGCAGGCAGTCCGGGGCCGAGTGCTCGAACTGGAAGGGGCGATGGAGACCGGTGTGCCCGTTACCTGCCAGGAAGTCCTGGCCTGGGGAACAATTGACTCCGCGAGAGCGCTTGGCCTCGACTCGGTGATCGGCAGCATAACCCCAGGCAAGCGGGCAGATCTGGTGCTGCTGCGCGGCGATGCCATTACCCTCGCGGGATGGGATCGATCCAATGTTGCGGGCGCTATCGTCATGCAGGCGCAGTCAGCCGACGTCGATACGGTCTGGGTTGACGGCAGAGTCGTTAAAAAAGATGGTCAACTCGTGGCGGATACAAAGAGACCCTGTGCCTTGCTTGAGGCAGCCAGTGAGCGCCTGCACGAGAAGATTTCAGCCGCAGGGGGCTTCGCACTGTCGCAGACGCAAGCTGCCGGTCGCATGATGGCGGTCGCGGGCAGTGAGCATGGCGAGTACGTATTTGACAATGAAGTCGTTTGAAACCGGGTTGGCGACAAACAGGAATAGTCGAGGTTCAGCGATATGAATCTTCGAGAATACATTGATCAGAGTTACCGGGCGTCGGTGCCGCGGCGGCTGAACCATCCACATTGACTGAACACATCAGTTTCGTGTTGGGATAAGAGATCATCTCCGCATCACTGGCCGATCTTTCAAAAGGCAAGCGACCTTGCCATGGACTGTAACTTCGGAAATGTCTCCTCATCCCTTAATCGATCGTAAATCTCGCCTTCCTCGTATACCTAAGGATCTTGAAGGTCTTCCAATATGTCGCGATCGGCATTTTCAGAGCGGTTCACCAACCTGATCGGTACGTCGCCCATCAAGAATCTTATTTGCCCTGTACCTGTTCACATGATGCCAGGATACTGACCACCATCCAGCAGCAGGTTCTGCCCCGTAACAAAACCCGCACTGGCGCCACAGAGAAAAGCGGCATAAGCGCCGAATTCCTGCGGCTGGCCAAACCTGCCGGCGGGTATACCTCTCTTCGATTTCGCCTGGAACTCTTCAACTGTCTGTCCACTCGCCGAGGCAAATCGCTCATGGTTTGAGACCAGCCGATCCGTTTCAAACTGTCCGGGCAGCAAGTTGTTGATGGTCACATTGTAAGGTGCAACATCTCGAGCGATGCCGCTGACGAATCCTGTCAGGCCTGCTCTTGCACCATTGGACAAACTCAGGAAAGAAACCGGAGCCTTGACCATATGACTGGTCACATTCAGGATCCTGCCGAATCCACGGTCACACATTCCCGGTAGTGACGCATTGATGAGGTCAATGGCGGATAGCATGTTGGACTCAATGGCAGACAGCCAGTCCTCGCGACTCAGCTTGCGGAAGTCGCCTACCGGTGGCCCGCCTGAGTTGTTCACTAGAATATCAAGTTCCTGGCAGCGATCGACAACACCCTGTCGAGATACCGGGTCTGAAAGATCTACCGCCAGTGCTTCAGGCGTGTGTCCGGTCAACTCACTGATTTCCGATGCAGCCGTCGCCAGCTTGTCTTCGGTTCTTGCAACCAAAATGAGGCGCACGCCTTCTTCTGCAAGGGCAGTAGCAATCGCCTTGCCCAATCCGGTACTGCCACCACAAACCAGCGCCTGCCTGTCGGCGATACCTAGGTCCATCTTTTTCTCCTCTATTCAGCGATTATAGTTTTTTGAGCAGGCCATCCCCTCCACGGGGAACAGGACCCAGCCCACGAACACCAAACCCGCAATCGTGATTCAGTATTGATCCGGTTGCCGGCACATTGTCCTCTCGTGAGGCAAAGAAGACGTAGGCTCCTGCATATTCAGCTGGCGTGGGTAAACGCGACAGCGGAATAAATCCTGAGGCGCCCGCTTCCATGGCGCTGCCCGGAAACTCCAGGTCCTGCATATCAAGGCTGGCAGGCCCTTTAAGCTGAGTTGATATCGCACCCGGCGCAACACCGTTGACCCTGATATGCGGTGCAAGTTCGAAGGCGAGCTGCTTGATCAGTCCAACAACCGCATGCTTGGTCGCCGTGTATAGAACGCCGCCACCGCTCGGCCAGAAACCGGCGTTGGAGACGGTGAAGATCATGGAACCCTGCGACTGCGCCAGCGGTTTCAGCGCAGCCTTAGACAGCATCAGGTAACCGAGGACATTAATGTCAAACAGCTCGCTGAATGATTGATGCAGTTTATCTGCAGGCAGATCGACGAGCGTAATGTTGTAGTCCCAGATACCAGCATTACCAATGGCGCAGTCCAGCTTGCCGAAACGATCGACACAAGCTGCAACAGCCCGCTCATTGTCTTCGTACTCACGAACGTCTCCAACAGTGCCGATAACCCGATCCTCAAATCGGCTTTCAAGATCAGCACAACCTTCAGCAGAACGGTCTAGCACGCCGACACTGGCGCCCTCTTCGATCAGTCGTTCGACAACCGCAAGACCCAGACCAGATGCACCACCCGTCACGAGGATTGATTGGTTCTCTAATCGACGCATGGCTTAAAACAGGCTCGACAGGTTTTGCGACAGTATGACTGTCTGCTCCAGAAACAGATGACGGCGGCAGAGCAGAAAGCCACCTTCCGATCGACGTAGCGTATCTTCGCGGCGACCAATCCAGCTGTCCTCTTCACTGTTGAGCCTCGTTCGGTAAAGTTTGAAGTTGCTACGCACGGTTAATTCATCTTCATCAATACTGTCAATTCGCACGTTGCTGATAAGACGCCGAGTACGTGACGGTGGATCTTCTGCCCAGGCACGACCGATCGCCAATCGTTGAATCCTCATGGTCAGAATGGTTTTGTCATCGTCGAACAGCGCCATGCCACCAGGTGCCGTGAATTCTTTTTCCACTTCCTTCGCCTGGGTGGTTCGCCTGAGTGGCATCCAGTAATGGATGTCGTCGGCCAGCAGATTCAGCCATTCGTCAAAGCGGCGTGAATCCAGCAAATCCGCCTCATTGTAGAGAAACTCTTCTGCTTCAAATTTGAGCAGCATTCTTTCCTGCAGCGACAGATCCTGATAAGCGCTCATCAGACTTCTCCCGTTGGTGGCTGTGAGTGATTCGCCATCAACTCCGGCCAATTTTCAGCAGCCATCCAATCCTGCCATGATTGATAGGTCCAGCGTTGGGCGTGTTCGTTTATGACGGTCTCAATACAACTCTGCCCTGAAGGATCCTGGCTGACCTGATCAGCTTTGTTACCCATGGATAAATTAAGCGGCAGGGTTTTGCTGAAAGTGCCCTTGGCGCCGCGCGTGGAATGACTCCAATTCTCACCATCATCCTGCTCGAGCACACCAGCAGGTCCGAACATATGGTTTTGCATATAAGCAGAGAACTTCTGTTCATCTTCTGACATTCCCTTGCGACGGAAGTTAAACCACCAGAGCTCTGTCTCATAAGGACCCCGCGGGATTCGAAGGCATACTTGATTCGTCTGCGCGATCCACAGGTTTGGGAAAATATTGGGATGACCAAATGAACGCGTTCCGACTGGACCCAGCATTTCTCTGGTTTCAGGCGAGGTCCGTCTCTCGGCGTGTCGATCGTACCATTGTGGCTCGCCCTCACCGCTGGCCAGTCTGGCATCGTATCTGGCCTGCTCTTCCTCGGATATGCCTGGCCCGCCAATGCCATGGCCATATTCACCCAGTATCACCATCTGATTGTCAGGTGCCATCGCGGCGTCGTCCAGGATGCCTATTTTAATGGCCGAGCCGTGGGAAACTTTGACGTGATACCAGTCATACAGGTTATCTACGGCGAGCTTCCAGTTACATTGCAGTCGATTTTTATGGATACCATCAAGAAACTCGATGTCGCCTTCAGCCAGCATAAAGTCGATGCCAACCTTGCCAACCCAGCCAAGATACTCTTCGAGTGGCGGAGCCTCTGGATCGAGGGTGGCAAAATAAAACCCCCGGTAGTTCTCGACCTTGGCAGCCGGTGTTAAACCCCAGTCTTTTTTGTCGATGTTGTTGCGATAGAAGTCATCCTCGCCCGGCATGCCGATCAAGCGACCATCCAAGTCGTAATTCCATCCGTGATAGGAACAGAAAAAACTTTTGGTATTGCCCAACTCGGCACGGCAGACGGTATTGCCGCGATGAGGACAACTGTTCAGCAGCACGTTGATGGATTGCTGCCGGTCGCGGACGACGATAATTTCATCTTCACCAATGTAGTTCATCATAAAATCGCCAGGATTCGGTATCTGCGATTCGTGACAGACAAAGTTCCAGGCGCGACCAAAGATCTTTTTCAGTTCTTCCTGATAGATCTCTTCATCCGTGAATATTCTCCGGTCCAGTATCCCGGTTGCCATGTCAAAGCAACCGCTCACATCTACACTTGCCTTGTCGGTCGCTATCAGTGCATCAGACATTCAGAGTCCTCCCATTTGCCATGCAGTTATTTGACACTTCGCCCTGACCCGCGTCGTTAAAATGTATGTTGATTCCATGTACTTCAACATAGCGGCTGGTGTCAGATTCGATATGTGTTTTCAAGCTGTTCATTTTGTTGACTCCGGTTGATGACCCCAGATGCTGGTCTGATTAAAGGTTTTGGGTTGCCAGACCGAATCGTCAATCTCTAGACCACCCCAGCCGTACTCAATGTCAAAACCCGACGGTGTTGCCATGTAGAAACTGAACATTTCGTCATTCGGGTGCTTGCCGAGTCCTGATGAGATTCTTACACCGGCAGTTTTAGCGCGATCCAGGCCATAGCCAACGTCATCCATGTCTGCAACCTGAAGCATGATGTGATTCAGGCGCTTTGGCAGCGGTATTGGAACGAGTGCGAGTGTGTGATGACGAGGGTTGCAGTGGAGAAAAGTCAGCTCCAGTTGCTGGTCAGGCGGGCCAACAACAATATGGTCTGACAGAAGAAAACCAAGCCCGTCGAGGTAAAATTGTTTGGCTGCTTCAAGATCACTGGCGCAAAGCACCACATGACCAAGTCCCTGTCCCTCGGTGACGAAGCCGCCGACACCAATGGGTGACTTAAAAGCTAAGGTTCCCAGTCGCTCACCGATGTAAAGCTCAACCCTCAGTCCATCGGGGTCAAAGCAAATTTTCAGCTGTTCGACCTGTCGGGCAGCGCATTCCTCCTCACTACCATCGCTTATATTGATGCCCTGCGCGGATAGGCGATGACAGACAGATTGAAGTGCCTCTTCGGAAGTCAGACGGAAACCGAGGCAAGTGATGTCATCTTCGCCAGTTGGTTTTGCCTGGATTCGCCAAATGGTGCGGTCGTAGCTCAGATTCAGCACACCCTCATGAGCTTCACTGCTGACGCCGAGAACGTTGTCGGCGTATTGCTGCCAGTCATCAAGACTAGTCACACCTACTTCGATATAACCCAGTTCTGCAATTGAATCGGTCAAGTTGCTCTCCCATACCGGTCTTTGATTAGGCAAAAATACTAGGAGGATGGTGCCTTTTTAGCTATGAGCGCAGGCACTGAAAAATTGATCGATCGTCCACTGAGTAGTTGCTAGGTCTTTCGATCCCTGAGCCAACGACCCGGTGTGGTGGCAAACTCCCGCTTAAAGGCCCGATTGAAAGCCTCTTCGCTGGTGTAGCCACAGGCAATGGCGGTCTTACCAATTGACTCACCCTCCAGCATCTTTCTTGCAGCGAGTTTCAGGCGAATTGATGCCAGCATCTTGATGGGCGAAGTACCGATCAGGTTGGTGAACCGTTGTGAAAATGCCGATCGCGACATATTGGCAATGTCGGCCAGCTCCGCAACGCTCCAGTCCCGTATCGGATCTTCGTTGATCGCCGAAACAGCTTTCATCAGTCTTGGGTCGCTCCAGGGATACGAATCAAGTTCACCGGTGACAGGGTTGCCCATGCGAAAGGAATAGAAAACGATCAGCTCCGCCGTTCGCTCCAGCGTCAGTTGATCAGGCTTGATTTCCGTGTGAGTAATTTCTTCAACAACCAGATCCATGGCAAGAAACAATCGCGCTAGCATCGGGTTGCCACTATCAGCACGAAAACAAGTGATGCCCGGAGCACCACCAAGCCATGCGAGAAACTCCATTGGCTCACTGCCGATCAATAGTTGTGTTGATTTTTCGCCGATCTGCTCGACACTGTGTCCGATAAAGCCGCTGACGATAATCGTATCGCGGCAGCCAGCGACAGTGGCGCCGTAGTCTGCCGAAGTGACTTGCACAGAACCTTTCAAGACATGGTAAAAGTACCCAGCAATACCGGCACGACGCGGTAGATTCTCACCTGCGCCCAGGGTGACAATTTCGTAACTGACGTCCTGCATGCGAAAGTCATACAAACTGTGGGGTCTTGGCGGTTTAACGGGCATATTCATTTCCCCTGTTTATCCGGCCTAATCGCAACAGCCAGCCACTGCCAGCGCGGCCGCGGCTTCAACTCAATCCAGCAATCCCAGAACCCGTTTCGCGATGATGTTGAGCTGCACTTCCGAGCTTCCTCCGGCAATGAGGAAGCCTTTGCTAAGCAACATCTTTCTTGTGGTGGCGAGTTCGGCGTTCGAGAATCCGGTGCCGTGCCAGCCGGTCCCCTGGGCCCCCATGAGGGCAACCGTGATGTCCAGACCATCACTCTCAAGACGCGTCGACAAGTGTTTGAAGGTTGATGTTGCAAACGTTGCTGCGCCCGGTGTTTTTTGCTCCGCCGCCGCGCGCTTTTTTGTCAGATCAAAGGCCGCCTTGCGCATCTCGTGGTCCAGGACCCGGTTGCCGGCGGCAACGTCGCCAGGCGCATAGCCCTGCAGGATCTCTGGCAGGCTGCTACTGCGAGGAATGAAGCTACCCTCGCCAACGGCCGAGCGCTCGAACTGTAACAAGCGTTTCGCGATCCCCCAGCCGCGGTTCTCCTGACCGACGAGATCCCTCTTCTCGGCCTTCACATCGTCAAAGAACACCTGGCAGAACTCTGATTCACCATTGATCAGCTCTATCTGGTTGACCGTGAGACCCGGGTCATCCATGGAGATCAACACAAAACTGATCCCCTCCTGCTTGGGCACATCCACATCGGTTCTGACAAGGGCGAACATCCAATCAGACATGTAGGCATTGGAGGTCCAGATCTTTGAGCCATTCACCAGGTAGTGGTCGCCCTGCGCCGACGCACGAGTTTGCAGCGAAGCCAGGTCGGAACCTGCTCCGGGTTCCGAGTCACCCTGGCACCAGCGAATCTCACCACTCGCAATCTTCGGCAGGTGTCGTATCTTCTGATCGTCAGTACCCATTTCTAGCAGCAAAGGTCCCAGCATCTCTGCGCCAGCGCCCGAAAGCGGAACCGGTGCACCATTAACACGGAAGGCTTCTCGCAGGGCCGCCACCCCCGCCTTGTCGAACCCTGCACCACCATAGGCCTTGGGCCAATCAGGAACAGTGAAGCCCCGATCAAAGCAGGCATCAAACCAGGCACGAAATGCCGGGTCGGTGATTGCCTGGTGACTGCCGCCGCCGTATTTGAAAACACTACCAACCAGTTCAGCCGGACAGTTCGCTCGTACCCAGTGGCCCAATTCCTCAGTTAATGTCATATAGAACTTCTATTGAATGAAGAATCGAATCGCCCTTTAGCGTCATTCGATGGAATCCTTGATGTTCTCGTTGTCGGCGATCGTCGAGCCACCCTTTGCGGTGCGTGCCTTTCGCTCAGCACTCCACTGATCGATCTCTTCCTTCGGTATGCCATAGCCAAGCCCACGCTCAACACCCGGCCGGGCACGCACGCGGTCGACCCATTCCATAACAGCTGGTCGGTTAGTAATGTTTACCTTGCTCCACTTCCACCCACGTATCCACGGATAAAGCGCGATATCGGCAATCGTGAATTCATCGCCGCATACCCAGGGATTGTCACCGAGCTTGCCATCCAGCACACGCACCAGTCGCAGCGCTTCATTGTTAAAGCGCTCAAGGGGGTGTTCCTTTTTGATATCTGGCACATCATCCATATAGCGCGTATAGCTCAGCTTGTTGCCAAACACCGGCCCCACGTTAGCCGCCTGCCAGTAAACCCAGGGCAACACGTCCCACTTGCGTTCATCGAGTGGCAGCAACGAGCTCGGATGCTTTTCGCCGAGGTACTGCAGGATTGCACAGCTCTCGATGACATCCCGGTCGCCATCGCGCAGCGTTGGAATCTTCTGGTTGGGGTTGCGCTCGGTAAAGTCATCCTCGAACTGCTCACCTTTCATCAGGTCGATGGTGCGCACTTCCACGGGGCCAACATCGATACCGACCTCGATCAGTTCCTCGATCATGATGTTCACCTTCCAGCCGTTTGGCGTGGGCGAGGTCCATAATTCTAAAGCCATATTTTCTCCCCAGTACGTTTACTCAAATTAAAGGTTGACGCGCAGTTGTCCCAGATAGTCCATCTTGCCCAGAGGCACGCCGTGTTCACGCAGCACCGCATAGGTGGTTGTCGCGTGAAAGTAAAAATTGGGCAGGGAAAAGGACAACATGAAGTTGTCGGTGGTAAAGGGAATCTCAGTCTTGCCCATCTTGAACAACATCGGTTTGTCTGCCAGGGCATTGATCGCCTCCGGCGTCTCACCCTGCAGCCCCTCAATGGCCTCGTTAACCAGACCCCTCAGACCCTGGTAATCCAGCCCGCTCATCTTCGGCGGCGGAGAGAACTCCCCGGCTTTCAGGCCCTTGATGGCATTCAGGGAATGGTGCCAGACGGAAATGACCTGAAAACTGAAGGGCGCCATGTCTTCGCGCAATTGATAGCTGACAATCTCCTCCAGATCCATATTGCCGGTGGCAGCATATTCCTCGCCTTTGGCAAGGACATTGGCGACGCCACCCAGGATTTGTAGATGGGAAGCTACGCTCAGGTCATACAGTGATACAGACATTTTCTATTCCTCTATTGATCATTTTTAATTTACAGGCCCAGGCTGGCTGCCATGATCTGCAGCGACTGTTGCCTGGGTCCGAGCTTGTTTCCTGCATAGGCTCTGGCAGGCAACTTGGCTAATTCTGCGGCTAATTCGACTGCGGCATCGATGGCCTCGCCTTCGGGAACGAGGCGGTCGAGGAAGCCCGCATCGACTGCACCCGCCGGGTCCAGGGTGACTGACTGGGTGACCACGGGTAGAAACTGCGTGGGATTCAGCCTGGCTTTCAGGGGCTCCATGCACCAGTCCGACAGCACCATCCCCATCGCCGTCTCTACCATGGCGAACTTGTATTTACCCTCCTCACCAATACGGGTATCGCAGGCCAGGAGCCAAAGGGCGCCAATGGTAAAAGCGTGCCCGGTACAGGCCGCCACCAGCGGCTTGCCCGTGCCATAAAGCTTGAGCAGGATCTTCGCGCCTGCCAGTGACAGTTCCCCAATCGCCTCCTGGTCACCGCTGGCCATGGTGGCCAGCTCGAATCCGGCGCAGAATGAACCTGGCCGCCCGGCAATCACGATGGCATCGGCATTGGCCTCTGCCTCCTCGAGACCGGCGAGAATTTGCGCCGCCGCTTCTGGCGCAATGGCATTTTTCTTGCCATCGTCAAACTGGATCAACGCGACACCATCGCGATTTTCTACCTTTACCTGCACTGTTTACTCCTAGTGTCCTGGCTTGTTAATTCGTTGAAATCATTCTGATAAGCAGCTGCGCGCGCTGGCGGGCCTCTGCCGTGCCCAGGCCTGTGCGGCTGGCAACTCTGAGCCCGTAGATATTGGTCATGAGATATCCCACCCCTTCCGCCACGCTCAGATCTTCGCGGAGCGTACCGCTGACTTGGGCCTCCTGCAGGCAGACGGACAGTCTCTGCTCGAGACTGTTGAATCTATCTACCAACTGTTGATGAAGCTCGGTGTCTACCCCCTCCATTTCCAGGATGCTGTTTACCAACAAGCAACCTTTTCGGCGATTCTTATCAGACACATCCACCACGGTGGTATTAAGGAATTCGCTAATGGCGTCCAGTCCCTGGTGAGAGGAACGAATCCTCTCCCACTGCGCCGCCGACCAGGTTTGATACTTATCAATCACCTGCGCAAACAGCTCGGGTTTACTACCAAAGGCCGCGTAGAAGCTGCCACTGCCAATGTCCATCGCCTTCAGCAGCTGACTCATGGAGGTAGTTGCAAAACCCTGACGCCAGAAGATATCCCGGGCCGCGCGAAGTGCTTTGCTGCGGTCGATCTGTACAGGTCTTGCCATGGGTTGAACTACACTGGCTAGGAAAAAGCGATATTATGGATTGTTCATTCCATAATCACAACAACGTGGCTGATATGCTCAGGATGTGTGCGAGTTAAATAAGAATCTGCTTTTTGCTGTGTACAAGGTATGGACATAAAGACCCAATGTGTCGATAAATTCGCCATCGCAGTTCGTGGTGACGTGCGCCACTATGGGTGGATTCCGCTAGCAGGCAAATCTGCTACATGAGCGCGATCTGTTCAGCCTGGTCCTGAACTCGGTCAAGGAATGTCTGCAGTTCACCCACACGGATCTGCATCGGTGACCCATCAACCAGGGCAGTTACCAGTCGTACGCGCAGCCTTACCTCCTCCTCATCGAGTTTGTGATTCATGCTGCGAACCGATGCTTCCAGTGCGTTGTAAAAAGCGTCGTAGATCGAGCGGTAAAGGCCACGAAACTCCTTGTGGTGCAGCGACATTGTGCCCAGCGTCGACATGAGGATTCCGCTGTCACCGCGCCAGCGAATCACCAGCTCTCTGACGATCGCTCGAAAGGCCTCCCGTTCGCTGCCTGATGACCGCTTAGCCTCGATGACGGCAACATCAGCTGAAGCCTCACGTTCAAACACGTGCAGCAGAAGTGCTTCCCTTGTCCTAAAGTAGTACTGCACATTGCTCAGCTTCAAATCCAGTGAGGTGGCCAGTTCCCGCAGGGAGAACCCGTCAACCCCGTTCTCAACAAGTTTCTTGCGCGCTGCAGCAACGATTCGATCACAGGTTGAATTGCCCTTTGGGGTTGGCGCCAGCGACACCGTTGCAGGGTTTCTCTTTCTCGGCATATTTGGTCATTGACATGTATTGGTCAGCGACCAATAATAGCGCGAAATCCTGGACAACGGTACCAGCAGAATGGAAATCATCGAAGCCACCCCAGACGTCAGAGAAGTTTATGCCACCGAAATACCTGAACTCATCTGGAGTACTGGCCCCGTAAGCTACGGTTATCAGTTTGGTACTCGAGAGGTGTTTGATCACGCTGTACTGGGTTCCTGGCCCATGGATGGCACCCTATTCGCTGCAGATGCGACTTCACTCGCTATAGAAGACGGTGCTCTGATGGGCATTGAGATCGGCATGCGAGGTACAGAATTCAGAGCCCGCCAGCACGCACTGGCCCCTCTCTGGAAAAACCTGATAGAACGGGGAGATGTTTCGAACGACGACCTTTACGGCTTATTGGAACGCGCCGATCATGCCAGCTGGCTCAATCCTGTCATTGACGCCGATACCTATTATATCCATGCACTTGCCGTGAAACCCGAGTATCGCGGTAAGCGGATTGGCTTCCACCTCATCGATAGCGCGATCAAGAAGGCAAGGGATCAAGGCTATAAAAAATTTCAGCTCGACGTGATGTCTGATAACCCGGCCGTTGAATTTTATCGTGCTGTTGGCCTCGAACTGCTGGCGGATACAAGGGCACCAAAACCCGCAGCAGCTGGTGTTCCGCCTGAGTATCGAATGGGCATGAGCCTTTCATGAGCAGCCTGAAATTCTCAACGACAAGACAGGAGGGTCGCAATGGCCAAAAGATTCAAGACACAAAATGAAATCGATGCATTTCTTGAGACGCCGCGCCTTGCAATGTTGCTCTACAATGGACCCCACCCAGCACCAACGGGCGTACCCGTCTGGTTTGACTGGGATGGCAAACGCCTACGCATGTTCGCGGGGCGAACCAGCCCCAAGGTCGCGCGATTAAAGGAAGATCCTCATGCCTCAGTACTCGTGACCAACCAGGTCAGGGAACCAGAAGGCTGGGTGGCATTTGATGGTTTGATCACCATCAGCGACTTTGAGGCAGAAGACTGGCAATCGCTGATCGATCGTGTCGCGCCACGCTACTGGGACTTATCCGACCCGGGCTACAAGCAGGAAATTGAAGGCTGGCGCGCATCGCCTGAATCATTTGTTTCGCTTGAACTGGAGCAGATGACTATCCGATCAGGCGCGTGAAACGCGAGTAGGCAGGTTACGAAAAGAGTCAGGCGTGGCCTGTAAGTCTGACCGGCGCAAGAAACTTGAGCGTCTTTGCCGGTATATCACGCGGCCTGCCATCGCCGAGCGCCAGGCTCAACTCTGTGTTTATCACCGAGGTGAGCGGGTCGTCGACCTGTGGGCGGACAAGATTGGCGACAGCAACTACTCCGCCGACTCCATTGCCAACGTGTTCAGCAGCAGCAAGAGCCTCGAGGCGATTGCCGTGGCCTACCTGGTGGATCGGGGCCAGATCAGTTACGACGCAAAGGTCACCGAATACTGGCCCGAGTTTGGTGCCAACGGCAAGGAAGGAATTACCGTTGCCGATGTTATGCGCCACGAAGCGGGCATGGCCACTTTCGATTCGCGGGTCGATATGGAAGAGCTGTTAACTGACAAGCTCAACCAAAACTCCGTGGGCCGCATTTTTCAACAGCAGGGTCTCAACTACGACGGCGCCGGCGATGGTAAACGCGAACACCACGGTTTTGCCCGCGACTGGACCATCAACGGTATAGAGAATCTCTTCGTAGCCTGCAGTCATCGTTCTTCCTCAAACGGTCGCGAACATGGATATCGCGCCTTCTGGGCAGAAGTTTGGCACATCCGCTGCGGCAGCCTGTCCGGCATCAGAAGCAAGGGATGCTGCCATGTGTGCCTCGTCCTTAAAGTAGAGCTCCGCCATGCGGTGGTACTCAGGCGCTGAACCGTCAGGGCCGGGATTGAATAGAGTCAGTTCCATCCTCTCGACGTCCATCTCGTCTGCCAGTGGCATGTGGATCTGCGTGTAGTGTTGTTCAAAGGCCCCAGCGTCTTCGGGGTGCCTGTAGAGTAACGTCATTTTGATCATGTCGATTTCCTTCTTGTAGGTTAACTGTCTGCCCTGCCTGGAATAGAGTAATCTCGCCAGACTACGAATTTGCCGTCCCTGCTAACGCTGACCACTGCTTCGTTGTCAGTCTCCAACTGTGCTTGACTCACATTGCTTCTCCGCTTTCCGTCGCGAGTTTGTCTGCAACGATCGAATCAGCGGCACATGAAACCGGCGCCGGTCGTCAGATAGTAGTCTGAAATGGTCGGTATCGTCTCGACACCTCGCTCAATCAGAACCGGTCCTAGCGCGACGTGGACTGGATCTTCCGCATGTTTTGTCATCGCAGCCTGATCAGTGGCCTCCATCAGGAAAATCAGGTCCCCGGGCTCGACGCCTTCCGCCTCAGATCCTTCCGGCGTCGTGAGACCAGCACTGTAGGTCAGTGTATCCGGCTCTGCATCCCAGCAGTATTTCGCATGCTCGCCGCTGATCTCGATAAACGCCGCTTTTTGCGCCTCATCCCCAAACCGGGAGCCTACCAACGCCACTATGGTATCGCCATTGGGCCTTCCGTCAGGTTGGCGGGGGCGATCGGACCGCGCCCACCAACCATAGTCTGGAATATCAAGTGCGACCATTTTGCGAACCAGCCGCCGGGTCATCCGAGCTTCACCCATAATCGATTGCAGCTTCTCGTGGGCAGGTCGCGCAACATGGAGCTCCACGCTATTTAGGTTTGCATAGCGCTCAAAGATGAGTACGCGCGAATCATCTTCCTGCGAGATCATCGCCTCATAAGCTAGCGTCTCGGGTTCGTGATGCCATGCATCCAGGGCGCGTTCTGCCCATGTTTCGACCCATTGCTCGGCGGTCGTGTTCTCTTTACGAATCTCAAATTCTACGAACACTGTTAGCGGTAACTCGCTCATGCGTTCTCCTTATTGACCAATTTCCATACCGGCAAGATCTCCAGCGTCCCGCCACTTACCCAGAAACGCATTAAAATCATTGCAGTTGCCGGGAAAAACCCCAACTTGCACACTGCTGGCGGGGTCACCCTCATTGTTGTAGTAGCTTGGCGTACACTGCGCCTGGAAATCGGCCGCCCCCATCATCGAAGGTGTGCTCATGACCATCTCGGTCCACTCAGCCTCGGCTTGCTCACATGGCTGAATCTTCTTGATGTTGCGCTTAAGAGCCGTAGCGGTGACATAGGCGATGTGTCGCGCGAGGTCGTCCAGTACGGCGGTAATATTGACGCTGAACGGCGTCTGCAAACCGAAGGCGGCCATGAAATAATTCGGGAAGTTGCGCACTGAGACCGCTTGGAAGGTGCGGTAGCCGTTTGCCCACGCGTCGCTTAACGTCAGTCCGTTCTCTCCGATGATGTCGTAGCCGGTTCGCTGCTTCATGGAACCGGTAAGGTCGAATCCGGTGGCGTATATGATGCAGTCAACCTCGTATTCGACACCTCCGGCAACAATGCCCGTCTCGGTGACGCATTCGATTCCCTGGGATTCACTGGTGTCGATGAGCGTCACGTTCGGACGATTGAAGGTCGGCAGATATTCGTCGTTGAAGGTGGGGCGCTTACAGAACTGTCGATACCAGGCCTTCAGCTTTTCACGAGTCTCAGGATCAGTCACGGTTTCATCGACCCGCTTCCGAACGTCGTCGGTGTACTTCAGATCGACAAGGTCAGTCAATGCCGCAAACTCTTCTGCGGAAGGTGGCGGATCGAGCTCTGACAAGAACTCAAACACGCCACGGACTTGAGACGTCCAACCATCCTGAACCAGGATACCGTTTTCGTCCGGCTGGAAGGTCATTGCCGCGTCGAAGTTACGGCGGCGCTGTTCCTGCCAGCCGGGTTGCAGCGAAGCTGCCCACTCTGGATTGGTAGGCGCATTTTGACGCTCAGCCACACTTGCTGGTGTACGTTGGAAGACGTAGAGGTGCTCGGCGCTCGCCGCTACGTAAGGCACACACTGAATCGCGGTACACCCGGTCCCAATGACCGCGACCTTTTTATCACCTAGCCGATCGAGATTAGTGTCGCTGGTACTACCACCGGTATAGTCGTAATCCCAACGGCTGGTATGGAAGACCTTACCCTTAAAATCTTCAAGCCCCGGCGCGCCAGGGAGCTTCGCGCGGTGCAGGCTACCCGGCGCTGTGATCACGAAACGGGCGCGCATCTCGTCGCCACGATTCGTCGTCACTATCCAACGAGCACAGTCTTCATCCCACTGCACCTGCTCGACACGGGTGCGGAAGCAGGCGCTGGCGCGCAGGTCAAAGTTCTCCGCAATTTTCTGGGCTACATCGAAGATTTCGTTGGCGTAGGAATAACGTTCCTTGGGTGTGTAGCCGAGTTCATCGAGCAGCGGCAGATAGCAATACGACTCGATGTCGCACTGGGCGCCGGGGTAGCGATTCCAGTACCAGGTGCCGCCGAAGTCACCCGCCTCCTCGACAATGCGCAGGCTGGCAACGCCCTGTTCGCGCAGACGCGCGGCGCAAAGCATACCACCGAAGCCGGCACCGATGATCAGCACATCGATTTCGTCAGTCAGCGGCTCGCGCTCAACCTCACCGTCGACGAAAGGATCCGCGAGCAGATGGTCGAAGCCCTCAGCGGCGCGGCGGTATTGATCACTGTGATCCGAGCGCAACCGCTTCTGTCGCTCTTCCTGGAAGCGCGCATTTAACGCTTCCCGGTCGATGCCCAACTGCTCAGCAATGGCTTGAATTCGATCACTCATGTGGCTGAAACTCCAGATTAGAGGCTCGGGTCGGAGGCCCGGGCCATAGAGAATGGTTGGTTTTTTTCTAACGACGCGCGTAGGCAACCGCACGCATAAAGCCATGAGCGTCTTCTTTGCCTGCGGGCTTGGCCAGGTAGTCGTAGCGACCCATGAGCTGAGCCATCGGCTCGCCGTATTTTTCGATCAGCTGGTCTTCGACCGAGCGGGGATAAGTCTCCATCTGCCGCGTGTATAGACGGTTGTAGGTGATGTGCAGAACCCTGCGCACGCCATCGATGGTGCGCGGCCCATTGCCGTGCCAGATGCGTCCATCCCACAGCGCAATCGAACCTGCCTTACAGAGGATCGGTTCGCTCGGCGTCGATTTGATCTCCTCGTGGGTGGGGTATCGCCGCAATGCGGCGCTGCCTGGAACGATGGTCGTCGCCCCGGAGTCGGCGGTGTAGTCGTCCAGGGCCCAGCAGGCCGTCAGCATGAGGTTGTGTTCCGGAAAGGGGGCAGGCATCCAGGTCTGGTCACAGTGGATGCCCAGGTCCGGTTCGCCCTTGCGTTTAATGCTCGTAGCCATGTTACTCAGGAGGAAACCGGCGCCGACCGAGAACTCGGCGATGGCCATCAGTTTTTCGTTGAGCGCTGCCTGGGCGAACACCGGGTGTTTCGGCAGAACGTGCAGCGCGTTCTCTGTTGATGCAGCGCGCATTTCCTCCAGGAACTCAGGTGAAGCAACATCTTCGAGGACGGTGTAGCCCTGTTCCCACAGCTCTTTGCAGTTGGCCTCGAGGCCGAGTTCACGGATCCGGGGCGCGAGCTCCTCGGGGATCTCACCTGGGGGTGTACATTGCCGTCCCTGCAACTGATCAAAGAGGTCCATAAACGTGGCTGAATCGGTCAGCATGAGTTCACTTGCCTGGTCGATCACGTCGTCGTCGCTTGCGCGCTGGGTGCGTTCGGGCAGCGGCGGCGGGACATAGGCCGATGACTCAGCGCCATCGTCATCGCCGGAAAAATACGCGCGAAAGCTACGGCGCGGCAGCAATTTAAAGTCGCCGTAGAAGGCATATCTAACGCCGCCTCCAAGCGCACTCATTCCCAACAGGCAGAGTACCCCGGACACAACTGCCCCGGAAAGCGCCGCAGCCGTCGGCGCTGTGTCCGACAGATATGGGACCGAGATAACACCGAGCAGTGTGACCAATCCCAATACGAAACACATCGCGTGGAACGCCAGCACCGAGCGTGCCACGATCCGCTGCCAATCGGCAATCATCTTCACGAAATCCATACTGTTACTTCCTCTTTATGTCAGCGTAGACTGTTACCTCGGCGGAAAACACCGGCCGAAGCGCCACTTAAACTTGTTTATTCGAACGTATATTCCAACGTCACACCCACCGAGCGCCGATCCCAGCGCACCGGCACGCCACCAGCCAACGAGGAC
Organism: K189A clade bacterium; assembly: GCA_902528515.1. Taxonomy (GTDB): domain Bacteria; phylum Pseudomonadota; class Gammaproteobacteria; order Pseudomonadales; family Azotimanducaceae; genus UBA4421. Next base: position 22,615 of record CABZTD010000010.1, read on the forward strand.
GGTCCTTCATTGTCGCTGAGGTTTTTTCCCCAAAGCGTCGCCCGCCAATTCTGGTTGGCCAAAGCTAGGCGCAGGCTCAAATCAGAAACAACGGGGGAACTCAGCGGGAAGTTGAAATCAGTCTGGCCATCACGGCGATAGTAGGAGGCGTTGACGTAGGCGGTCCAGTCACCCATCACTGGACGCTCATAGTCAACACCGATGCGATAATCCCACTCTGGCACATACGGCAGCTGTTCACCGTCGTCGAGACCCGCCAGCAAAGCATCGGTAGCGGGATCGAAATCCTCGATCTCTGTGCTGTTTGCTGAACCAATCAGAGACAGCGACAAACCTTGAACCGGCGTTTGCGATTGCAGAAGCAGTTCGGCGCCGGTGGCTTTCACTTCTTCGATACCGATGCGTACGATGAAAGTGCCGAGTGAACCGCCAAACTGATAGTCCTCGTAATCAGCTATATATACGCTGGGTTCGATGAGCAGATTGCCACCGAGAAGACTGAAGCGGCCGCCCAATTCATAGTTCCAGACGGTGGATTCGGGCACGGCTACGTCCAGCGGGATGCCGAATAGTGCATCCACTTGAGATACATCGCCTGGTGAGTTGAAGGTACCGCTGCGGAATCCGCGGCTGATGTTTAAGAAGAACATGGCGTCATCAGATGGCGTGATGCGTAGATTGAATCTGGGGCTTACCAGACTGAATCGATCATCTTCATCGACTGCATCGAGTGGGATTTCAAAGCCGAAAGATTCGATGGATGAGACAATATTCTTTTCGCGGTCGTCACGGAAATAGCGCAAACCGATTAACGGCGTGATCAAACCGTCCATGAATGAACGAGAGACCTCACCGAACACGGCCATTTGCTTGCTTTCGGTTTTGGCTTGGTTGGTAGAAATGCTGGCAAACGCTGCCGGCAGGATGGTTTCGTCCACGCCGATGACTGGAATCTCGCCGCGCGTGTAGCTGACGCCGGTGATCCAGTCCCACGGTCCGTCACCATTGGAAGTCAGGCGCAGTTCCTGATTAAACGTTTTGACGTCCTCGCGATCGAGGGTGGAATTAATGAGAAATTCGCCCAGGTTGGGATCAGAGAAGGAAAATCCACCATCAAACGCGTAGTCATATTTCATATAGCTGGTCGCGCTGGTCAGCGTGGCGAAACCGGCATCCCAGTCTATGGTAAGGCCGTACATGTCCAATTCGGTTTCTGTGCCACCGAGATTGCCGCCGGTGGGTCCGAGCAGTGGTGGATCTACGCTCACGTAGAAGGAGCGATTTGAAGTTTCTTCCAGATCACGGTGCTGAACGTGCCCAGTGACACTCAGTTTATCCGATGGCTGCCACAGCGCTTTGAGTCTTACATACGAGCGATCATCCTCGTCCAGATCGCTGCCCGGTACATCGAAGGCTTCCGCCAGGCCCGGATCGCGAGAGATACCACCGGTCAAGCTGACCGCCAGCACATCTTCAATCAGCGGCACGCTGATGCTGGCATCGTATGTATGGCCGTCACCGCCTTCATGCATGTGTGAAGCACCGGCACGTACCCGGGCGCGAAACCGTTCAAGGTCGGGCTGGGCGGTGGTGATCAAGATCGTGCCACCCTGTGCGCCCTGTCCGTACAGGGTACCTTGGGGCCCGCGCAACACCTGAATGGATTCCATGTCAAAGACCTCGGTATCTGGGCCAAAGGGCAGATCGACTATGTAGTGCGGCATACCATCGACATAGAAACCAACCGCACTATCGTTGATCGTGACGGCACCGGTACCCCGGATATTATAGGTGCGCGTGCTCGCGCTACTTGCTGGCAAGGATACGCCAGGAATCAGCCGCACGATGTGGTCCAGATTCTGCACGCCAGAGGCGTCCAGACTTTCGCCGGAGAAATACTGAACAGACTGGGCGACTTCCATAATCCCTTCGTCACGCTTGTTAGCCGTGACAACGACCTCTTCAATTATCGAGCGCTGGCTCTGCTCTTGCTCGGCATAGGCAACACCTGCGCTCAGTCCTCCCAGTCCGATCAGAGTCACCCCGGTTATAGTCACCCATGTGCGCGCAACCCCAGCCAAACGCGCCTGTTTTGACCCCCACCTGTCACAGCCGAGCGCATCGGCCTTCCCAACAGTTATATTCACAAGCTCTCCCTACCCGATTGATTAAAATGTACTAAATAGCTTAATTAGTATATTATGTTTTGTCAAAAAAACCTTCCAACAAATTCCGGCGCCTAAGGGCCAATAAGCATGACATTTAAGAAAGAAGTACCAGCAGCAGACGAACTCGACTACCCGTATCGAGCGTACGGCGACGAGCAACGCAAGAACTGGCTGGAAGAGCTGCACCAACAAGGTTACGTTGTTGTGCCCGAGTGCATCGATCCAGAGTTGCTCGCGCCAGTGAACATGCGAGCAGACGAGCTGTTTACCGAACAAGCGAGAGCAGCTCAAACCGATCCAGAGCAACCGACGCCGACAGAAGCTTTTATTACTAACCTGGTGGGTAACGGTTCGGAGTTTGCCAACCTGCTGGCGCAACCAAATCTCATTGGCATGGTGACATCAGTCCTGGGCGAGGATTGCCTGCTGTCATCTGCCTCGATCCGCGACGTGTACAATGGTTGCGAAGAGCAGTTGATCCACACAGACGACCTGCTGTACGCGGGTAGAGACGACTGGTTTAAGCGGCCTGTTACAAGACAACTCAGCCTGGTGGCAGCGGTAGCGCTAAGCGACCAGATTGCATCACGCGGAACAACAATTCTCTTCCCCGGGTCTCACATGTGGGAGGAGTCACCGGATACCGTGGAGAAACCGGGCGACGAGGCAAAGTCCACAGAATACAACGAACGTATGAGACAATGGGCCAGCAAACACAAGGGTACGGACGTTACCCATGCTGAGCTGAAAACCGGCTCGGTGGTGATCTGGCTCGGCGCCACATGGCATGCCGGTGGCGCGTATACGGCTGCTGACGGAAACTCCCGGCGCATCGCAATCTTCAATTTCTGTCGCGGTATATTTCGGCAACAGGAAAACCAGATGGCCGTTATCACACACAAACAGGCGGCCGAGATGCCACAAGCCGTGCAGCGACTGTTGGGCTACTCGATGTCCGATACCGGGCTCGGGTACTCTAGCGGGCAAGACCCAGCACTGTTGCTTGGCGAAGGCGCAAAAGCACTCCACGAAGACAATCTGGCGCGAGCGGCGGGCAGGCGCGGTAAATAGCGTTGCCTACCAAATGACCCGAGAACCGGCCACTCGATCAAACCCCAGTCGGCGACTCTCCGTCCCCGTAATGACAGCTTACGGGCTGGGCGAACTCTGCCAAGCCACCGTCACCATCGGCCTGTTCTCGCTGCTGCTCTTTTACTATCAACAGGTTGTTGGGCTGTCTGGCACGTTAACGGGTCTAGCGCTTGGCATCGCGCTGTTCTTTGATGCTGTGACCGACCCGCTTGTCGGCGGCTTGTCGGATCGAATCAAGGGGAAATACGGTCGCCGCCATCCGGTCATGGCGGCCTCCGCCATACCCATCGCAATCACGTTTTTCGCGCTGTTCAACCCGCCAGACGGGATGTCCGAGATTACAACCTTCACCTGGCTGACAGTGTTTGCAATCCTGGTACGCACGGCGGTGACGTGTTTTGTGATACCGCATCTCGCCCTTGGCGCGGAGATGGCACCCGGCTACCTGCAACGGTCGACGTTGTATTCGTATGGATCGTTGATTGGTGGCCTGGGCGGTGCGCTCATCGGTTTTGCGGTGTACTGGGTGTTCTTTCCAACCACCGATGAGTTCAATCCGGGACTCTTAAACGCCGATGGTTACCAACCGTTCACCCTGGCTGCGGGCTTCATCATCGTCACAGCGATAGGGTTGTGCGTATTCGGTACTGCCGGTGAGATTCCACGCCTCAAGACGCCCGAAGCCAAGGTGAGATTTTCGTTCATCGACATGCTGCGCGACATACGAGAGGTTTTTAAGGACCGCGACTTCTTTGTCATTTTCGCCGGTTTTATACTCTGGTGGCTGTTCGGCTATATCGAATCGGTTGGCAGCCCGTTCATAAACCTGCATTTCTGGGGGCTGCAAACGGAAGAACTCGCTTACTTTGGTGTTACGACGCTATTGGGAATACCTATCGCGTTTGCACTGGTCCCGTGGATCACCCGAACGTTCGACAAACGGAACGCAATCATCGGTTCTTCGCTGGCATACCTCCTATTGCCGAACATCCCGATTTGCCTGCGTTTATTGGAAGTGCCATGGTATCCGGACAACAGCTCGCCCTGGGTGCTTTACATCAATCTGGCTGTATCCTTAATCAACGCCGCCTCGGGCACCATTGCAGCCGTCACTTACAGTTCCATCTACGCAGACCTCACCGATGCACATGAGTATCGAACGCGCCATAGACGGGAGGGCACGATATTCGCAGCCCGATCGTTTTCAGGTAAGGCCGCTGGGGCATTTGGACTGATGATCGGCGGTGTGATTCTGGACTTGATCGCCTTTCCAAAGAACGCACCCTACGGCTCCGTACCGGACGAAGTCGTCTGGAACCTCGGGTTCTTTGTCGGTCCGGCGACCACGGTCTTCTCCGCTGCGGGCATAGGCTTGTTTGTCTTCTATCGTCTGGACAAATCCAAGCACACCACCATAATGCAAACGCTAGAGGCGCGCCGCAGATGAGTCACTTCAACACCAAACTCGCTAAAGCACGTGGGAGCGCACCCGTGTTTGTATCGATAGACAGTTTGCATTGTCAGAGTGATTCTGCAGGGTCTGGGAGAACACACGCCGGCTCTGACCCCAACGTATCGGACGAATCAACGAGAAAACAACTGTGCAGTCAGAACTAAAAAGCAAAGACGTAACAAACCTTGAGGACACGCAGGCCGCGTTCATTAGCGAGTGCGCGGCGTTCCTCAAGTTTGATGGAAACGAACGGCAGGTGCGGAAACGCCGAACCATCCTTGAAGCGTCATCGGACCTGCTCGGCAGGTATGGCTACCAAAAAACAACTATCGACGACATCTTGAACGGGGCTGGCGTTTCCCGAGGCACTCTGTATGCGTACTACGAGAGCAAGGCAGAAATTCTAGTTCATGCATGCGTATACCAAAAAATGGTGTATTACCAGAATCATGCTTCCGAATTTGAACATGTCGTTGGTAGCCGATCACTGCTACATCTCGTTATCGTGCAAAGCATTGAAATGAACTACACGATACCTGTAATGAGAGTGATTCTAGAAACCGAGTCTGTGGAAGTACGGCAGTTCATGTCTGAGCTCTATCCCCCCCTGCATAGCAGTCTGCTCGACGACACGTATCAACGATGGGCAGACCTGATCCAGTCGGCAAGCACTCGAAAGTTAAAACCAAAAGAACTTAAAGAGCGCACCGAGACGCTGCTCTTAATGCTCGACTCCGCGCTGGCAGGCCACAAGCTCATCCCACATCGAGTGCCAGTGCGGCCACATGCCGAGCGGGCAGCCAGCTTGCTGGTGTCCGGTGTGTTGGATTGAGTCACGAACGTCGGTCAAGGCGCAATCTTGGATCTCGGGACACAAGAAACGGGATTATCCGCGCGATGCGAAGGTGCTGCGGCTATCTAACACGAGGACCGGGCTATTCCCACCGTTACCTGTTTTGACTAGCGGACGATTGGTCCGGTAACCACACCATCACTTTCGGGAAAATAGCTTCTTCCTGGATCTATAGGCACGCCTACTTTAAGCCGGAGTTTTACCTTGCTAGCTGCCTACTCTTAGCTTGGTTTAAGGATCGGTGTATGGGCAAAAGTTAAAGCGCCGTCGCTGAATTACAGAACAGCGATCATCTTGGAGCCGGATCAGCCGCCTGCCAGAACCCTCAGAGATCGACGTAGACCGAGTCGCAAACTATTCCGACATTCTAGAGTCAAGTATAGATGTGTCGAGAAAGCCCTTGGCCTTTGACCTTTCCCCCAAAAACTTGACCGTTGCGACAGAGATTTTCCCATTAAATTGAAGCAAGGGAGAAGTTGAAATGAAACGCAAAACCTATACCGAAGAACAGATCATCGCGATCTTGAACGAGCATGAAGCTGGGGTGCCAGCTAATGAAGTGATTCGAAAGCACGGCATAGCCAATGGCGCGTTTTATCGGTGGAAGAGTAAATATGGCGGGATGGATGTTTCGGAAGTTAAGCGGCTGAAAGAACTCGAAGCAGAGGACGCTGAGGTGAAGAAGTTGTTGGCGGAAACGATGCTCGAAAAAACGGCTCTGGAGGATGTCGTTTCGCGAAAGTGGTGAAGCCGTCAGCTAAACGACAAGTTGTCGGCTTTCTACAGAAGCAGTACCGGCTGAGTCAGCTAACCGCCTGTCGGTTGGCTGGGATCAGCCGACAGGCCATGCGGTATAAGCCAGTGAAGACGAACGACGACGCCATCAAAACACGTCTGAAGCAACTGGGTGAACAATATCCAAGATACGGCTACCTGCTGCTGCATGCGATGCTCAAGTCAGAAGGTCTGGTTGTTAATCGCAAAAAGACGTATCGGATCTACACGGAACTGGGCATGCAGGTTAGGACAAAGAAGCGCAAGAAGTTAGTTCGACCTCGTGTACCTATGGCGGTGCCGAGCAAATCCAATGAACGCGGGTCACTGGATTTTGTTAGTGATCAGCTGGCTAATGGTCGTCGGTTTAGAGTTTTGAATATAGTCGATGACTACTCTCGAGCGTGCGTAGGCCAGCTGATGGACACCTCGATCTGAGGAGAGCGATTAACGCACTTCCTAGAAGAGATCAGGCTAACCCGTTCGCTGCCAGAAACGATCGTGCTGGATAACGGTCCAGAACTGACGAGCAAAGCGATGTTTTTGTGGTCTCGACAACGCCAGGTAAAGTTGCATTTTGTTTTGCGACCCGAATGATTTCGCGTGCATCCCGCTCGCGCTGAGGGGAGCTCAGTACACGAAAATAGAGTTTGTCGTTAACTTCAACCTCTGTGATGCGAGTGAGTATATCCAATCGGTCTGCCACCTCGCGGGATAACGATATCGCTCTGGCCTCGTTGGCGAAACTGCCAAAGACGGCAGCGCCGGATACAGCGTGGGAAAAAGCGGGCAGTGTTAGCGCCAACATGGCGAGAAACGTAAACCAGCGTGACCGCAAAACTCTCTCCTTGACAGACAATTACCAAAAAAAGGAAGCGTCCAGACCACGCCTCCGACCGTGAAAATCATGCCCGTCATTATGGATTTCAATAAGTAACGCCCAGTGACGAGCATTGATGCAGCCTATCAGCCCCACTAGCAGCGCCTGCACGTTGTCTAAAATAGAGTATTGAGTCTGTCACGACACTCCAGCCACTCGGCTTTGTGCCTTGTAAACGCTCTGGCGTAAAGCTATCGAGAGCCTCGAATTGCATACGTTGGAGGGTCTGCCATTCCGTCGCACTGAGCACACTCTAGGTCAGGTCCGCGGGCGCACCTGTTGTTCAACTTTGGCTCGCCGACCTTGTTCATAGGACACTCACATCGCATTAACGGGATCAATGGGATTACATTGCAGGATACCTAGCTTGACCTGAAAGCCAATTCGACAGGATTTCATTTAATTCAATCGGTTTTTCCTGCGCCATCCAGTGCCCACAGTCCAATCGCTCTTCCGTCAAGTCTTTGCATAGCTTTCTCATCGGCTCGGCAAAACCGGTTGTTGTCGTGTCGCATACGTAGTCATAGGTTGCGTGTACAAACAAAGCTGGCATTAAAAGCGTCAAATCATGTTTCTCATTGAAATATGACTGGTTTGCCTCGCCATTTACGTACCACGAATTTGGTCCAAAAAAGCCGTTCTCGGTAAGGTGTTTGGCATATGTCGCAATGTCCTGGTCATTAACGACGTCGTAATCTTGCGGAGAATCTGGCACGCCTCCGGTTAGATTAAACCACCCCCCATTTTTTCTCGTGAGCGCGGTTGCTGCTATCTGTCCTTGTCCATTTGGGTCGCCTTTTCTGAAGAGAAGTTTCGCCAACCGCTCTGGGTTTTCTTCCATTTCTTCTTGTGCTTTATCGAAGTTCTCGTAGTAAAAAAGTTGATAGTCCCATTGACCCGCTGGATATTCATCGGCTGGATATAATTCGCGATTGATCGCGTATTCGAGGTCTTCCGGCCGCCCTGAAAATCCAAAGGGGACACAAAGACTAGCGACGGCAGCGACGCGCTCGGGGTGGTGCAAAGCGACGTTCCAAGCCACCGGTGAGCCCCAATCATGTCCTATCCATACAGCTTTATCTCCACCGAGGCTGTCGATAAGCTCAATCATATCTTTCACGATCTCACGCTGCGCGTACGCGCTGTGCTCCGCGTATACCGATGAACCCCCATAACCTCGCATGTCAGGTGCAACCGCCCGATAACCTTTATTCCCCAAATACAAAAGCTGATGGCGCCAACTAATCGATAGCTCTGGCCATCCATGCGTCATGATGATGAGTGGGCCTTGCTCTGGTCCGCATGCTCGGTAGAAAGTCTTGTGCCTCTCACTTGAAAAAGTATGTTCGGTAATTTCCATTTTGCCTTTCCAAATAATGTTCGTTGCATTTAGCAGTAACCAATACCAAGTAACAACAAAATGCTTATCGTTCGATCACGTCGTTACTCTCAGAAATATTTTTATCAGATACTACAGGGCTTTACTCGATGTGAATTATTTCGTGCCCTCCAGCATCGCTACTAAGCCGCTTTTTCGACCTGAACTATACTGTCAGGGCGACCCGCTTGTTGATATTGGCTATCACGGAACAAGGTTTCACTGTTTTATCAAACACTTCTTTCCTTGCATCGAAAAAATTGAGAACGTAATGCCAAAAACTACAACCATCGATGGGGGTGCTAAGACGTGAGGATGGAAGATAAGGTTGTTTTGATTACAGGAGCTACTGGCGGTATCGGTACCGCTAACGCTATCCGATTTTTAGATGAGGGGGCGTCGGTTTTTCTCACAGGAAGGTCGCCAGAAAAATTAGATACCTTGGCAAAAAAACTTAACAAGCCTGCCAAAATACAAAGCTGCGTAGTTGAAGCTATAGACGAAGCTGCCGTGGAACGCTCGATAACGCAATGCCTAAGCGAATTTGGACGTGTTGACTCGATTATCGCGAATGCAGGTACAGAGGGGAAAGTTCAAGCCTTGGAAGAATATTCAGTCGAAGACTTTAACCGAACCCTCCTTGTTAATGTGACAGGAGTTTGGCTTTACCTAAAACACGGTTTGAAACCAATGCGCGACCAGAAAAGCGGTAGCTTTGTCGCAATTTCGTCTGGCGCCGGCTCGGTAGGTTTCCCGGGGTTGTGTCCCTATTCAGCAAGTAAGCATGCAGTAAACGGCTTGATCAAAACCGCCTGCCTAGAAAACGCTAACTATGGCATTAGAGTAAACGCCCTGGCGCCAGGGCCAACCGACACACGAATGATGGAGTCGGTTGGAGCACAAATTAACGCAGAGGATCCGGCGGCCTTCAAAGACATGGTTCTCACTTCTATACCTATGCAGCGTTACGCGACGGTAGAGGAAATAGCAAATCTTGCAGTATTCCTAGCTTCAGACGAATCATCATTTTGCAACGGCGCGGTTTACATGGCAGACGGCGGTTTCACCGCGGCTTGACCCGACGGTCCCGACCAATTTCCCTCCGGGAGACATTCGTTGCAGCCCTGTAGTTCGTATAACGCAGATAACAAGAAAGTTGTTGTAGCCGTTACAATTTGAAGACGTCGGCCGAAGACATTAACTCGGCGAAGGTTTAAAGGTCACTAGAACAGGTAAGCAAATGCTTCCAACTTTCTGAAAACTCAACGGTTTCTGTATACATACTACTGACATCAAGAAGTGCGGGTGTGCTCTTTTTTATTACTCCTCTTACCAGATAAGCAACGACTAAAGACAAAGATCCGGATGATTGCCCAAGTGGGGCTCTAGAGTGCAAAGGCTGCGTCACCTTACCGGATCAAAGATAAGACCAACTGTGAAGATGAGTTTGCTTGAGCGAGCATAGCTGTGCCCGTTTGCTGTAAGACTTGGGCTTTAGTAAGCCTGGCGCTTTCTACAGCAAAGTCCGTGTCTTCAATTCTAGATCGCGCGGCAGTTGTATACTCACTGACGTTCATTAGGTTAGATATGGTGTACTCCAAGCGATTGTGTAACGCGCCGAGGTCGGCTCGTTGGGAGGAAACCTGCGCCATTGCGGTTTCGATTGAGGTGATTGCTGAACTCGCACTGGAGGTGAGATCGATTGCAACGCTCGCAGGTCCAGTGGTTTTAAAGATTTCAAGATAGCCAGTGTCAATTTTGCTCTGGTCTGCGGCCGAGAGGTCCTTCGTCAAGGTTATGACCCCCTCTGCATCTGCGCCGAAGGTAGAGCCAATGCTTGCCACTGTATACGCTTGCGTTATGTGCTCGGTAGGTTGTCCCTGGTCCATGACGAAACGAATCGTATCGCCTACCGCATAACCAAAAGTTGCTGCTAGAACTTCATTTGATTGGCGATAGCTAGGATCACTCGGATTGGCATAGTCGTTGCTGCTGCTATGGCTGTAACCGCTTTTTGTCGGTTCCCACTGATACTGAGCAAGGCCAAGTGACACCGAGCCTATATCGCTAACACTAACGCTAATATTCTGATTAGCTTCCGTACCCACCTGTATGAATTTAGACTGCATCGAGCCGTCCATTATCGCTTGGCCGTTATAATTCGTTTGAGTTGCGACTCGATCTATCTCGCTGACAAGCTCCTCTACTTCACTATGCAGGTACCCACGGTCTGTTGCACTGTTTGTATCGTTAGCGGCTTGTACAGCTAACTCACGTATACGTTGCAGCATATCTGTAACGTCGTTCGTAGCTTTTTCAATTACGGCAAGCATGGACAAGCCGTCGTTGGCATTCTTGGTAGCCATATTCAAGCCTCGGACCTGTGCAGTCATACGCTCTGCGATGGCAAAACCTGCTGCGTCGTCTGCTGCGGAATTGATTTTCTTACCAGAGGATAGTCGTTCCATAGCGGTCTGCAGCTCATTGCTGGAAGACTCCAGAGAACGTTGCGCGTTCATAGATCCAATATTGGTATTAACGACCAAGCTCATACCGTAACTCCCTAAGTCACTGTACAAGCTGATCCTTTATCCTGTTTAGGACCCCTCCAAAGCATTCAGAAGGTCAGCTACATTTTCACGTTAAGCGACAGCACTGCCACTTTTTCAGAAAACCGGCACAATTTTTCCGCTTTAAAGCCGCATCGGCGCCGTTTAGAAAAACTTTAGGAAAAAGTTGAGATTTTCTGTAGTTGGATGGCTTGACGAGGGCAATTACCAGCGCTCCATCGCGATTATCGCGTCATCAAGCAGTTGTATTTTTAAGGGCACGTCGGGCAATCTCTAAATTCGGACTCAAAGATCCGCCCGAGCGCGTGATGCAGGAAGCGAGAGAGGCGGGGCTCGTAAAGGGAATGTGATTATTCTTCGCGATGCTATCGGCAATATGCATGGTTGCATCAATTCATTCCGTCCTACACCCTTAGACGTCCTGGGGACGACCCGCTTCTTGTTCCGACGAGCCATGTCAGATTACGCGAGCCTCCGCGCCCCAATAGACGTCGACTTCTTCAGAGAGAACGGCTACTGCATATTGCAGAACGTCCTTACAAAGGATGAGCTCCAGTACTACATCCGACTGTATGACGAGGACAGGGAACAGAACACGCACATGTGGGTTCCCTTCCAGCAAGGTCCTCATTCGCAGATTCGTAACTGCGATCCACTGATCACCTCCCCTCATTTCGACGCTCTCATCCGACACCCTAGGATCTTAGAAGCGGTAGAGACCGTCTTCGAGGGCGAAAAAAGCTGCCTAACTGAGGCATGCCTGCGATGGATGGGGCCTACGGATGCAAGCGGCAACGCAGTAGAAAAAGAATTCTCCGGATGGCACCGGGACGGAGGAATCGGTGCCCACGCGCTGGATAGGGCGCACAGAGCAGGCTTCTTGCAAGTGATGGTGTATCTCAGCGATGTGGACGAGCAAACCTCCTGTTTCAGTGTAAGTCCAGAGCCGACAGACTGTGACTTGCATTACTGGGACCCACGTGAACAAATCAAACAACGTGGTTACGTCCATCTGCATGGACCCGCCGGTACATGCGCTATTTTCAACCCGAAAATGCTTCACGCCGCGACTTGGCGGCCATCAACTCGCGGCCGCAAATCGATGCAGATTTATTACGGACATCGGAAATTCCAGGTTGGTGACTACGGAAACGAGCAGTACATGCGTGCTGCGCTGGACTTGGCGGGCCCGTATGCTGCGCCGCCTATACAAGCGTCAGACCGTAACCCGGAGGAGGAGCAGCGTCGCTTGCGAATGATAGATCAGTACATCAGCAGGATGCTAACGGACCGTAACTCCAAGCGCACGATGGCTGAGTTCACCAGCATTCCGCCAGCTTTCTGGAGGGACCATCCCGACCCAGAGGCCCGGGCGTTTTACCTCGGGCCCGGGCTGAATCTGCGATCAAAGCAGTTTGCTCGCGCCCACGGAATTCCGATTGTGGAGTTGCCGCCAGGTGGGCCTCCTCTGGCCGAGACGAAAACCTTGCCGGCGCCGCCTAATCATGACAGGGATTCAAACCTTTCGGTCTAACAAAGATCTCTACCCCCCCGTCGAACATTGACGATCAGGCGACAATAATCGGATTGTCTAGGACTGTTCCTGCCAAAACCCTCGCGCTCACCGTACCTTTCGCAACTACCTTTTGATTCAGCACCTGCATCTCTGCACGAGAGCCTTCAAAGGCTTTGCCGTATGCCGCCATCGATTCAAAACTCATGTTGTAAGCCATGGCGCCGGCATAGCGTCCACCATAGATACTCCAAGCCCGTACAATGGCACCATTCTTCTCATGGATATCACGAGCAGTCGCTACGCTGGTATAAAAATCAAGAAGGTTATCAACCGTCCAGATTGTGGATACGATGACGCCCTCGCTAATCGTTGGTGTTGATTCGTAACCTGGTTGCAAGTCCATCATAAAGGAATCAATGCCATGCGAGATTCGGTCGATTGCCGCCTTGCTGTACCATGTTTTGAAACTGCTAGAACTGCGCACCGCGTCCATTTGCTCGCCAAATTCCTGTGCATCCTTTGCCATCGTAATGGCATAGACATGTGGCTCCGGTTCGCCTACTGACGCAACCTTGATCGAATGCGTAACCTCGTGCTCTGTCATCACACTCATCCACTCTTGCATCCAAGCAGTGAAATCCGCAATTTTTCCATCAGCTGGCTTAGCTACATTTACCGCACAGTACATACGTACCTCCATTTTCTTCTTGTTGGTATGAGGGAACCCTTCAGGGCCATGTGCTTGTTTAGGGACAGGTTATAAAAAAGTCTCTGCGTCAGCAAACTGAACGCTTGCTACCTGTTGTTCCACCAGCCCAAACAGCGTGTTCAGAGAGATAAGTGTCCGGTGTCTTAGGAGTTTGGAAATAATTGAAACTTTACGTCTGCCTTGGGTGTTCTCTTTAAACTGGTCCATTAGAGCAGTCAAAGTAGAAAAACTAACCGAATCGTTTCTGAGCTCAAACGGTAACGACCAAGTGCGATTAGCAGATGTTAGATCCTACGGCATAGGCAATAGCTTGATTTGTTCTACAAGAATGTCTTCCATAGAGAATGCTGCTGTAAATACAGCCCGCAGGAGACATCAGTAAGCAGTAGAGATTAATCCTTTTATCTGCTTCATAACTGATGTTTTATAATCCAGTTGGTGATTCAGTTATTTCCAGCAATAGAAAACCAGTCGCTGATGAAGAGTACAAAAGAGTCTAATCCACGAGTACGTGGAGAGTAATTAGCTATTGCTAGAGCTTAGAGGGCCAGGGATCCCCGAGCTAAACATCGGTAGTCGCAGGCGGAGGCTACATATTCGAGGTGGTTTTGAGAAAGAAGTAAAAAGCCCCAGATGATCGCTCAATTGGGGCTTAGGTCTTAGAGAAACACTCAGAGTAATCTCAGTTTTTGTAACGCAAGCGCCACTAAAACATCTCTGCAGTATCAATTGCGAGCTGTGAAGTGATAAGCGTGCGAGAAACGGTGCGCATAGCACTGGCTTTTTCTCGAAATGCAGCTGCACTTTTGCTTGTGCTTGTCTTCTCGTAAGAATCCATTAACGCTTCCATAGACGGATATCCCATCCAGATCATGTGTGTTTCATTGTTTTCGCCACCAGCGACAATTTCTCGCAAACCATAACCAGTTGGCGCGATCCCTTCAGCTTTTAGATCTTTCATCAACGCTTTCCATGCTCCGACGTAAGACGAAGGATCGGTTACGTTTAAAAAGTAGGCATAAAATACCTTGTTGACGCCGATTGTTTCGGCAGGAGCGTTTTCAACGACGGTAGCGAACATCGTGCTGTAAACCCCTTCATTACCGAGCTCTGCCATTTTTCCAAAGAACTCAACATGTGGAGCTGACGCCGTACCAACGTCAGCGGGTGGTAATGATTCAGAATCAGGATAGTAATAGTCAATAAACATATTAGCGGTACTACCCGCACTTGCGTTCATGCTGTACAAGCCCATGCCTACACCTCTTTCACCCAACACACCGGACTGAAGGAATCTGGTTGCTGCCGTCGCGGTTGCCGGTGCATTAGTGGTCTTGAACCCTTGTGTGAGCACGTATTTGATCGCGGGTTCTGACATTTCGTGATGGCCTGCAAAGCCACTGGTGCTAGAGACAAATGTAGTGAGTAGCGCTATGACTCTCAGGAACTTCATGGATTTCTCCTATATCAGGTTAACGAGCATTTCTTTGCACAAGCAGTTTGTCAGTTTGACTTCGTTGTTAACAGCGTAACTTCGTAGCTGACTTATGGGAAAAGACCACGAGTACTCATGAGTGACACAAATCAACTCGTAATGAAGTGCTTCATGTTTTTTTTGTTGAAGCTATTTCCACAGCCTCAAGCCACTCACTATCGATCATTCGTTCAAAGTAAAGTACGAACTAAGGAAAATTTACACACGAGCCCTGATTGGTGAGCTGCGTCCAACCTCTCCGACCAATGGCAGGAAACAGTGTTTTAAGAAAGAAATAATTAGAAACTTTATCGATGTAAACCGTCTGGAAGGCCTGTCGGCTATCAGGCAAAGTGCCAGCCAGATTAAGCTGGAGGTAGTTGTCTGACTCGAAAATGATCTCAAACCTTTCACTACTTACATCAGTAAATCCGTCACCTGAACGAACATACTGCCAATCAATGCCGCTGGAACCTTCGCTACAGAGGTAAGTCTCACCCCTACTAAGCTGAGACAGGCTCACCAACACCAACGCAAGCAACAAACGCGTACAACCTTCCATCTATTTCTTGCCTCCATTATTGATATAAGGCGGTGGCCTCCCCTGAGGGACCAATCTATTCGCTGCTTGCCCACCCTAAACATTGAAGGTGTATGCTGAGAGAAGGTCTAGAGCGTCCTGAACGCCCAATGGTCAATTTTTTGGGAACAAACTGATGAGTGACACTTAAGGTGGTTATATTACTGAAAAGCAAAATCGATCGATCGGTAACATCCTTTACAACGAAAAAATGGAATCCAGAAAACTCTTAATTAAAGCTAGGGGGCACTTTCGCCAAAACAGGATCGGCATCAGTAGAAGGTGACTGGTCTCCTTCGTCCAGGGCAGAAGCTTGGTAAAGCAGGTCAGGATCCTGCCAGTACCTAACAACTTTGCATTCGTTAGGTGCCTCGAACGTCACTAGAAAACCTGTCGCGGGTAGAACCGCCTTGTCGAGCACCTAGAGATCAAAAAATAAATACTCTAAAGCCAAACTACGCTCACATTTGTTATGAACTGATAAGAGTTCACTGCACGCTGGAGTTGTTCGCGTTCAGTCATGGCACGACTTTGAAGGCGGGGGCACGTCCAGCGCAGGATTTTGATTGAAAAATCCCACAGGCAATAACGTAAAACCAGCATACTCAACCGGCATAATCGGCCAGTCTTCCGGCCGAGGGACGTGCGTAACGCCAAAGGTATGCCAAACCACCAGATCCGTATCATCTATTGCTCGGTCGTCGCTAGTGTACGCTGGCAATCCGGCTCCACCAGAATGTAGGTTCGAAAATGGTCCAGCGTCGGCGTAAAGTTCATCTGGCTGGTAGGGCGTCACCCAAAGATTGTGCTTTGCAAAAGCACCCCGCTTAGCCGGCAAAGACTCATCCCCACTCAGCAGAACAGGGGAGGACTGTGGTAGCAACTTATACCCCACAGGCTGATTTACCTGATTTAGCACCGCCGCATTGATAACCTTCCAGCTACGACTCTTTGTAGGATCCACCTCACGCTTTGCTTCGGACTCACTCTTTAACGGTGTGGTTATTGCGCGGAAACCAGAATTAAGCGGGTTTTCCGGCCCAACCGGCAACGCTTCTATATTGGTTTCGCAGACAGTATTTTGCGCACCATCCAGATTAAAGTCCAAACGGAAACAAAACAGGTGCTGATGGATCGGTGAACTAATCATCGGTGCCACCATTGGCGACGTATCGGTCCCAAGACCATCGGGAACAACCGATGCACCGATATGTCCCGTCAGTTTGACTTCCATTTGTATGGTGCCGTCCTGATAAAAATACCAATAAAACCCATATTCATAATTACCAATCGTATGGAAGCAACTGACGACGAGGCGACGGGAGCGCCTGACCTCCGGAATCGGTTTCTCCAGCATCATGTTCGTATGCTTCCACAAGACACCGTAATCCTCTTCGTGCAGACAGATCACGTTCTTAACTTCTTGTGCTTCTCCGTTAGCCTTCAAAATCGTGTTATCAAAGTAGTAAATCTCGCCAAGACAGTCACACCCCAGCGACAAAGAGTTCGCGCCATGGCCCATATTGGTCTCTCCGGAATCTAAGGCGTGTTTCCAATTATGCATGGGAGAGCTATCGCCGTAGGGCACGACCATATCGGATAACGAGGCTCTATAGAGAATAGGTCTGTCTTTACCATCATCGTCATAACGAACATCGTGCAAAACCAAACCTTCCACGGGGTTGACGGAAACATGCATTTTCCATTTTTGCCATCTGATTACCTGCCCTTCTACTTCGAAGCTCGGTCCCTCGGGCTGTGTGATTACCAGTGGTTTCAAATCCTGTCTTAACGATTGGATTCGATTGGCCGCATACTCTCCATCATCTTCTGGTATTGGGACAACGCCGTGGTCCTCAATAATCACCTGACCACTGTCAACATCGACATGAGCAATAAGACCTTCGATAGGCCGCGCGTAATGGTTATCGTCTAATTCTTTGTGCAGAAAAAAGATCGCACTAAAAGCGCGAGCATTCGCGCTCATGCCCTCTGGCCTTCGGCCTGCCACCCAGGGTTCAACATGAACCAGCGACAAATCCTCTATGCCTCGCTTGCTCATCGCCTGTAACCAATCGCTATTTTTATGGAGAAGCCTGATGGCTTTAACCACGTCCACGCCAGTTACGGCGGCCTGTCCGTCTTCAATCCATAAGAATTGGACAAGTTCATTCTTGGTCAGCGAAACGCGTGCGTCGAAACTCTGCTTTTGTTTCGGGTCGTGTCCTATAAGCCGAATCACCCGCTCGAATGGTGCACCCGCTTTGAAACTAAGAACCACTTCTTTATCAGGCTCGTCCGCAAAACCATTGGCAAAGTAAGCCACTTCGCTCAGGTTTCCAGATTGCTTTAGCAACGCAACAGCCGCTTCAAGCTCAGCACCACTACAGCGATCCAATGGATGAGAATTGGTTTCCGTTTTCACGTTTGTATTCATATTAATCCTCCAACTGACGGGAGTCCTAGATGCCTGCAATTCATCTAGTCCTCAAAATCAAAAACGTTTCGTCTGCATGAACAATTTAATCAGTATCATTCTTCATCTAGTTCTAGGAAATGGACACTCGCTCGGTATTGATTCCGTTTCCTTAAAGCCTGATCCTTTTGCTACCTGTTTCGGAACCACTTAACGAAAAATGATCTCCCTCTTTGAGACCAGAAAACGCAGCAGGATCTAAAAAATCACCCATGCCCTCGACTGGCAGCGGTTTGTATATACAGTCGTCGCCAAAAAAACCTAGGATCAAGGTATTCCGCTCGGGATGTAGTGCATCAACCGGGGCATTTCCATGTAGTGAGGCAAGATGGAAAGCTACCGCATCTCCGGGATCCAAGTCCCACGATAGAACCTCATAGGCCTCTGGGTCAGCGAGGATATCTGGAATACGGGGCATCGCGCGTAACTCCTCTTCCTTATCGAAGCATGGCGTCGTGTCATCAACACCCTCTGCACGGTGAGTAGAGGGGTCGGTCATGAGTATTTTATTCGGATTAAACAGTGGGCCAAGATGAGAGCCGCCAATCACTTCGAGGCAATGTGACTTTGGCGTATGTTCAAAAGGTATCCAAAATCGGACAAGATGCTTGCCGTGGAAGGGTGCAAAAGAGGCATCCTGGTGAAATGGCGTGTGCCTTCCAGCGCCCCCGCGTTTGTGAAAAACCTCGTAACCAAGGAACCAGATATTTCGGTTATCCGCTCCAAAGAGCGACTGGACCGTCGCGCGTATGCTTGGACACGCGTCAAACAAAGATTTAGCGCGAGGATAATAGCCAGCGGCCTGGCCAACGTCATTAAAAAAGCTGTCTGCTTCTCCCTCGAAGAATTGGGTCGCTATTGGACTAGGGTTTGCCAGGATCCAATCATAAAACTCACGACAAGCGGAGAGTTCAGCTGAGTCTAATAATTGGGGAATCTTGACAGCACCCTTTTTCTGCCAATCAGTAACGATGGATTCGGTCAATGCCTCTGGTTTCATTACTTTCTCGTATTTAAGCCCTCAACTGTTAGCACGACGGCCCACTAACAGCCCTCCGTCTACGGGTATTGTAGATCCTGTCACATAGGAGCCTGCTCGACTAGATAAGTAAATACAAGTCGCTCCTATATCTATAGGGTCACCGACTCGCCCAGAAACGGTCACGGCACCAACGGCCGCTCGCCCTTCCTCGGTCTCTAAATAATGATCCAGCATTCCCGGGAAAGGCCCGGGTGCTATCGCGTTGAAAGTAATATTCCGACCGCCCTCCTTGCCGTGATTATTACCCTGGGTAGCAGCCCACTGACGCGTCAATTGGATCAGGGCGGCCTTGCCCGCTCCGTAAGCCCAGTCATTATCCATTGCTACCCGAATTCCATCTACAGACACGATATTCACAACGCTCGCGTGGGCATCTGAATTAGCAGCAGTTGCCAACAAACCCAAGGCTTCCTTGACTAACAAAAAAGGGCCCCTAACGTTCGCGTTCATCATCTGATCCCACTCATCAGTAGGGAAGTTTTCAAAGGCATGTATAAACCCCCCCAAGGCAGCATTGTTCACGAGAACATCTAATTTACCCTCAAGCTCTTGCAAGTCGGACACCAATTTTTTGATGGATTCTTCACTGCACATGTCCACAGACAGGGCCAAACACTCACCAGGACCCTCTTCCGAAATTTCGGCAGCCACTCCAGAAAGATCGCTTCTCGATGCGATGTATACCTTTGCACCTCCAGAGACAAAGGTTCTGGCAATGCCGCGCCCTATACCGCCTCCTCCTCCGGTAACACAGACCACCTTCTCTGATACGCTAAACAAATCCTCGAAGTTCATGATCAGTCCTTTGTTTTTTAAGATTCGTTACGTTCGGCGCCCTGCCGCCCCGCCTAACCCATTGTCTTAATCAAAGCAGCGAGATCTTCTTCTCCAACGCCGTGGTCCTGGGCGTCTCGCAAGACCTCGGCGATGCCCGATAACACTTCGGCATTGAAATTTAACCCTTTATCCTCTTCTAATATTCGGTCCAGCGCCTCCTTCCACGTCCGAATACTTGCCTGAACTTGGGAAAAATCACCGTCGATAATGGCTCGAGTGTGTCTCTCTTGGTCGGCTTTCAGAGAAGCCGGCAAACCAGAAATCATCTTCGAGTAAAACTTGAGATCAAGGCCAGCCTTCTTTGCCATATGCATTCCCTGTATGACCGCCATTTGCATAATCAAAGACGGTGCAATCAGAGCATGGTCGAGATGCGACGGCGCGCCCACCTCCTCTCCCAGAAATTGTGATTTTCCGCCCAGCGTTAAAATTAATGACTCGCTGTATTTTCAAGCTAGAGAATTCCCCGCAACAAGCAAAGAACAACGTGGATCACCAATGTTACTGGGATAGGCTAATATCGCCCCGTCTAGATAGCGCCCGCGCTTCTGCTTCACCAGATTCTCAAATGATCTCGCATCGCTGGCGGTCCCGGTCGAAAGCTGTATCAAGGCTTTGTTTTTAAGATCAGAACACGTTGATAGCAGTCCAACGCAATTGACGTAATTACTCAGACACATAACGACATGATCTACGGAGCCCACAGCGGCCCATACTTCCTTACTCCATCGAGCCCCCTTTTCTAAAAGCGTGCCGGCTTTCTCTTTAGTTCGATTCCAGACCCAAGTTTCATAACCCGCGTCGAGTAGAGTCCTAGCCAGGGCAGTCCCCATATTGCCTAGCCCAATGAGCAACACCGTCTTGTTCAATTTCAAGTCTCTTTATGTCTATGGTTAATCTATCGAAACACGTTCCCGTTCATACAATCGCAACCATTTAAAATCTTTGCGTCAAATTTTTTCAAGGATGGCAGGAGTCGGGTGACACACCTTGCAACTTCTGTTTAGTTTTTCAAAAGGACATAGATTACAGCTAGCCCAGCGCCATGGTAGTTTTTAATGAATAAATTATCTGGCGCGGGAGGTCTTTTGAAATATTTAACGTCATTCACCGAAAAAGACAGTACCGAAGACATCGTCAAAACCCTTAAATCCGATGGCGGCGTCATCATTGAGCGTCTCGTGCCCGAAGAAGTCATGGACGAAGCCTACCAAGAGGTACAAAGCAACGTATCTCAGGCTCAACAATCCTCGTCGACCTCTTTATGGCCAGAAGGAAATCGCACGGTAGGTGGCCTCGCGGCAGCGAGTCTGACCTACACAGAAAAGCTCGTAATCCACCCTAAAACGCTGGAAATTGTTGATGCGATGTTAATGCCGATCGAGCCTATGTCGGGCGGAATTCCAGCCACCGAGGCCAAATCAGAAGTGGTGGAAATCGGAGACGGCGGCACCCAAGTTGTCTTTAAGGCGCCTCTTGAAACTGACCCGAACTGTCATCACTACAATATTGGGGCAGCTGTGATGCTCGAGGTGCGCGGCGGCCCTAACTCAAAGCATCAAGTTCTACACCGGGAGAACGCAATCTACCAACCGTTCATAGAGCACCTTCCCGCCATTAGAGAGTTTCTGGTATCAGCAATGTGGGCGGGCAGCGACTTTACTCGCGACAACGGCGCTACTCGAGTAGTACCGAGCAGTCACCGATGGCCAGAGGATCGCATCGCACAGGAAAACGAAGTCGTTCAAGCCGAAATGCCAAAGGGCTCCTTGGTTATGTGGTTATCTAGAACCTTGCACGGAAGCGCCAAGTCAAATACTAACCAAAGACGAACAGGTTTCTTCAACTCCTACCTAGTGGATTGGATTCGACAAGAAGAAAACCAGTTCATAACAGTTCCTCCAGAAATAGCCGAAAAACTTTCTGATAAAGCCAAAAAAGTGGTGGGATATTCCGCGAGCCCTAATTTAGGCTGGGTCAAAGGGCGAGATAAAGATAACTTGTTAGTAGAGGGAAGAAGTTCTCCTTTATAGGTTCAAGGATACAACTAAAAGGCTTGCGCATCGCTAAGAGGGCAATATCGGAAAAAAGGAGCGTTACACATATATCGTAGCTCCAGCTAGATTGCATGAAGGGGTCCTTGCTGCAGCAAGATTGGTTCCGCGGCGTTAGAAAGCACTAGGACCGCCGATTAAAAGCTTACTGCAGTTGGTGTTTGAGAAAGTCTGCGCAATCCTTTACAGCTCTATCCGCGGCAGAAACCACCGCAGTTTGCAATATAAAGTTATGCATCAAACCTTCGTATCAATGATAGGACGCTGCGACCCCAGCTTGATTTAACAACCGACCATATTCCTCACCCTCGTCGCGAAGAGGGTCGTACTCTGCCGTAATAATGTGAGCAGGCGGAAGGCCGCTCAGTTCCTCGACCAAAGCTGGGTTAAGTCTGGGGTCATCCTCATCATAATCAATGCCGCCAAGGTACATGTCGTTAAAGTAGTCTATCAGCCGCTTATCCAGAGTTACCCCAGTATCGAGCTCCCGCCTTGATTTGGTCTCGAAATTCACCATTCGCGTAGCAGGGTAGATCAAAATCTGGCACGCAGGTGTTGGTTCTCCTGCTTTGTTTAGTTCATTGCATACAACGGCAGATAGATTTCCTCCCGCGCTGTCACCAGCTATTGCAATTTTACCAGGCTCCAACCGAAAAGTTTCAGAGCTGCTAAGGATCTGCCGTGTCGCCGCAAGACAATCGTCTACAGCAGCAGGAAATTTGTGCTCAGGCGCTAGGCGATAATTTAAGGCGATTACCGTGACGGATGCCTCGATCGCGAACTGCCGACAGAGACTATCGTGCGAATCAAGATTCCCAATAGTAAAACCTCCTCCATGGATAAAAATTAATCCTGGATCCAAAACGCCAGACTCAGCGGCTCGATAAACCCTTACTGGTACAACGCAGTCGTCATGTTCAATTGTCGTTTCATATACGGTTTGGCATGCCAGGTCTGCTTTAGCTTGTAGTTGTCCCTGTGAAACGTAGCCAGTTCGCAACAAGTCCAAAGGGACATCTGCTGGATGAGGTGCGTCGGGATTTTTGACTCTCCCCTCCTCTACGACTGCCGCTAAATCAGGATCGAGCTTGATTTTCATTTTCAAGCCGGATTCTCAACCAAGACCGTCGTAATAGGGGTAATTCAGGTAGAAACGGAACGCGGAGCAGTCCATCGCATTGTTCATATTAGCTACTTCATTAGAAATGTCGTTGTTTCTGGCAGCGTTTACAGTTTCTCCCCAAGCGTTAATGCTTGGCTGCCATCTCGTCATAATCACTGAACCCTCTAATGCGGGTGCCGCTCCTGGGCCCATGGTCCAAAGGAATGTTGACCCTTTGGACCCTATGGCGCTTAGCTTTTCAGAGAACTCAGCCATCGCCGTCTTCGCAATACCCATTGTTTGACCCGGTTTTAGGCTGCAAGTCCTTAACATAGCGACGCCAATATTTTCTTCCGGATAGACGCCACTTCGGAATATCGCCTCGCCGCGCATCATGGTTCTGCCAACTTCGGTGAACACTTCATCAAAAGAAGCAGCAATGTCGCTACCTTGACCAACGTAATATGAGAGGTTGTCAGCGTATTCCAAAACATTTCGCGTAACACCGAACCAGATGACGTCCCAATCGTCAGAGGCTGGTAAAGCGGCTTTGCTGACAGCCCAGGGCACCAGGATCCGCGAGTCGTACTGCATATTCCCCGCCTTTGCAAATGCACCGAATTGCTCTCGCAGGGCGAGTAAATCTTCAAGCCCTTTTCCGGGCAAGAATTTCAAAGTAATCGCTTCGAGCTGAAATTTGTCCGGGTCGTCCTCGGCCGCTGCAAAAGCGAGGTTTGCCGAAAAGCACAATATTAAAGCCAGGACCATTCTTATTGTTTTCATTATTTTCCTTAAATATCAATTTAGGTAGCTCGAGCCCTCCGCTAGCGTTTCTTGCTTTACCAATGTACCGACGCCGGCTCTAGTCAAAGCATACTTCGTCAATGGAAATATTGAATAGCCAAAGCCTCTTGAAATCCATACAGACGTAATTATCACGCAACAGCTCCGTAACCCCAGCAATCGTGCTCATCAAAAATTGGGGCACGAGACTCGTCCCTTTTTAATGACTTAGGTTGGTCATCTATTTTACGAATACTGAAGCAAGATTGATGAAGGCTCCGGGCACCATAAGTTGCTACTAGTCGTAAATAACAATGCAGCGAACTTCGATGCTCCAACGATCGGGCGCGTCTTCAGGTGTCGTTGGGTCAATAAAGGCGCTGTGGAAGCTAAACGTGCAGGGACCGTTTGAGCTTCGATCTGCGTTGCGACCTGCACTGCGTGCTAGTTCACCCGCTGAGTCCCACTGTTTAATGAGCAGCGCTTCGTTACGAATCATCTCTGGGTAACTATAGAAACGATGCCTGTCGTGATACTTCGACCAATAGTTTTCGCCGATACGATCAGACATATGAATTTCAAATACCACCAAATCCTCGGGCTCGACGAACCGTCCATCGCACAGCGCCAGTGGATGAGTAGCAACGGGGTCAAAAGCAATGTTTCGCCAGACATTGATAATCGCGAAACGACCGTTATCCGCCAAGGCGCGATCTACCGACTCTTGAGGTAACAGGGCACTACCCGGCGGGATAACCTCTCTTAATGTATCGTTCACGCTGGGCGCTTTAGCGAGTTGCTGCAGTCTTTCAGGTGCCGAACGTAGCGTGTAGTCACCGTGAACAATATGTGCCGGACCTTGTACGTCTTGACCGCCTTTGACCTTTAACCCAGCAGACTGCCCCTCCACAGACCGGATATTGTGATCGAAGGCCCAGGCCTTGGCTCCGGTCATTCGTGCCACCAGTTTCTCGCAGTCGCGGTAGTAGTCGATTATCACCTCTTGATGATCCATGAAGTCGTAAGCGGGCACCGGTGCGTCGACAAGCTCAAAACCGTTGACATCCAGTGTCATAGCATCTGCCTCTGACAACTGTCGGGCATCGTAAATCGGCAACAGCTGTTTCTCGGTTTGCACCCCCTCTCCTCTGACAAAACTGCCCTGATCGTCGCGAACCATGAGAACTTTATTATTGCGATACAACGATGATTCTGTTTGCGGCGTCAAAAATTGCAGCGATCCAACCACTTGAGTCTGTGATTCGAGCATTGGTATTTCCATATGCAAAATTCCGGTTTATGAGTTGGAGATTTGGCGCGCTAGCGACATTGGATCATGAGAAAAAAATTTCTGTTCGATGCGTCTTATATAATCGACAAGATTGCCGTGGCTGCTAGCCGAGTCTTTGAGCGCGGAATTATAGGGCGCATTTAAAATCTGCCACAAAAATGCGTAGACGGTAGTGTCGAAAGAGCTGGGTTGTTGGCCGAGTAAATAAGTCTGATCTCCAAGCAACGCAGCTATTGCGTCCATGTCGGCCTTGCCGCGAGCGCGCAGTTCGTCCGGTGAAAAAGCTCCAACACCGTGTTCTGTACACTTACGTTGGTTCTCAGCTTGGAACTCATCGTAGGTGGTTTGATCTGCGCCCTCCAACAGGCCAGGAGTGTCCCAGTAGGGATTCTCGGGAGCCCACCAACGCTCCTGTGCCATAAGCCACCAAACGTGATCTTCGACCATGCGCTGAACCGCATGACCTATCGCTAAGTCGATTGGCGTTAGGTGCGAATCTAATGAATCCCCAAAATGTCGTTTCAGATATTCGATAATAAAACTTGAGTCAGCTATTTTTTTCCCATTGTGATCAATATAGGGAAGCTTGCCTTTAGGAGCAGTTTCGGCGAACTCTAGCCCCAGGCTTCGGGTTTGGAACTCAATCGATGCCATGCGCAGATAGGTCTCAATTTTGAGTACGAACTGGCTGACGCAGCCAAAGGAACCCCAAGCTGGTCCGAAGCGATTTAGGATGACCATAATTTTTTCTACTACTACTCTCGTTTGGGGTGGTGAAGTATGAATAGATTTTGGTGATTACGCGACAAAACCAACGCGAACCGCCAGAGCATCGAAAGTTAGAATTTAAAGAAGAAAAAAGATCTAAGAGTGACAACTTTATCGATATTTGATTCAGCCGCTGATTGACGGGGGAACGAAAAGCTCTCAGCATGCCGAGCAGCAGACTCAGGTTTAGCGTCATGAAATTTGAAACCGTCGACTTTACTCACCCTGATGCTGGCCAGACCTTTGTGGATGCGCTGCAGCACACAGGTTTCGCGCTAATCGAAAACCACCCGGTTTCACAGACGTTGTTGCATACCCTGTATGAGCTATGGCTACAGTTTTTCTCAAATGATGAAAAACACGACTATGTTATCCAGGACCCTGTTAAACCAGAGAATCGAGGAGGTTTCATACCTGCTGCCGTATCAGAAACGGCCGTCGGCCATTCGGTTAAAGACCTTAAGGAATTTTACCACTTGATTCCCGGTCAGCGGGTTCCCGCTTCCCTTGAATCCATCAGTATGAAGTACCTGCATTTGACATTCGCGGTTGGAAGGACGTTATTGGATTGGTTGCAGAGATACTCACCCTCGCGAGCGACTCTAGGTTTAAGGGAACCTTTGCATGAAATGTTAAGCATCGACGCGAGTCTTTTGAGAATTCTGCACTATCCTGCCCTGAAGGGTAATGAAGACCCTGGCGCAATGAGGGCAGCGGCGCACGAAGACGTCAACCTAGTAACGATTTTGCCCGTGTGTGCTCAACCGGGACTGGAGGTGCGCGATAAGGCCGGCCATTGGCATAAGGTTGTTGGAAATGTTGGAGATCTGATCATTAACAGTGGGGATATGTTACAAGAGGCGACCGCAGGGTTTTTTCCTTCAACCCCCCATAGAGTGATCAACCCCGAGAAGGAATATGAAAACGTTTCAAGGGTCAGCATGCCTTATTTCCTAACGCCACGGTTAGACGTCCGCCTATCGGAGAGCTATACCGCCGGAGAATTCCTCGCGGAAAGAATTGCCTTGTTAAATCGTTAGGGCTAGCGTGTTGTCACGATTGGCATTCTCAAGCAAATCAGAAGCCCTGATGTCGGGCTACAACACTTCAGGAGGCTATTAACTTGATAACGTGGACATATACATTGCCAAGACCCCAGGGGCGTCGACACCAACGCAAATATTGCAGGCTGGTCGGTTCAGCCAATCCTTAGTGGCATAAGTCCGTCGGGTGCTATCGTGAATGGTTTGCCCTATCCCTATGCCTTCCGTAGCTACACGCACAACCGCAGCCTCAGTTCGATAGAGCTCGGGATTTAAAAGGTAAGCTACTGCACTGGCGTCGTGAATCGGGCATTCCGCCTTCCCACTAATTTTTTCGTAAAAATTCAAATAAAACCGACTGATCTGGTAAATAAACTCACCGCTCGCCCCAGCTCGTTGACGCAGTTGGGCTATGTAGGCCTCGCTCATGACGGTTTCCGCTGTAACGTCCAAGCCGACAATCGTGGTTGGGATTCCGCTTGTAAATACGATGTCTGCAGCCGTGGGGTCGCCAGCAATATTAGCTTCTGCAACTGGGGAAACGTTACCGCGATGGCCGTTGTAACCAAACACTCCTCCCATCACTATTAACTCTTTGACTAACAATGGCAGTTCCGGATGTAGCTCAAGCGCCAAAGCTAAATTTGTCAAGCGACCTACAGCGACGATGGAAAGCTCGTGGGGGTTAGCTTTAGCAAGCTCAACGATAGCCTGGGCTGCTTTAGTTCTTTCTGATTTCAACACCGGAGTCGTCAGGGGTATATCTCCAAGGCCATTTTTCCCGTGAACGAAGTCCGGATAACCTTCTCCCAGATAGTTTCCAATGGGCATGCTAGCGCCTGCATAAACAGCGGCATTCAAATTAAAGAGACCCTTAACGTACAGAGCATTGCGTGTAGTTGTATTAACGCTGGCGTTGCCAAACCCTGTTGTGATGGCCACCAGCTCCACCTCTGGGGAATGATGCAAAAACAGAAGCGCCATAGCGTCGTCGATCCCGATATCTGTATCGAAAATCACTTTTTTCATGCGCGCAAATATGTTCCGATCATCAATGTATTGTTCTCATTTGCGCTCCGCGAGGCACATATCTTAGACCTGATAAGCCAACCAAAGCTAATTGCAAAACCTTCAACAACGTTTTGCTCACCGCCGCCAGTCAATCTTTTTTCCTGACTATGATTGATGGAGGCCCACCCTTTACGAAACACGTCAATTATTACATCACTATTGATTCCCACTCGGTTAATGCACTGTCCAATCGACCGATCATTTCGTGCATTTCTTTCTCGGTGATAGTTAGCGGAGGGGACAGCCAAGACGGCAATCCTCGTCTAAATGCGGGCTGCCTTCTTGGCCCGTAAAGACTCCCATACATCACAAGTCCATGTTTTAAAGTAATCGCAGAGTAGAGCTTTTCGGCTTGTTTCAACGGATCAAAAAATTCAAGGGTCTCTTTATCCTTAATCAGTTCTAAGACCATCATAAGGCCCCATCCGCGAACGTCCAGGACGCTCGGATGGGCTAGAAGTTTTTCTTTGTACGAAAACATTACCTCACTTTGCGCCCGGCAGTTTTCCAAAAGATTTTCGTCGCGAATAATGTCTATCAGCTCGGCCCCTGCAGCGCATCCAAGAGGATGTCCGCTGTTCGTGAACCCATGTATAAAATGCGCCTCACCAGCCTCGAAAGGTGCATTTATTTCCGCCGAGACGGCAACAGCCCCAAATGGTACGTAGCTACTTGCTATGCCCTTTGCCATAGTCATGATATCAGGAACGACATCGTAGTGATCCATAGCAAACCACTCACCAGTTCGACCAAAGCCGGTAACGACTTCATCAGCAATTAGAAGCACATCATATCGATCGCAGATTTCGCGAATAGTTCGCCAATAGCTAATGGGGGGAACAACGGCGTAGTCCGCACCGCAACCATGGGGAGTGGCAAGAAATGCTGCAACCGATTGAGCGCCTTCGTAGTGAATTGCTTTTTCAAGCTCCTTCGCACACGCAATTCCCCATTCCTCCCGACTAACTCCCGTTGGCCGATCGAAATCGGAATACTGCCGTATATGTGGCCACTTAGGGATCATCGGCATAAACGGCCGATGAGAGCCGGGCGAGCCTGAGGCACCTAGCGTTGCAAGCGTCATTCCATGATAACTATCGTGGACGCTCACAATTTTGTACTTATCACGATGGCCTCGAGAGATCTGGGCTTGTCTAGCCACTTTGAAGGCCGTTTCAACTGCCTCCGACCCGCCCGATACAAGGTAAATATGATCGAGGTTACCTGGAGTTATCTCGGCAAGCTTTGCACAGAACCTCGCTCTTAGCGGATCAGCAAGAACCGGGTGGGTGTAAGCGTATTTATCGAGTTGGCTCGTGATAGCGGCCTTCATACGAGGGTGGTTGTGCGGCAAATTCACCGCAAACGGACCTCCCGAGGCATCAAAATACCGGTTATCTTTGTCGTCATATATATAAATGCCCTCTGCACGCGTAATTTGGATGTCCATCGGGTGATAAGAAAATATATGACGAAAATCCCCCTCAGGGTGCTGATAATCCGGCAAGTTTTGACCACGCATTTTTTATCCCCTTCCTGATTTATAGATTAAAAATATCACTCGCTAAACCCGGTTGTCTCCCAATTTTTCAATTTGCATTTCGAAGAGATGCGTTAGCTTCACAGCAATTCGAATAACAATTTTTGTAACGATCAACGACCTTGGGGCGACCGATCTGGGGAAGAAACAGGGGCTCAGGTTTGGAACACTGATACAAACTGAGTTGCCTGGAGGATTTTTTGGGTTCCGCGAGCACTGACAAGTAAGACAACCAATATCGCCCCAATTCTTTGCGGCGATTTCAGCAACTTGCCGCCGGCGATCATCTTTGTCGGCACCATGAAGCCATTTCACTAAGGAGCAAAATCCTCGGTCAAGGCGTTACGAGCATCCTGGGTTGAAGGCGCGTTCTCACAGTTCGAGAACCGCTTTCGTAAATTCATGGTTGTCGCTTATATTATGACCCTAATTAGACCTGCTCTGGCATGTGCTTTTTTGCAGGCCGCAGACTTTTGCCACAGCCAAATATCGCCTCGCGAACAAGCAAGCGATGTAATTCTCGCCAACGCGTTATGCCTGCTTCCAGAGCGGGCGGGAAATGGTCGAGGTACGCACCCGAACACACTTTTTTAATGAGAAGGCTAAAAGCCAATGAGCGACTGGAAAAACAATTATAGAAGCTTTTACTATGAAAACGCCCCGGAACCCGACGACATTGCTATAAACAAGGAAGGTTCGGCGCTGCTGGTTATCGATATACAAAACACATATTTAGAACCGGACGATGATCCAAACGAAGCTGCAAGATGGCTTCCGTTTTACAGCAGAATGAACAACATCGTTATACCTAATACTGTTGAAATGGTTCGGTGGGCGAGAGCTAATGAAATAGAGGTTATTTTTGCCAGGATTGCATGTTTGAAAGAAGACGGCAGGGATCGATCTCTAAGTCAAAAAAAACCAGGATTTAATTATCTTTTAATGCCCAAAGACAGTAACGAGAGTCAAATAATAAAAGAGCTATCACCGCAAGGAGACGAAATTTGCATCATCAAAACTACCGATAGCGCATTAACTGGAACCAATTTAAGACTAACGTTACACAACATGGGAATAAATTCGGTAATAGTTGCCGGAATTTTTACCGACCAATGTATTAGTTCCACAGTGAGATCGCTGGCAGACGAAAGTTTTGATGTGTTGGTCGTTGAGGATTGTTGCGCAGCGGCTACGGATGAGATCCATTATCAGGAATTAAAAATAATCAACATGATTTATTGCCACGTTCTTCAAAGTGAGGATGTAAAGCGCATTTTTGAGGTTTAGCACCCGGTAAAGAAAAAATTAAATAAGCCGAGCGGTCTTTTTTGAAGTGAAAATAATGGTTTGTTACTAACACAAATACGTCTAACGATATTGGCCCGCATAGCGCCAAAAAGGCGTTTTCGAAAAAATTGGCGTCATTCAACTCGCTGACGAAAATGCACGCGCGCTCGCGTTTCTAGTTTAGGCAGATCACGTAAACGGTGCTGTGCTTGCCGCTGATTCGTTTGAACAATGCACCAGCATTCATCAGCCTGAATGTAGAATTGACCCTGGGTTCCGCGAATCGAGATCGTGTCACTTGAACTCTCCCTCACACCTAGAGAATCAAAACCCCCACTAAATACCTGTCTGCTTCGGAGGGCGAGATCAAGATCAAATAGGCACATACCACGTAATGGTGAGTCGCCGTTTGTAACTGATAAATACTGTTAGCATCCTGGACGACTTTACGTTCAAGGAGCAAGTTTTGAATTGGAAATTTTAAAAATTGGATGTTGGGTTGATTAAAGCAACCGCCTATTTTAATTATTTTGCCAGACCCATAGCGAAGACATTGACAAAGGTTCCTAACAGTTCTTTCTTTTCGCTTGCTCCTGCGTCAGCATACAGGATTGCGCTTGCCCCTAGATAAATGGTGTTAGAGAGAATATTCAGATCTGGCAAATCATGATCAGGAGAGGAGTAATCTAGTGTTCGCTCTTTCTCTAGAGTATCTAGAACGAGCTCGTGAAAGGGCATCATTTCTCCCCTTTCTCTCGCCAATGATTGCGAACGTCTCCATATTTCGAAATAGAAGATTGACCTTTGGCGCTCAGATACTTCAAACCACGCCTTTTGCTGAGCCTCGAACATCGAAAACAGCTTTTCTTGCAACGAAGCACCTTCGGATATTTCACGGAGCGCGTTTTTTGCCCTATCACGAACCGAAAATGTTATGCCGTCAACAGCGGCATCGAAAATTTCGTCTTTACTACCAAAGTAGGTGTACAGCGACGCTCTAGAAATGTCTGCAGCCTCAGCAATACTCTGCATCGAGACGCCTTCGCGTCCGTAAGTAAGAAATAACTCGGCTGCTGACCTGATTAACTTAATACGACGTCTTTCTCGGGTAGACACAACATTCCCAAAGAAAAAATATTCTGTCGTAGGGTACTCTCAAAACAGCTTCTGGTACATCCAGTCTTAACCTAAAGCAACTAATGTATACGGTATGACACCCCTGAGACCCTACAACGATCTTTTGCTTCAAGTGGCGAAAAACCGAGGTCAGCCCCTAAGTTGATCAACTTGAACCGGTAACCGGACATTTGGCTATAGACTCTTCAAGCGTTTATCAGAATAAAAGGCCAGCATTAGCTGGTCTTTGATCGAGAGGCGAACACCCTTGCCTGCGCCAGCGGGTCCCACTTCCGCATCGCCACAATATGTGCCAAAAACGCGATCCCAAAAAATGATGTCGCACCCGTAATTCGAGTCTGCTTGGCGGCGCTCCAGTGCATGGTGGCAATGATGTTGCTGTGCGGTGGCAAAGAACCAATCCCATACTGGCATTGAAACCATGGGAAGGTTGGCGTGGTTGAATTTTCCATTCCACATACCGAAGGCTGCCGACACGATGAACACTTCGTCGCTCGCACCCATTAGCGCTAGTGCCATTGGCGTACCGAGGCCAAGTGCTAGGTATTCAAGAGGATGTGTACGGTTGCCCCTCATCGCGCTTAATTTGGTTAGGTGGTGATGCGTTGCGTGCATACGCCACCAAAACAAGGATTCATGCTGAATCCGATGCAGCCAGTAGTAGAAAAAACTAGAAGTAAAACGAATAACCAGCATGGCCCCTATGAGTCCAAGCACCGTAGTTGGCTGGAACTCAATTTGTAGTGGAGACATATCGCGTAAGGCGAGGAAACCATCAGAAACCGGCGTGCGATACATATCCGAGACAATGGGCCCCCAAAGCAGGCCGCCAGAAGCCATCCAAAATAGGTCCTCCGCCATTTCGTCGGGCTTGAGTAGCCAAGACTTTTTCTTTGCCCAAAAACGTTCAGCAATGAGCAGGAACGGAGTAGCTGAAACCGCAACCATCAACGTCCACACTCGGTAGTACTCTCCACCCCACTCGTTAATTAACATCGCAGCGACGAGTATTACCGAGCTCGCGACCAAGATAGGCTGAGGCAGCGCCCAAAGTATCGCACTCTTGTCCCAAGTCACCTTGCTGCCTTCGGTGATAATACCTTCTTCGGTACGCACTATCGGCTGGCCCGAAGGTCCTATCTCCGGCGATAGGCGATCCCCTGAACCAAATTGGCGAGCCGCGTTGGGGGAGTTTATGGATTGATCAGTCATTCCTATTGCTCCTGGACTTTTGGCTGGTGGATAACGTGATTTGGTTATTCGAAACTTGCATTGCTCACTGTTTAACAGGCTTTTTTACCGCCACAGGTTCCTGTGGTTGCCCACTCAACTGCTCCATCTTTCATTTTCGGAGTGAGGATGTAGGTCACCCCATCCAGGTCGGACTCATCGTTGATCCACGTCGCGATTACTCGGCCGTCGATGACGGAAACGCCGTGGGCCTCTCGCGAAACAAAAACCTCGTCGGGCAGGCCCGATTCTCCGCTATCTAAAAATTCGATGCCTCCAGCGCCCCCGGATAGTAAGTCCGCCTCTATAATGTCCTGGATGGGCTCCACCATCTCAATGAGCTCGCTGTAGCGGGACTCCGTCTGAAAATCCTCAAAACGCTCAGCATTTCTTACCAAGAAAATAGCAACCAGCGCGACCATGACGCCCGCAAATGTGCCTCTGGCCAAACGTTGTTGTTGCGCCGACGAAGCTCTGTTTCCATCCATTTAATGCTCGATAACCTTCTTTTTTCGGTTGATTCCGACATATTCCTGCTAGCGAGGTACAGAACAACGCCTGCCTTTTTTGAAGCTAAAATTTTGCATGGTTCGAGCCGCTAATTCTTAAATCGATACACAATGCGGAACAAGGGCCCCTGACTCTTTACTATCGCCGATGTTTTTGCCCACATGCTTCGCGGTCAGTAACGGCTAGGTGTCAACGCCGATCTTCCATATTTGTATGAATTGCCCTCGGCTTATCGAGTGAGGAACTTTCCGGTTTCTCGCCAATCCCGTCACCTAAGCCCAAAGCACCCAGCTGGGCGACGCCCCAGGCCATTAGAATAGCGACCAGTGCACCGATATATTTGTTTTCGCCCTCAATTTCGAGATAGCCCCAAATGGGGATACAAATAACGATCAATGCGAAGCCCATATATAACGGGGGAATTCTTCGCCCGGCGATTTTAACAGCGCTTCCAAGATTGATCTTTTGCAAAAGCAGATCGACCTTCTCAACCAGATTGTTCCAAATTTCCATATCTGTACGCCTCTTTTTGAGACATTAAGCTTCTAGGGTGCACTCGTTCTGTGCGCTCTACTTCGACATGCCACCAGATTTTGTCTGAAACAGGTTTATCTGCCGCATATAGCAATTACTGTGCCAACCGCGGAGGATGGCGCTGAGCGTCAGTCCCGTCAGCCTGGTCAAAAGGGTTCCTGACTGGTGGAGGTTAGGTTCACAGCGATATCGAGGCGGACCTATTACGAGGTAAATCCGAGCTGGGTGCGAAAGTTGCATAGGAGTAATAGCCTGCTCGAGCGTAGGAAATAATCACCATCCGCGATAATGGAAATCAGCTAAATGACAAAACCGCAAATAAAACGCGGCCAAAATGGGTTCACCACCGCAGAGATGGTTGTCTATCCCATGATCGTCATAACTCTGTTGGGAGTTGCCTTTGGCTTCTACCACAACTCCAAAATCGAGGACGCTGTTGCCGCGGCAGTTGATCTGGGACTGGAGCAACAAGCAGTTATTGAAGGGTACTACGACCTCTACGGCGAAATGCCGCAGTCACAAGCGGACATTAATCTGACCTCTGTGATTCCACAGGGCATCCTCATCGGTATGGACTACCGAGCAGGCGAATTGGGCGTCCCAGCTTCCGATAAATATCGCATCAGTACCCTAAGAGCGCTAGTAGATATGAAAGAATTTGGAACACGATTTGAAGACATTGAATCTGGCTACCTCCTGATTGCGCGAGTCCAGGAAGACGATACCATCGAATGGGACTGCATCGCTGACCTGGTCTCGGTAGACGCCCTTGGCAAACGCTACTTGCCAGAGACCTGTAAAGGCGGCGAAGATGGCGAAGACGCGGGTGAGGACTTTGAAGAAGAATAAGAGCCGCAACATCAAATTATCCTCGTAGCTCTCACCCACTGAAGAACTCCTAAACATCCCTGGCCTAGGATGTTTTCAGACGAAAAAATGGCAAGAGCGAACCATACTAAACAATAGAGCCGCCAGAGCAACGTTGACCTCATAATACAAAGCCATTGGTTCTAACGAGCTTGACGCAATCCCGAAATACTTCACACCCAGCATGACCATTATCACTTTGTCGGGCAGCTAAACCCTTACCGGATCGCAAGAGATTTCGGGTCTTTACCGGACACTATGGACAACGCGGTCTTCGCGGGGTACCAGCACAGAAATGGGTTACTCCCCCGACCAGTTCGTAGCTCTACCGGTGCAAGGCAAATGCAATTTGGTGAAGATTCAGCTTACTAACTACGACTTTGATGGTAACCAACTGCAGAGGTGGAATTGCACCTATGTGATGGTCAAGGGAGCCGATAATTGGTTGATAAACGCGGCGACATCTGACAATTAAGCGCCATCGCAATTGCGGCAAAAGAGCATCAGGTTTCCAACGCTTTCTCTTCACGATGGTTGCCTTGGCCGCTACAGATCAAAGCGCGTACTAACTGAATCTCCTCATACCCTTAACACACACCATGGAGTCCGAGCTTGAAACCTCATAGCGTCGATCGAGTACGGTGGAAACAAAATGCCATTGATTACTCATTGATTGCGGTGATAAAGAAATCTCAGACCACCCACGCTGGCTTGTATCTACCGCTGAAAGTTCAGGACTGGCCGCCTTAAGCGCTGCGGCCAAATCTTCAGCAGGCACGGGCAAATAGCTCTCCATACCCGGGCTGGTAATACCAGGCGTACCAATTTCGACACCCAAGGGCCGTTCGGAATGGTCGAGCAAATTGAATGCCCACGCATTGTGGGTGTCTCCAGCCAGCACCACTGGATTGGTTTTATCTCTACTGAGCATGGCTTTGACACGATCGCGGCATAGCGGATATCCATCCCAAGCGTCCAGGTTCAGTGGCATCCCCTGTGCGCCCAGTGCTTGCATAAAGGCAATGTACTGAAGCCGTTCTTGTGACATCTCGCCACCCGCTAAATCGTCGATGGTAATCGACGGTATGCCAAGAGAGCCCATAAGTACCTGCTGTCCGAGCACCTGCCATATTGCGCCCCTGTCAACGCTCTGGCGCAATGCTTGATCGAGCCACTCTTCCTGATCCTTGCCAAGTAGTGATCGCGCCGGGTTGTAAAGGTGCTGGTCTTTAAACGCTGTAACGTCAGCAATCGGTGCCTCGCCAGCTACTGCAGGCGCAGAAAACATCCCGGTAGTGTACTCTAGACCGCGATCTCTACCTACCAGTCGTGTATCTAGCATTATTAGGTCGGCCAGAGTTCCTATCTCAAAGCGACGATAAATTGGGCCCTGGACGCCTTCATTAGCTGTGCGAATGGGCATCCACTCGTGATAAGCCTGCCGCGCCGCGGCTATACGCTGGTGAAAGTCACCTTCGCCTTCATTGTGGTTTTCGGCGCCCTCTCGCCAGGTGTTGTTAGCCAGTTCGTGATCATCCCAAACGCAAATAAAGGGATGGCGCTGATGAAGTGCCTGAAGATCCGGATCCGTGCGATAGAGACCATAGCGCATCCGGTAATCTTCAAGCGCAACAACCTCGTGTTGCGGCACCACACTGCGTTTAAGTACTTCCCGAGCGTAGTTATTCGCGTACCCTGCCTCGGGGTACTCGTAGATGTAATCGCCCAAATGAAGCACCAAGTCCAGATCGCTTTCGGCCATGTGCCGATAAGCGTTGAAGAAACCCTGAGGGTAGTTGGAGCACGAGGCGACGCCGATGGTAAATTTTGTCGCCAGACCACTGGGCAGCGTCCTCGTTGTACCAGTAGCACTGCTGACACCGCGCGCATTAAAGCGATAGAAGTAATTTTGGTCTGGCTGTAAACCCGTCGCGTCTACCTTAACGGTGTAGTCCGAACCTGCGGAGGCAGTCGCTTGACCTGAGGCCACTACGCGAGAGAAGGCTTGATCGATGGCAACCTGCCAAAAAACCGTCAACGCATCATTGGCGATCTTGGGAATAACGCGAGTCCATAAAATCACGCGATCACTGAGAGGATCACCGCTGGCTACCCCGTGAGTAAACCGGGCTGCTGCGTCGGCATTACCCGTGTAACCTCGTGTCGCAATCGTGGACAAACCTAAGCCTTGAAGAAATATTCGTCTTTTCATATCTATCTCCTTTGTGTCGGAGCGAATTCTGATACCACGAAAACGCTGCTTCGATGGCTTATCCACAGGTCGAATACCTTAATGAATATGCTTTATCCGCGGCATCGCGTCAGAAGCTGCCTCCTTTCTCTCGATGGGTAGAGTTTGAACAAGCGAGGGCAATTTTCCGTTGCTCTCCACCCTACATCTAATTTCTCTCTGGCTGCACGGGCCAACGCTAACCTGATATGTGTCCACTTGCAGCGAATACTGATTGTCTACTGTTTCACCTATGTTTCACCTAAACTCTCGAACACCAAAAGGGAAAAGAAAATGAATTTTGACGAGGTCGTGTTGGGGCGTCGCAGTATTCGCGGATACAAAAGCGACTCGGTTCCGAGAGAGTTAATCGAAGAGGTATTGGCTCTGGCTATGCGGTCCCCCTCATCGATGAATACACAGCCATGGAATTTTACAGTTGTTACTGGAGAGCCTTTGGACCGCATCCGGGCCGGCAACACCGAGCGCAATCTGGCGGGTGTGCCACATTCGCGGGAGTTTCGCATTGGCGAACCTTTTAAGGGAAAGCACCGTGACCGCCAGGTTGGTGTCGCTAAGCAGCTATTCGCTGCAATGGATATTGCTCGAGAGGATCAAGAGAAACGTCAAGACTGGGTACTGCGCGGATTTCGTCAGTTCGATGCCCCAGTTTGCGTGATAATTACTTATGACGCAGTTTTAGCCGATAGTGACGATACGGCCTTTGACTGCGGCGCGGTCACCACTGCATTAGTTAACGCAGCTTGGTCTCGAGGTCTTGGGGCAGTAATTAACAGCCAAGGAATCATGCAATCCCCTGTTGTTCGTGAACATGCCAACATCTCCGATGACCAAGTCATAATGAAAGCCGTCGCACTCGGGTGGCCAGATGAATCCTTTCCTGCCAATGCCGTCATCTCTGAGAGAAAAACGGTCGAGGAAGCTGCTTCATTCCTAGGATTTGATGCGTAGCCCAGGTTGACTAGCGGAGTCGGCATTCAATGACTAACAGAAGCGCCAGTTGAGAACCGGAGCTGCGAGCGGGGCTAGTGCCGCATACAGCTCCTAATACTGACTAGAGCTGCAACCTAGTCCGATCCACCAACGGAATTGTAGAGAAAGGACGGTCCTGCCTCGCACTGCATGATTTCTCCATATAAATCGGTCTGCAGTTGCACACCTCCATTGTTTATAAAAGAATCAGCAATCGCGCCCTTCGCCTCAAGAGAGTCATACCACTGCATTTGGTAAAAATCTGGTGTGTCGGCGTTAGCCCCCTGCATTGGATACCAGCGGTAGACACGAATTGAGTTGCCGATTTGCGCATTGAAAGCATTCATCTTGGCATCCGCTGAAGCCAGTTTTTCTTGGCTTCCGCCGGGCAGCATCGTACAGCCTGCAGCATCTACGACGCCTTGGGCCGATGGATTCTCTGTTTCGTCGAACACTCTAATCCAGGCCAACTGAAGGTGAGATTTGCAGGGCGCGACTGAGTCGAACTCCTGTTGCAGTTTGCCGCCCTTAGACATCCACTCGGACTGCACGATTCCTTGAGCGGCAAGGCTTGGGCTGAAGCCTACCCAGTAGGTATCGTCGTCTAACCCGTCGTAGTAGTAGGGTTGCAATACATAACCAGAGTAAGGCTGCGAATTATTTTTACTCGCCCACCCATTCCATTTTTTGGCGACTTCGAGCAAATCGTCAATATCTTTACCTTCTGCAAAGTCACAGCCGAAAACCTCTACACCGCCGTAGTCCGGAACCTGCATGTGATCATCAGCCTGAACTATTAAGGCTGCTGTACCTGTGACAAAAAGCGTCAAGACCGTGCATATAGTTCTAACCATAGATATGCTCCTCCTTATGGTTGTTCTTCGTTGTACAAAGCAACGGGCCTCTCAAAACCCAAACTGCTACACACCGTACATGAGACTCTAGCGAAAAGCTCGATCAGGCGGCGATTTTTGGGTAAAGCGAGCAGTTAACGCGCGGTGTTCAAAATAGAACGCGGAGACTCGTTTTACCAACAAAAGACACCAAATGGCCCGAACATATTTGCAAAAGCATGCGCGTACGCCCATTGACGCTGCATTCCTCGCAGTCACGATGTTATCGGCTATCTAACGTAAAGTCCGAGAGGACTCTACGATGGTCGACCTTAGGCAGTCCTAGCAGGGACTCGGTCTTAGGGGCAGACGAATTTGCTTATCGCTATCCAATTTAAAGACTCGCAATAGATAACCATAATTGATTTCAACATTTCTGGGAATCAGCGCGCACTGGTTGTCGTGTCCTAATACTAGGAACCCGATTTGTGTAACGCTTAAAGGTTTTCGTTT
Organism: K189A clade bacterium; assembly: GCA_902528515.1. Lineage (GTDB taxonomy): Bacteria > Pseudomonadota > Gammaproteobacteria > Pseudomonadales > Azotimanducaceae > UBA4421. Next base: position 62,203 of record CABZTD010000010.1, read on the forward strand.
CACGAATTAAGAAGAGAGGATGGCATGAATTGGTGCAAGGTCGATTAAAGCAGCCAGTACGTGCGTCAAAAACAGGCGTTGCCCTAATTCTCGAGAGCACCTTCGCGCCCGGACAGTAAATTCTCCTTACCAAAAAGCAGCGGAGAGTACTTTTTCACTTCGCAAATCGATCAAAGCTTGGGGCATTTTCGTGAGGTTATAAACAATCCAATCATAACTAGTGTCTCTGGGCGCCAATTTTAGGCGCAAAATACGATCCTGGATAGGTAATCGCTCATGTAAAAGAAAATCTCACTGTTTCGGCGCCAAAAAGCCAAGAAGTGGCATGGATTAAGCATCGTAGAGAGCTAGAAGGCCTTTGCGACCCGAATACGAATTAATTCGTTTGACTGTCGTAATGACTGGGGGAGTTGACCTTAAAACATTGCGAGGAACGCCAGTTGTCGAATATATGCGCTTTTAATGATAGTTCTGAACACCCGCTTAAAGACGTTTGCAGATTTTTATTGGCTACCGCTACCGTGTTTCTCCTCACCGTTTGTCCCGACGCGAGAGCTTGGCAAGGTCCTTTCTCCCTACAAGACGTCGTTCCCGTTGTGACGGATAAACCGCTAATCGCGGTAAGCAGTTACACTTGCCACGCCAGTGGCGGGTTCGCTTTCAGGGTCGCTAGTGAATCGAAATTCAAACGTATCGGTAAACTAAGGTTCAAGTTTTTAGACTCAAATGGTAACGATGTTGGGTCAGTGGCGAGCGCCTATCGATTGCAGCCCAAGAGCGAGGAGCTGATCGCAAAATACTCGCCTTGCCTACAGGCTGAAGCTTTTTCAGTTAGGCACGAGCCGATCTAACGAAAGCTTCAAAGCCATCAATGCTGTAAGGATGAACGCGCGTAAGACCTCGCCAATGAGCGCTGCCTAATGCGTCACTTCACAAGAGAGAAAATCGACAAGCTCTTTCGGCGGGTTGTGGTCCACCACGTTTGCGACCATATCGATAAACTTCTCGTAATGCATCGGCCCTTCCAATGAGGCCTGATAGGTCAGTACTGCACGAACAGCAGGGTCAACAAGGTTAATATCGTTTCTATCGTACGCGAAAAGCATAAGTGCCGCGGTTAATTCGCCACTGAACATGTACAGGGGCAGCGAGTTTAACCAGGCACAGACCACACTAAGTCGGTCAAAGTCTGCTAGACGATCCATTAGCCGATTCCTTTTTCAATGCATTTGTCTC
>CABZTD010000011.1 GCA_902528515.1 K189A clade bacterium
GTTCGCGAACAAACCATTGAGAAAACCTATGACTCAAGCTATCGAGCGCATCCCTTTCGGTACAACTGGTCACCAGAGCAGTCGAGCCATCTTTGGAGCCGCGGCACTGGGCGCGATGAAGCAAGACCGCGCAGATCGAACTCTGGAGCTAATACAACAGTGGGGTCTTAATCACATCGACGTGGCTGCGAGTTACGGCGACGCCGAGCTTCGGTTGGCACCTTGGCTAAAGCACTACCGAGATTCAGTGTTTCTTGCCTCAAAGACTGGCCACCGAACTTACGAAAAAGCCAAGAAACAGATTCATGCTTCTCTAGAGAGGATGCAGGTAGATCAGATCGATCTAATTCAAATGCATAATTTGACTCAGGCAGACCAGTGGGAGACTGCCATGGGTTCGGGTGGGGCCATGGAGGCTCTGCTTGAAGCAAAGGAACAGGGACTAGTGCGGTTTTTGGGGGTTACTGGGCACGGTACCTACGCACCTGCTATGCATTTGCAAAGCCTTGAAGCCTATCCCTTTGATTCCATCTTGGTCCCCTATAATTACGCCATGATGCAGCAGCCTCAGTACGCTGATGACTTCAACGCTCTTTACAATATGTGCCAAAATCGTGGCGTTGCCATGCAAACCATCAAAAGCATTGCCGCCAGGCGATGGCAGGATGACGACGAGGAAAAGCGTTTTAGCTGGTATCGCCCGATTACCGATGCCGATGCCATGAAGCGCGCTATCGATTTTGTGTTGAGCCGAGAAAATTTATTCGTAAATACCAGCAGTGATGCCACATTGCTGGAGCGATCTCTCGACGCGATTGCGCAGCCAACGGCAGAGGTAGACTTGGCCTTGCTGGCCGAAGATGCCCAACGCTTCGGAGTTGAGGCATTGTTCGTCAGGGATGTATCCGACGACGTGATCATTAGCGCGGGCTGATTATAGCGACCCTGCAGGGGCGCATGGATAAATAAGGGAACAACAATGGTTCAAGAGCATTGGCGGGTGCGCCGGCTAGCTGGGTCCTTAGGCGCGGAAATTACGGGTTTGGACTTAAACGAAATTGCAAGCGGTGATCAGGCGGGTATCGACGCTGTCGGTTCGCTTCTCCTGGAACACCAGGTGATCTTCTTTCCCGGTCAGCAGATGGACATCGACAGCCATGTGGCGCTCGGTAAGCGCTTCGGCAAGATTGAAAACCATCCCAACCTGAAGAACCCTTTCACTCAACATGATGAGGTGTTCGAACTGGCAGCCACTCGTGGTGGCGTGGCTGATGAGTGGCATACCGATATCACCTTTGAAGACCAGCCGTCGATCATGTCCATCTTGCACATGGTCACCTGCCCTGAATTTGGCGGTGACACCATGTGGACCAACCTGCATCAGGCGTATGCAGAGCTTTCACCGCCCATGCAGGCGCTCTGCGATGGACTCACGGCGTTGCACGATGCGCATCCGCATAATCGCGAAGACCAAATGGCCATGCATCCGGTGGTACGCATTCATCCAGAGACCGGCAAAAAAGCACTTTATGTGAATGAGCATTTCACGCGTCGGCTGGTGGAAATGAACGCTACCGAGAGCAAGGTGGTGTTGGAGTACCTAACCGAGTGGGTGAAGAACCCGCGCTTCACGGTGCGCTACCACTGGACCCCGGGCACCATTGCAATCTGGGATAACCGCTGCACTCAGCATTTTGTGCTCAATGACTTTGAGGGCGAGCGCATTATTCAACGCGTTACCGTCATGGGTGATGTGGTGGAAGCAGCCCAGCCAAGTCAATGGCAGCCATGGATTCGTCCCGGACGTCTGTCCGCGACGACGCGCCTAGATCGGCAACTGAATCGGTATATGAGAAATAAAGCTGTGGGAACCGCCGAGTAGGGGTGTCATGGTAAGCGGTAAATAAGCGGCTACGGGTAGATATTGACCACAGGGATGACGCCATCATTACTGGCCATACCCTCGTTCAAGGAACCCGAACGAAATCCACCAAGGTCCATGGCAACAAAGCGATAGCCCAGAGCCTGAATGTCGCCTTGCAGGGCGTCTTGGTACTGCAACGCCAGCCCAAACTCTTCTCGGAGAATTTCCAGTCGGGCCACCTCGCCATGGTGACGGACCCGGAACTGACTGAAACCATAACTTGCCAGCACGTTTTCTGCTGCCTCCACCTGGGCCAACAACGCTTGGTTTATCGCTGTGCCGTAGGGGAATCGACTGGACAAACATGCGGCCTGGGGCTTGTCTGCGTTTTCTAAACCCAGGCATCTAGCCAGTGCGCGAATATCAGACTTGTGAAAGCCGGCCTCTACCAGCGGAGACTTTACAGCGTGATTGTCTGCAGCGATCAAGCCTGGCCGATGATCGCTAAGATCGTCGAGATTGGTGCCGTTGAGAATATGCGCATAGCCCTGGGCGCGAGTGATGTCCTCAAGTGCGGTATAGAGCGATGTTTTGCAGTGAAAGCAGCGGTTAGTTGGGTTTGCTCGGTAGTCGGCCTTGCTCAACTCGTTGGTTACGATGATCTGATGTGCGATACCCCAGTCCTCGCTGAGCTTTTTAGATAGCGCGAGATCCTTGCGCTTTAGGCTGGCAGAGCCAGAGGTCACCGCTAATGCTTTTTCGCCGAGTACCTGACCTGCGACGTAGGCCACCAAGGAAGAATCAATACCGCCAGAAAAAGCGACCACAGCGCTGCCGTAGTCGCGAATTATTTTTTCCAGCTCTCCGTACTTTTGTTCCAGTTCCGAGGTCATAGATGACATCACAGTCTGTTTATTCGATTTGCTAAAAAACCCGCGCCAAAGCCGTTGTCGATATTCACCACGCTAACGCCTGACGCGCAGCTCGTCATCATACCAAGCAGAGCGGCAACACCATCAAAGGCGGCACCGTAACCGACACTCGTGGGCACCGCGATGATGGGCTTGTCGACCAGACCGCCAACGACACTCGGCAGCGCACCTTCCATGCCCGCGACAACGATTAACACTCGAGCGTTACGCAGTTCATCAATGCGGGCGAGTAATCGGTGCAGTCCGGCGACGCCTACATCATAAATCCGCTGTACGTTGTTGCCATAAAATTCCGCGGTGAGCGCGGCCTCTTCCGCGACATGCATATCAGACGTGCCTGCGCTTACCACCGCGACGGTATGTTCGAGAGGTTGGGGCGGATGATCATGCCACCACAGGAGTTCGGACATGGCGTGGTATTGGGCGTTGGTCGGCAAGCTTTCAAGCTCATCGAATGTTGCCTGATCAAGCCGGGTCACCAGTACGCTGGTGCCGCGATTCACCATGGCTGCCACAATGTCAGAGATCTGCCCGGCAGTTTTGCCGGCGCCAAAAACTACTTCGGCTGATCCTGTGCGCCGTGCGCGATCGGTGTCGAGCACTGTATGACCCAGATCGGTAAAAAACTGGGCGCGGATTAGTCGGGCAGTTTCTTCGCCGTCGATCCGTCCTGTTTTGAACGCTGCGAGTAATGCCTCTAATTTGTCAGAGGCCGCAATGGATTCTTCTGAGTTCACCGAGTTTAGTATTGTCCAACGGTGCCCGCATTTTTCAGCGCAGCAATGGCCTCGTCGCCTATTCCAAAGTCCTGCAAGATCTGCTCGCTGTGCTCACCTATCTGTGGTGCTGGCCCTTGGGGTTTAACGTCGGCAGTAGCAAAGCGCATTGGAATGTTCACGGTTGTATAGGGCCCAAGCTGCGGATGCTCGATGGTTGGAAACATTCCCAGCTCTTGGGCGTGAGCATCCTGGGGCACTTCATGCAAGCCCATTACGGGACCCCAGATAAGATTGGCGGCGTCGAAAATCGTGCCCCACTCGTCACGGGATTTCGCCGCAAGGGCGGTATCAAAAATTTCGATCAACTCGGCCATGTTGCGGTAGCGGGCTTTGGAATCGACAAAACGCTCATCGGCAATTATCTCTTGCAAGCCAATGGCCTCACACAGCCTCGACCAATAGGCTGCATCGGGCAGCATGTTAAAGACGACCCAGTTGCCGTCGCCGCAGGGGAAGCGATTACCGGTAATGGTCAACAGCTCGTCGCGGCGACGTTTGCGCACCGGCATGTGATCAACTGCGGTTACCGCATAATCCGAGGCCTGGGTCCAAACCGCGGCCTCGTACAGCGACGTTTCTACGACCTGACCTTCGCCAGATTTTTCGGCGAGACGTAGCGCGCCCAAAATTGCCCCGACCATGGCCAGCCCCGTGGTGTGATCACCCTGCGCGGGGCGCGCCATGGGCACCAGGCCGTCGTCCCCTTCACGCATAGAATCATACAAACCTGAACGACCAAAAAAGGCGGTCACGTCATAGCCTGGACGCCAGGCATCAGGACCAGACGTGCCATAGCCCGTGAGGGTTGCGTGTACGAGTTTTGGATTGACCTTGAACAGGCTCTCCGGGTCTAGGCCGAACTTAGCTTGGCGTTTGGTAAGCAGGTTACACATGAAGATGTCGGCCTTTGTCGCTAGCTGCCGGACCAGCTCAGCCCCCTCGGGTTGATCCAGTGCCACGGCGATGGATTCTTTGCCGCGATTGTCCACGTCGAATTGAAAGTCGTAGTCTTTAAAGGCCTCATCGAAGCGCTCGCCCTTCACAGGTCTGCTCATACCGCGCATGGGGTCACCGCTGATGGGTTCGATCTTGATGACTCTGGCACCCATGTCGGCGAGCACTGCGCCGGCGCTTGGAGCCGCCATCCAGTTGTCGATCTCCAGTACTACAACGTCATCTAAGGGTGCCGCCATTCCCAACCTCTCCCGATAAACTCCAGGCAGGGATTACAACGAAGGGGGAGCGCAGGTGCAAGGAGTATTGGATTTTTGAGAGTGTTAGCAAAAGTGTCGGCTACATCAAGTGCAGGAATTTGGGCCAAACAGGACGGTGAGCTATCGTCACTTGGACGTCTTCTTCGGTGGTAAGCGGCGGTAGATACGTTTTTCAAGTAGGGATCTCAATGAAAGTCTATGGCCATGCCCATTCGAGCAACTGATACAAAATTAAGCTCTTAGCTGGATTTCTAAAAAGTCAGCTCGAAGAGATCCATGTCAGTGTCCTCGAGGGCGGAACTAAGACGCCTGAATCTATGAGTAAGAACGCAAACGGCAAGATTCTGGCGCTGGAGCTTGAAGATGGACGCTTCATGACAGAGTCGAACGCAGTGGTCAATTTTCTGGCAACGGGTACAGTGCTTCTGCCTGAGGACCCGCTTCAATATGCGAAGGTTCAACAGTGGCAGTTTTTTGAGCAATACAGTCAAGAGCCATTTATTGCGGCGGCTAGATTCATTGCAAAGTTCTTGGGTTTATCGGAGGAGCGCAGAGCTGATTACGAGTCTAAGGAAGAAGGCGGCCACAATGCACTTCGGGTCATGGAGCAGCAGCTTCAGCAGACGCCCTACTTGACGGGAACCCGACTAAGCACCGCGGACATTGGGTTGTACGCTGATATCCATGTCGCAGTTGAGGGCGGCTTTGACTTGACGGGCTATTGGGCGGTTGAAGTGTGGCTAGAGCGCATTCGGTCGGAGCCAAGATACGTCGCGATGCAGTGGAGTACTTATTTCGCCTGAGGACGAGCTTCATCCAAACCCTTCAACATGCGCTTTAGCGCAAAGTGGCAATAGCTGGTTAGAACAAGATCCTCAATCTCTGCCATGTCCTGATGAATGTGAGTATCTTGGTTCAACGAACCTCGGTGACCAATTTATTGCGGTGTGCGATATCGAGGGTCTGCCGTGCGCAGAGCCTGCTTTTCGCCCTCGGCTCAGATGCTGAGCTATGGGCGACTGCGGTAAAAATGCAGGGTACAAAAATTTTTTCTATTCGCGCGAAAACATGGGGTGCTAAATTGTTGGCCCGGCGCAACGTCGGGGAGCACGAGGTATAAGTCGCTGATCATGGCCTGAACGGCCGCAATCTCCGGCCGTTGGAACGGGTCGAATTCCTCAGCATCAATCCCTTCGATGGGTGGCTCGATCTCTAGTCCCTCGCATTGCAGTACTCCTACGCGGTGTGGAGCCACATAGGAATAAGCCTCGTAGATGCGTTGACTAATAATTTGCCAGTCGAGACCCTGGTCCAGGTTAACTCCCAGCGAGCCACTGGGGCCGACATAGGGTGGAATAAAGTAAAAAGTCTTGTTCTCCTTTTATATAAAGTTTGTGCACCCGGCGGACTGCGCAGCCATAGCGCGATACGCCAGTCGCCGTGGTAATTGATTTAAAAGATGGCAAAGGTCTCGTCTGCAACCCGAAAATTTGAGCCGCCGCGGCTAATTACTTCGCTGGTTTCTGGCATGCCTAGGCAAATCTCGCGTACCACGTCGGTAATGTTCTTACCCATATCTGTCGTGTCTCCGCGGTGATTGGGTTGGCGTGATAGACTAACTATATCGCTGAGTTGGCCATTCCCTTGCAGCAATCTTTCGCTTCAGATGACAAACCATTTCTCGGTTGGAAGATGGTCTTAGTTGCCTTTTGTATCGATTTCGTGGCGGTTGGCTTCTTTTTTTACTCCTATGGTGTGTTTTTTAAAGCCATCGCTGCAGATTTTGGTGGGTCTCGCTTGGGCGTTGCCATTGGCCTGACCGTCACCAGCACTGTTGGGGCCGTCGTTGCTCCCTATGTGGGGCGTGCGCTGGATAAGTTTCCCTTACGCAACGTCATGGGCGTCGGTGCACTCTTCATGGCCGTTGGATTTTTGGGTCTTTCCTTTGTGCAGAATGAACTGCAGTTTTATCTGGTGCTCGGCCTGTTCATTGGCTTTGGTGCTAGCAGTATGGGTAATTTGGCCACTAGTAAGCTGGTGGCTAATTGGTTCGACAGGCGTCGCGGTACAGCGCTCGGCATCGCTGCTGCCGGGGTGTCTTTGTCTGGTGTGGTCATGCCCTATATCAGTGCTGAATTGATTGAGAATTTTGGTTGGCGACAAGGCTTCCTAGCGTATAGCGCGTTCACGTTTTTCGTCGTGGTGCCGCTGATTTTTCGATTGGTGATCTCTCGTCCTGAGGATGTGGGTATGCGCCCAGACGGGGCGATTGGTTCTGCGAAGACGACAGATGCTGGCGAGTCGGCACAGGCCCCAGTGGCAAAACTGCGCATGCTCGAGCTCTTTAAGGACCACAATTTCCGTATGATCGTGCTGACGTTCTCGCTGATGTTCTGCTCCATGAGCGCCACTTTGACGCATATGATTCCGCGTCTAACGGACTTTGGTTTTACCCTGGTAGAAGCGTCCCTCGTCATGTCGATGTGTGCAGGATTCGGGGTGGTGGGTAAACTCAGTTTCGGTTGGTTGAGTGATCGTTTTTCAGTGCGTAAGGTCATGGCAGTTGTCATTATCGCCCAGTTCAGCGGTCAGTTTCTGATGTACGGATCACTTGACTACGTCACCTTTGCCATCGGCGCGTGTCTATTCGGTTACGGAGTGGGTGGCGTAGTACCGATGCATGGCGCCGTGGTGGGTAAAACGTTCGGTCGTGATCGCTTTGGCGCTGTGCTTGGGCTGATGCGGCCGGCCATGTTCCCCATTCAAATTCTTGGCGTGCCCTTCGCGGGATGGATATTTGATGTAACCGGTTCTTACGACGTGGCCTTTCAGGTGTTTTTAGGGCTTTACCTCTTTGCGGCGCTCGCCATCGCGTCCTACCGTCAGCCAACTAAGACCTTTATCTAACGACTTCAGCAAGCCTCTGCAGGGTCGATCAAAATCTCGACTTCAGCAGCTGTATTTGCGGCGAACCTTGGTGGCTACAGCGCAGGTTTACCGCGTCAGCCAACACATGCTCGGCGATGTAGGGTTCAAAGCTCACCTTGGTAAACGGCTTGATGTCGTCAAATTCTAGCTCGACTGAAAAACCTTGGACCACGGGCAGAACCGTGATTGCCCTGACATGATTGAGCATGTCGCCCAGCTCCGAGGTCAGGGATTGTTGGGAAATGCGATCTGCAGTGACTCCGCGCACGAGATATTTCAGCAAACAAGGCTGTTTTTGAATGCGCATTGTTTGGCTAGGCGTTCTTCCATACCGGTGGACGTTTCTCCAAGAAGGCGTTCACCCCCTCGCGCTGATCCTCGGTGCTAAACAAATCGACAAACCTCTGACGCTCATAGTGCAGGGCATTAGCTACTGCATTGTCCCGAGCCTGGTGTATCAGCTCCTTGCAGTAGGTGACGGATATTGGGCTTTGCTGGGCAACTTGGGCAGCCAATTCTAAAGCGCGTTTTTTTGCGCTCCCTTGTTCAACCACTTCCTCAACTAAGCCGATGCGCTCAGCCGTGCCAGCATTAACCCGCTCGCCGCAAAGAATCATTTTCTTTGCCCAACCCTCACCGACCAGCCAGGAGAGCCGCTGGGTGCCGCCGGCGCAGGGGAGCAGGCCGACCTTGGGCTCTGGCAGCGCCATTAGCGCCTGTTGTTCGGCAATTCGAATGTCGCAGGCAAGGCAGGCCTCCAGGCCGCCGCCCATGGCGAATCCGTTAATAGCGGCAATGGAGACACCGCGAAAATCCGCCAGACACTCAAAACCCTTGCCAAAAAACTCCGCCATTGCCCTCGCTTGGTCCGGGTCGCCATCGGCGAATAGATTTAAGTCGGCGCCTGCGGAGAAAAATTTCTCTCCCTGACCTGTAATAACCAAGGCGAAGATATTTTTGTTCGCATTTAGAGTTTCGATCAGGCTGGCCAGCGCGGGCAGACTGTCGGTGTCCCAGGTATTTGCCCCAGGGTTGTCGATGGTAATCAGCGCTGTGTGATCGATGATCTCAACCTTGAGTTTGTCTGATGTGCTGATGCTCACTGTATGACCTCCAGGGCGCCCGCCATGAACATGCGGCGAGAAATGATCACCCGCATAATCTGATTCGTTCCTTCTAATATTTGATGCACCCTCGTATCGCGCACATAGCGTTCCATGGGGTACTCCTTCAAGTAGCCGTAACCGCCTAATAACTGCAGAGCGTCGTTGCAGACTTTGAAGCCAGCATCCGTTGCGAATCGCTTTGCCATGGCGCAGTAAGTAGTGGCTTGGCCGTCGCCAATGTCGAGCTTGCTGGCGGCCAGTCTTATCATTTGGCGAGCAGCGACCAGTTCAGTCAGCATGTCTGACAATGCGAACTGAGTCGCCTGAAAGTCAGCAATCGCCTGACCGAATTGTTTGCGCTCCTTTACATAGGTGGTGGCGTCTTCCAGCGCTTTTTGTGCCGTGCCCACGCTACAGGTGGCGATATTGATACGACCGCCGTCGAGGCCGTCCATCGCGATGGAAAAGCCCTGACCCTCTTCGCCGAGGCGGTACTTCTTTGGAATTCTTACGTCCTCAAAGGTAATCGCTCGGGTAGGCTGAGCATTCCAGCCCATTTTATGTTCGTTCTTGCCGTAACTAATCCCGTCGGCATCTGCAGGAACTAAAATCGCCGTGACGCCCTTTGGCCCGTTGTCGCCAGTGCGCATCATGAGCACCAGGACATCGGTTTCGCCTGCGCCAGAGATAAAGGCCTTGCTGCCATTAATAACGTAGTAATCGCCATCGGCGACCGCACGGGTGCGCAGTGCTGCCGCATCAGAGCCCGCGCCCGGTTCGGTTAAACAGTACGAGGCAAGTTTGGCGCCGGAAACCAGATCTGGGCACCACTCGTCAATGACCTCTTGCTGACAGTATCGACCAATCATGTTTGTGGCCATGTTGTGAATGGTTAAAAAGGCGGCGGTAGTTGTGCAGCCTTTCGCTAATTCTTCAACGATTAGGCTTGCATCTAAGCGCGGCAGCGCAAGCCCGCCAGCATACTCTGGGGTGTACATACCCATAAAGCCGAGCTCACCTGCCTGGCGCAAAGCGTCTTTCGCAAAAACATTGTTTGCGTCCCATTCTGCGGCAAAGGGTGCCAGCTGATCTTCGGCGAAGGCCTTGGCGGTGCTGACGTAGCTTTGTTGTTCTTCGGTGAGGGAAAATTCCATGCTCTCTCCCAGTGCTTCAAAAGAGTGGCCGCAGTTTAGTATACCCCGCAGCGCGCGGCATCAGTTTGACGACGCTACCAGCTTGGGCGGCTTGGCGAACCAAAAGCATAGAGCGCCAATCAAGGAACAAAAAGCGATGCAGGTAAAAGCCAGGCCATAATTGCCGTAGATATCAAACATGATGCCGGAAAACAGCGGGCCAAGGGTCATACCCATCATGACGATTAGGGACGAAATACCCATGATGGTGCCGAAGGATTTGGGGCCAAAATAGTCTGCGCGCAGGGCAACCATGAGGGGTGCTCTAACTCCCCAGGCCAAACCGTGAGCCACTGCGAAGGCGATTACCAAGGCAGGATCTGCGCCATAGGTTAGAGCGATTAGACCCACGAAGTGGCCCAGCATGCACAGCGTACATATTGCGCGTTTATCGAACCGATCACCGATTACTCCGCCCAAAAATAAGCCAGCCATTTGCAGAGCCGTCATCAAGGCGAAGACGAAGCCCGCGTTCACAGGGTCATAGCCTAAATCAAAGGTCAGATAGGGAATGAGGTGCGCTAGCATGGACGATACCGTTAGCAAGGACAGTGCATGACCGCTGGATATCAGCCAGAACGATGGCTCTCTCACCGCCTCACGCCACGACAGGCTAACCTGGGTCTCCTGGGGAGCGGTGTGCTCATCGTCAGCTTTCTGTGGCCGCACCCCGTCTGGTACTTCCCCATAATCTTCGGCACGGTGGCGCACCAGGCTCACCAAGGGTAGCCCCACCATGAAGATCAGGATGCTGGAATACAGGGCCATAGAGCGCCAGCCGAAGGCCTCCAACCCCATCATCACGAAGGGTACGCACAGGCCTCCCGCAGAGAAGCCGATTTGCGACATGGCCACGGCCTTGGCCCGATGTGCGTCAAACCAGCTGACGATGGATACCATAAGGGTCGCGAAGCCGCCTAGGCTTGAGCCGAGGGCGATCAGAATAAACGCCACGAAATAGGTGGTGATGGATTCCACCAGGCTGAAGATGAAAAACCCCATTGCGAAGATCAGTGTGCCAATGATCAATATGCGACGGGGCCCGTATCGGTCGACCAGCCAGCCTTGGATTGGCCCAAGCAGGCCGCTCTCAAGTCGGGTCAGTGCAAAGGCGAGTGACAGCACCGACATGCTCCAGCCGAAGTCAGCCTGCAGCTTGAGCGCATAACCACCATACGAATGCATCCAGGTCAGGGCCGCTAGCCATTGCACACCCGCACAGGCCAGTACGATCCACCATCCGTAAAATACGTGACCGTTGGGTCGAAAAATATTGTTGAGCTGCGCTACTGCGGCTGCCAGAGGAGATGACATCGACGCATAATAAGGACTGGCAGGTGCGCTGACGAGATTGACAACGCGCAGGTTTCTTGCGGTTACCGAAATAAGCAGGGATTCTCTTGTGATGGACAAAAAAACCGCAGCAATAGCCGATGCATCTGACAACAGTGCCTTGGATATTGGTATTAGCAGCGAAGGACAAGCCTTGGTCTTGTCTGGTGGTGGCGCGAGGGCAGCCTATCAAGTGGGATGCCTGCAAGCCTTGGCTCGAAGCCTGCCGGACTATCGGCCGCAAATATTGACCGGCGTCTCTGCGGGTGCGATTAATGCCACTCATCTTGCCGCGTTTCAGGGTTCCTGGGGCGAGAGCGTTGAGGCCCTGGTCAGGCTTTGGCAGGCCATGCGAACCGAGCAGGTATACCGAACGGACTTGGGTCATTTGGCGGGCCGCATGGCTCATTGGGGGCTGCACCTTGTTAGTGGAGGCAAGCTTGGTCGCAAGGACATACGTGGCATGGTCAATAATAAGCCGCTGCGTCGTTACCTTAACGAAAAATTGTCTGCCCAGCCCGGCACCGGAGAGATACCGGGGGTTGATCGCAACCTGGCAGAGGGCTGGTTGAAGGCCCTGGCAGTGGTGACGACCAATTACGCCAGCGGTCGCTCAGAGGCCTGGGTGGATACCCTGCAGCAGCAAATTTGGAGCGGCAGTCAAACCACAGTCCGCCGCACGTCGCTTACCCTGGACCATGTGATGGCTTCCGCCGCGCTGCCGTTTTTCTTTCCCTCAGTGAAGCTGCAGCAACAGTGGCATGGTGATGGCGGTATCCGCCTTGTCGCGCCGCTATCTCCTGCGATGCGTCTTGGGGCCAGGCGCATTTTGGCGGTATCGCCGCGTGCCAAACCCCAGGTGGGTGACAGCGAGTTACCAGCGAGCTATCCCTCGCCGGGACAGGTTGCTGGGGTAATGCTGAATGCCGTGTTCCTGGATTTGCTGGATTTTGATGCGCTCCAGATGCAGCGCGTGAACGATCTGCTCAGTCGGATTCCGCAGCAGGACTGGGGACGACAGCGTCAGGTGGATGTGATGGTACTGAGGCCGAGAGAGGATCTGGGTAAAATTGCCCGGCAGTCCCAGCCGCAAATGCCCCGGGGTTTTCGGTTCGTTTCCGGTGGTTTCGGCGGGCGAGATGAGCCAACAGCGGACGCTCTCAGTATGGTGAACTTCGAGCCGGACTATATTGGTCAGCTCATTGATTTCGGCGAGCAAGATACCCTCGATCGAATGGACGAGATTGAAGCCTTTCTGCGAGGCTAGTTCTGCGGGTGCTACTGCGCTAGGCAGTTAGCATAGTAAGTCACGGTGCCAGGCCAATCGCTAAAAACGCCTCGAACGCCCACATCCTTGGCCAACACGTGCAGTGCCTGCAGCATTTGACCCTCGTCGGTCATAGCATCGGAGATCGGTGCGTATAGCCAGTTGTTCGCGTCTGTAGGATCTCCAGCTTCAAACGTCCAAGTGATGATCTCCAACCCAACAGATTTGGCAAGGCGTGCATACAGGCTAGGCACGATCTCGCCAGCATCGTTAAGGGTAAGCAGCATGGGCATGGGCGGAGCGATGATGTTGAGTCCTCTCGCCCTTAGTGCCTGGAATTCTGCTTCGCTGGGCTGAAAGCCGGGTATCCGGCCTCTGGCGTCCAGCCAGAGCGCCTGATCTGCAAAATCTGGATGACTCTCAATCCAGTGCCAAATGTCCTCCGGATTGAACGACTGGGGAAAGACTCTGGTTGGATCGATGCCGGCGGCGCGATATTCCGCCAGCAGTTTGTCCGCATAGGCGGCCTGAGTGAATCCCGGAGCAAAGGGCATATCGACCATGGGGCGCTTCAGTTCTGGTGTGAACTTTCGGTCCAAGGCGTTGATTAATTTAATACTTTGGGCGTGGGTCATCAGTGTGCCGCAGGCAAGAGGCTCACTCACAACAGGGGAGCGGAGGGGGGCTAGATACTCTTCAACGTTTTTAGCTTGTTTGTTGCTGCGATCCGGGCGGGCGCACAAGGTTTTGAATTCCGCCAGCGAAATATCTGAGGTGCAGCAAGTCGCACTGGCAGGCTGCCCTCCGATGGCCGGACGAAAGGGGGCTGAGCATTTGGACGCCAGTGAGGTCTGTAGAATATTTGTCGTAGTGGCGAGATCGCACTGAGAGTGTCGGCAGACTAGCTCTAAGTCCTTGGTAAAGGTGACATCGCATTCGATTACACCGGCACCCTGCTCGGCTGCCGCAATGTAGCCCTCGCGGCTGTGTTCCGGGTAACCCAGGGGTGCTCCTCGGTGCGCGATGGAAAAGTCCGTCGGATAAAAACTATGAGTTGCGCAGCTTTGCAGGCGATGCTTTAGCGATCCTTGTGTCAGAGTGTCGCTGAGTTGTAGCGCTCGATCCGTGGGCACTACCGCTTGCGCAGATTCGCCTGCCTGGGATGTGCCCGCAACGAGCAGGCTGATTGACAGCAGCGCAGCATGTGCGCAGATTTTTTGAAGATAGTGCATGAATAGCCGATGTCATTTTTGCACGCGAACCCTATCATCGTTTCCATAACCGTTTGATGAACCTTACCGCGTGACCAATGTACTCGTCTTTCAAAGTGCACCTGCTGATAGCGACCCTTGGCAGCGCCAGTGTATGTCCAGCGTTGAACAGTGGGCACTCGCCAGCGGCTACGACTATTGGTTACTTGGTGATGAGCTGTTCGAGGCTGCGCCTGACTGGTACATGAGCAAGGTGCGAGGGCGGATGCCCATTGCTGCAGATCTGGGGCGTCTTCAGTGGGCTCAGCGATTTTTGCGGGGTGGCTACGATTGGGTGATCTGGATGGACGCCGACATGTTGGTGTTCGCGCCGGAGCGGCTGATCGTCGATTTACAGCAGGCCTGCACCTTTGGGCAGGAGCATTGGGTGCAGGCAAAGGTTGGTGCGCCGGGTCGCTGGGAGGTTCGTAAGAACATACACAATGCCTTCGCGGCATTTCCTGCCGAGTGCCCTGTCTTACCATTTCTCATCGACATTATTCTGCGCATGATGCGGCGGGTTGACCCCGATCATATTGCTCCGCAGATGATGGGTCCGAAGTTACTGTCAAGTTTGCACAATTTGGCGGCCTTTGATTTTCGACCGGATATTGGTTCGCTATCGCCAGAGGTGATGTCTGTCATCGCAGGCGATATGCGTAGTCATTCTGGTGAGAGTGCTCTGCAAGCATTATGCAATGCTCAGCCAAGGCCACTGGTTGCGGCGAATTTGTGCGCCAGCCTTATGCCGCGGGTGCTCACCATGGCTGGAGGCGCTGACGATAGTGACGAGGTTATGCAGCGTGCGATTGGTTTGCTGCTTCGCTGTGCACAGGGGTTATCGCAGCCGGAGAATCTTGGTGCTTGATACCTAGACCAGCCTTACTTAGTCTGGCGGGCCGAATGAGTACCATCGCGTGAGCGCAGGAGAGAGCAATGTCTGGAACACCCATTGAAAATGCTATGGAAACACTGAATGCCCAAATTGGTCAGGCGTCAGAACCTACCGACTGGTTTGAGATCACTCAGGACCGAGTGAACACCTTTGCTGATGCCACCCTTGATCAACAGTGGATTCATGTCGACCCCGAACGAGCCAAGTCAGGCCCCTTTGGTGCTCCCATCGCTCACGGTCAGCTCACCCTGTCGATCATGAGCTTCTTACCCGGTGGTGCAGGTGTCGGCCTGCCTGCATTGGACGGTATGAAACTCGGCATCAACTACGGTTGGAACAAGGTGCGCTTTATGAATCCTGTGCAGGTTGGCGCGAAGATCCGCACCGTAGGCAAGCTCAAGAGCGTAGATGAAAAGGGCGGGATGCTTGAAGTTATTAACGAGATGACCGTTGAAATCGACGGCGCAGAAAAGCCCGCTTGCGTGGCTGAAAGTGTGCTGCGTATCGTCTTTTAATGATCAATCTTTGACTGAGTGCTAACAATATTCCACCGGCCCCGCTATTTTCTGCGTGGCTCCCTGAATTCAGGCAACCCTAAGTCATGTTTACTTATTTAAATCCCGACGTTCGGAAACGGCTAGTCGCCGATGGCAAACTCATTCGTATCGATTCGAATGGGTCGGTTATCGACGTCGATCAGCAAGAGCCCCCCAATGAGTTGGCCATCAATCTGATGGGTCCGATTCCTCTGCCAATTAAGCTGCCTGGTGTGGACACGACAGTGCAGTGGTACGCGGCAGTGCGCAGTACTGAATTGCGGGGTGTGGAGGCTCTCGCTTCTGAACTGAATGCGCGTGGCGGTCAGCATCTTTTCGCCCACTTAGTATCGCCTTTGGCAGTGAACAGCGTCTTGGTCGTCGGCGAACCCGGCGACAATCCCCTGGTTAGGGTGCATAGCAATTGCCTTACCGGCGATGTGTTTGGTTCTGAGCGCTGCGACTGCGGCCCTCAGCTAGCGTCAGCGATTAAACGAATTGGTGAAGAGGCAAGTGGCGGCTATCTGATATACATGGCGGGTCATGAGGGCAGGGGTATTGGACTTTGGGCCAAGGCCGCGACCTATCTGCTGCAGGACGCTGGCGAAAATACCTATCAGGCAAATCGCAGCCTAGGTCTTCCCGACGACTGTCGGGACTTTACTGATGCCGCCGTGCTGTTGAAGCGGTTTGTGGGCGATGCGCCTTTTCGTTTGCTTACCAACAATCCCAAGAAGCTTGAAGACCTGGCGGTCCACGGTTTGACCCAGGTAACTCGGGAGAAGCATGTCTTTGGCGTTGGTGAGTGGAACAAGCGGTACCTTAACGCGAAGCGTGATTGGGGGCACAAGCTTGCCGAAGAAGACCTGAAATAACCGACCCGAGTGAAAGCGACTGCCATATCGGCGCTATTGGCTTTGATGCTTGCAATAGCCCAGGTTCAAGCAGATGTGCGCATCAATCAGATTCAGTTTGTCGGCAGTCATAACAGCTACAAGCAAGCCATGTCTGGTTTTTACCGAGCAGTGCTCGGTCTGATTGATGCCGATGCGGCCAAGTCGCTGGATTATGAGCATGCGCCGCTGCAAGATCAGCTCGACCTCGGCCTGCGAAAGCTTGAGCTGGATGTGTTCTATCAGCCGCGGTCTCTGACCTTTCCGGTGGGCCATGTTCAAGTCATCGATATGAACAGCCATTGCCTGACCTTGCGGGCCTGTCTCATCGAGATTGTTCAGTGGTCTGATGCAAATCCCCAGCATTCCCCTATTTGGATCAGCTTCAACGCTAAAGACCAGCAAATTGACTGGCTGCCAGCCCCAACACTCTTCGAAGCCCAGGCGTTTTCGACCATGGATGATGTGCTGGAAGAAGTGGTGGGGTCTCGACTGATTCGACCGGCGGCGGTAAAAGCGCGGGGCGCTAGCCTGCCGAATTGGCCTACCCTTGATGAGGCAAGAGGCAAATTTTTGATGATTCTCGACGAGGGCGGGGCTAAGCGGGAGACTTATCTTAAAGGCTGGCGGCAAAGACCGATGTTCACCTCCGTGGGAATCGAGCATCCGGCTGCAGCTGTGATGATTGTTAATGATCCTATCAAGGACTTTGGGCGTATTCAGAAACTGGTGCGTAGGGGTTTCATGGTCAGAACCCGAGCGGATGCCAATACGGTCGAGGCAAGAGCTAATGATGTGAAGCGACTGCAGGCGGCCTTTGCCAGCGGGGCTCAAGCTATCAGTACCGACTACTACATGCCGATCAATCCCTTTGGGAACAACTACCGTGTCTGGCTAGCAAGTGGCGAGCGCTGTAATCCTGTGTCTGCGCCGCCGCAGTGCAGGCAGGCAGATATAGAACCGTAAATTCGGCCAAAAAAAACCGCCTTTCGGCGGTTTCTTCGGCGGTTCTAAACCTTTACTTCAAGACGAGCTTGTCGTCGATAGCGGTATAGGGCTGACCTTCGTACTTGCGTACTTCGTTTCGGCCAACAACCATGTGATGCACCTCATCTGGCCCATCCGCTAAACGCAGGGTGCGCTGACTGGTGTACATGCGAGCAAGCGGCGTCCACTGCGATACACCAGTTGCACCGTGAATCTGGATCGCTTGGTCGATGATGTTGCAGACCTTCTCGGGCACCATGGCCTTGATGGCACTAACGTAAACCCGGGCTTCTTTGTTGCCTAGGGTGTCCATGGCCTTGGCCGCTTGCAGTACCATCAGACGGCAAGCATCGATCTCGATCCGAGCGCGAGATACCCATTCAATGTTTTTGCCTAGCTGAATGATCGGCTTGCCGAATGCATGACGCGTGGTCGAACGGCGAATCATCAGTTCTAAGGCGCGCTCGGCAACACCAATGGAGCGCATACAGTGGTGGATACGGCCTGGCCCTAATCGCAGCTGAGAGATTTCAAAACCCCGACCTTCACCGAGCAGCATGTTTTCTTTCGGTACGCGAACATTGTCGAAGTGAATGTGCATATGGCCATGAGGCGCGTCGTCGTGGCCAAAAACTTCCATACCTTCGAGGATGTTCACACCCTTGGCATCGATTGGCACGAGGATTTGCGACTGCTGCTTGTGTACAGGCGCGTCGGGGTTAGTCTTAACCATGGTGATCATGATTTTGCAGCGAGGATCGCCGGCACCTGAGATGTAGTACTTCTCGCCATTGATGACCCATTCATCGCCGTCAAGAACGGCTTGGGTACAAACGTTCTTGGCATCGGAAGAAGGTACTGCTGGTTCCGTCATCGCGAATGCAGAGCGAATTTCGCCGTTCAACAGGGGCTTAAGCCACTTTTCTTTCTGTTCGGGGGTACCAACTCGCTCCAAAACTTCCATGTTACCGGTATCAGGTGCGCTACAGTTTAACGTTTCAGAAGCTAATGGGCTTTTGCCCAGCTCATTCGCTATAAACGCATAATCGAGGTTGCTCAATCCCTCGCCGGTTTCAGCGTCTGGTAAAAAGAAGTTCCAAAGACCAGAGTCTTTCGCTTTTTGCTTCGCGGTTTCGAGCAGCTCCAGCTGCCCGTCGCCATAGCCCCAATGCTCTTTCCGGCCCTCACCAAGCCGGTGGTATTCTTCAGTAATAGGGTCGACATTTTCCTTAATGTGCTTTTTTACCGCATCTAAAAGAGGTTGGGCCTCTTCGGACATCGTTAGGTCGAAAAGGTCTGGATTTTCTAGGACGGCTTCAGTCATTGTCTCTCTCCGCTTCTGCTAGTTCGTCCAACGATCATAACCCAATAGAACATGGAAGATACATCGACAAAGCCCCATCGCTGTCTCGGGCTCCGGACACTCATTGGACTAGTTGGCGTCCAACCAGAGAATCCGCGGGAGATGTTGTGATTTTCTCGTCGTTGAGCTTACTTCCGAAGCCTAAGTCGCTCACGATGATATAAAGACATGGAACAAGAATCAGTGTGATGACGGTCGAGAAAAGGATGCCAAAGGCGAGTGATATGGCTAAGGGTAGAAACATCGCGGTTGCAATTGTCGGCGTTGACATCAAGGGAATTAACCCGACAAAAGTAGTGACTGAGGTCAAAATAATCGGTCTAAAACGCTTGCTAGCAGCTTGCGAAATGGCTTCCGTTACTGTTTCCCCGCTCTCGCGAAGCTTATTGGCGGCGTCCACTAGCACCAACGACGCATTAATAACTACACCCTGCAGCGCGACCATTCCAAGGGCAGAAAAAAAGACGAGTTCGTAGCCCAAAACGTAATGACCAACAATTGCCCCAACTGCTCCAAACGGTATGACGCTCATAATTATCAGGGGTTGCGCGTAGCTTTTGAGAGGTATCGCTAACAGGCAGTAAATTAGTAGGAGTGAGAGCAGCGAACCAATCGCTAAACCAGAGAGAGATTTATTTCTTTCTTCTTGCTCGCCCCCCATTTCAATTTCTACGTTTGGGTAAGTTGTTGCGAGTTCGCGAATTAATCCACTTTCTAAAGCCCTGACGACGTCCTCTGGCCGTGCAATCGATCTGTTTATATCAGCTGAGACTGAAACGTTACGACGACCATCGTACCTGTTGATTATCGAAAAGCCCCGGGCTATTTCGAAACTAGCAACAGAGTAGAAAGGTACTTGGGACCCGTCAGGAGTTCGGATATACATGTCTTCTAAGTTACTTATGGACTTTCGCTCAATTTCAGGAAAACGTACCATCACTCGAACATCGTCTTTGCCTCTTGCTACTCTTTGGACTTCAGAGCCGTAAAATGCTCCCCTGACCTGGGTGGCTAGATCATTCAGCGTTATGCCGAGGTTCCGGGCTTCAGGGAGCAAATTTAACTGTATTTCCTGTTTACCTGTTCTCCAGGAGTCCGAGATATCAAAAACCCCATCGAACCTGGAAAGCTCGGCTTTGAGACTTTCCGCAACTAATCGCAAATCGTCGATGTTATCGCCGCGAAGCTGATACTCAATCGCCGCTCCTGATCCAAATTGATCAGCGTCATATGTCAGACTGACTGCGTCAGGAATAGGACCTACTGCCTCTCGAAGTCGATCAGCGACAATATCTGCCGAAAGATCCTTTCTTTGTTTCAAAGGAGTCAGCGTTACCACAACTTCTCCGATATTACTGCCCCAAGGGCTTCCCCCATTCCCAGGCCCTCCTCTTGAGGATCTCTTACCAACGGTTACGAATGTATGCTTTATAATTGGTGCCGCGAGGTCTAGTTCGCGCGTCAATTGAGAATTGACCGATTTTGAAGCTTCTTCAATCTTTCTGGCTGCAGCTAAGGTCGTCTCGGCAGGTGTGCCTTCCGGCATCTCCAAGCCGGCGTATACTAGGTCGCCCTCGACGGCTGGGAAAAAGCCAAAAACAACTCGGTTACTTATCACCATTGAGAGCGCGATAATTAGGAGACCAACGCAGAACGCGGTGGTAGCAACGCGCCAGCCGATAACGCGCTGTAAGAAAGATCGATAACCGTTATTCGCAATGGTCTCCAATCCCTTGACAAGACTTTTTTGAAAAGCTCTAAGCCGAGCAAATTTTTGGCCTTGAGAGACAGCCTCGCGTCGATGCACTAGATGGGATGGCAGAATTAGCTGTGACTCCACGATGCTAAAAATCAGCGCGAAGATCACCATCCATCCCAACGGAGCGAAAAAGTCAGACATCATGCCTTGAACCATGACCAGCGGCAGGAACGCTGCAATAGTTGTCAAAACTCCAAAAATCACTGGGGTGCTAACCTCGAGCGTACCGTCGACAGCCGCAATCAATCTAGATTTATCCATTTGTTCGTGAGCGTAAATGCGCTCTCCAACGACAATGGCGTCGTCCACGACTATTCCGAGCACCAAAATGAAACTTAAGACTGTGACTGTAGAGATATTGATGTCCGTGGCCGGCAGTAGAGCAATCGCCCCCATTAGCGCGACAGGGATTCCAACCGCCACCCAAAAAGCAAGTTTTAAATCGAGAAACAAAGCGAGTATCAACAAGACCAACAATAGTCCGAATCCAGCACTTTTACCCAGTACGGATAGGCGGTCATTCAAGTTGTCCGCAGCATTCATATAAATTGTGGCGGTAATACCTTCGGGTAAAGTGGTTTGAAATTTTGAGACCACTTTCTCAGTATTTTCTACGATCTTGATGAGGTCTTCTGACTCAACTTGGCGCACGTTGATCATAGCTACTCTGGCGCCGTCGAATTCGGCTACCAGAAACGATTCTTCGAAAGTATCTTTTATTTCCGCTATGTCTCGAAGAAGGACCCTTGTTCCATCATTTTTGGTTAAAACTACAACTTCCTCGAACTCTTCCCCCTGATACGCTTGGCCGGTGGTGCGAATTAGTATTTCCCCCGAGCTCGATCGAATAGTCCCTCCCGGCATATCGAAAGATGACGCTCTTATGGCTCTCGATATATTTTCAAGAGTAAGGTTGTATTCTCGAAGAGTAGCCTCTGACACTTCGATCGAGATTTCGTAAGGCCGGACGTAGTCCACTCCCACCATCGATATGCCGCGTACGCGAGCAAGCTCGTCTCTCAAGCTGCGAGCTAATTCTTTTAGGGTGCGTTCGTCTGTATCGCCGCTGAGAGCGATCTTGACCGCTGGTCTAGCCTTTGTAACTGACGAAATTATCGGTTTTTCTGTCTCGACCGGGAGGGTGTTGATGCCGTCGACGCGGTTTTTGATCTCACTAAGCACGACGGTCTTGTCAACATACTGAGAAACTTCTGCCATGATTTGGCACCATCCCTCCGCCGCGCCGCCCATAGTTCGGTCGATGCCTTCAACGCCTTCGATAGCCTCTTCGATACGAATGCAAACACCTTTCTCCACTTCTACGGGCGCTGCGCCGAGATATGGAACGCCTATTTGCACCATTGGAATATCGAACATTGGAAATTCTTCCTGAGTCGATATGAGTGCCCCGATATAGCCAGATGCTATCAGCATCACCATTAACAGGTTTGAAGCTACAGGGTGACCAGCAAACCAACGAATAGCTGTATACATCTGATTACATCCAGCGAACTAGGAGCGTTCTGCGAAAATTGGGTTGACTTGCATTCCTTCAACAGCCGTTTGGATGTTAGATAAGCAGACGCGCTCTCCTCCTTCGAGACCGGCTGAAATCAAGACTGAGTCTTTGTAGTGCCGCAGCGTGGTTACTTTTCTGAAACGAAGTCGATCGTTTTCGTCCACAACCAGAACGGAGTTGCTGTTTCGAATAGCAGAACGGGGCAGAGTGATTATGTCGTTGACTGCGAGACCGGATATTTCTGCTTCGACAAAGAGTCCTACAGAGAGTTCCGTGTCCGTATCTTTACTGAGAACTCTAGCGACCAACTGTATCATTCGGCTGGCAGTGTCTATCTCCGCTTCGGCACGCACGACCGTGCCGTACCAATCTAGAGCGTTGCCTCCGTATTCTGCAGTGAGCTTTACAGTCGGTTGAAGAGAAACGGGGAAATTACCATTCCTCAAAGGTGGCAAGTTGAGATAAGCCAATTGTCTATCTGCGATTGGCAGACGGACTTCAACAATATCATTAGCGTAAAGAGTTGCGATGGGTTGACCTCGAGAGGCAAATTGTCCTATGTCTACGTTTTCAGAGCGGACCAAACCAGTGAAGGGCGCCCTAAGTGTGGTGCGCTTCATGTTTTCTTCTGCTTGCTCAAAGCCGGCGCGGGCGTCTTCAAGCGCGGCTTGCGCAACTCGGTAAGCGCGCAGGCCGTTTTCTAGAGCTGATTTCGATATAAGTTTCCGTTCGGCGAGACTGCGAAGCCTGGTATATTCGTATTCAGCGTGCTCTCGTTCTGCCGTCGCTCTTTTCAACAAGGCTTTTGCTTTGTCGAGCGAATTTCGGTAATCCATCTCATCGATTTTCGCCAACTCCTGTCCTTTTTCAAAGAATCCGCCGGCTACTAAGCTTGGAGAAGTCCAGGTTACTCGGCCGGAGACTTCCGGGATCAGTTGACTGATGGTTGAAGGAACGACGGAGCCCTGAGAGTGAACCTTTAATTCCACAGAGGAGGGTTGTACAACGCTTACTCGCACGGTTGGGAGCTTTGGGGTCTCGCTCGAAGGTTCAAGAACCGGAGCCGTGGCCATCAAGGTTGCCGCTAGACCCAAAAAGATCAAGACGATTATGCTGGGGACTACAAAAGTTCTAATCATTACGCTATTGCTCTCTGGGCCTGTTGTGCGAGGGTAAAAGCCCGCGTCATAGATTCTCGGTTTAGCTCGATAAATGCATCGAAAGTTGCCCGAAGAGCCAAAATGTCTCTGCGCACTAAGGCATCGTCCAACTGTTGTGCATAGACTGCATAGCGTTCTCGATCCGGAGTGACATAGTCTCCAACCGCGCTCATATTGGGAGCAACCTGGTTAAATAGGGTGCGGGCAACCAACTGCAGCGGCAAGTTCTGGCTGGCTAGCATGAAGTGCTGCATCAGTCGAAAACGCGCTTCGCCGTGGTTCGCGTCGTTGATGGTTGCGTCTGCCTGGGAGAGTGGTTTGAGCAGCGTTCTGATTTCATTAATGGTCTCATCGCTCGCTGCCTTGACTACTTGCGTAGCAGCCAGGGATACCATGTTGTTAAAGATCATCAGGATTTGATCGACCAAATCAGGATCGGGCAAGTCGGTTTGCGTAAGCAGATAGCCAATAATGTCTAGACTTGCATCTTCGCGTTCTCGCACTCGAGCCCCTCCGGGCTGCACTTCGACAAGCCCTAGCTGAGCCAGCTTGGCCATCGCCTCGCGCACCGCGCCGCGATTGGCTTCAAAGCGCGCAACAAGATCTCGCTCTGAAGGTAGGCGCTCGCCCGGTAGGTAACGCCCTCCTAAAACGTCGCGAATTAGCGCGTTAGCAACCTGCTCGCTTTTCATGCTCATCAGTTCATTACTCGGTACTTGGTTTCATGTCGCGCGTAGTTGAAGTCGATAACTAATGCGAACCCCGCTTGTTTGGTCTGATCAAATTGGTCATACCATGTGTGAAGTGTAACGATTCGAGACCCCAGATCAAGCTTTTGTTACTTCAGGTAACGAAAAAGAGATGAGAAAATATGGGTGCCTGTTAACTCGAAGGTGGGGCTGCTAAACAGATCGCTTTAGGCGATGGTCTATTGCTCGACGAAGGCGCGCTCCAAGACGTAGTCGCCGGCCTGTCCTTGGCCTGGGGATGCGGCGAAACCCCTAGCGTCCAGGGCAGCGCTGACGTCGCGCAGCATATTTTGGCTACCGCAAAGCATGACTCTGTCTTTTTCGGGTTCTAGGTTTAAGGTGCCGTCCTCCATCAAAGTCGTAATGCGGCCCTGGGTGGTGAATGCTTCACGAGTAACTGTGGGCAAATATCTAAGTTTCGGTGCGATTAATTCGCCTAGCACCTCGTCGTTGGGTAGGGTGTCGTTGAAGTAGTCAAAGTAGGCAAGTTCGCTTTTTTCTCGAACGCAGTGCACCAATAGGATCTCCTCGAAGCGCTCATAAGCGTTCGGGTCCTTGGTGATACTCAGAAAGGGTGCCAAACCTGTGCCCGTGGCCAATAGCACCAGTCGCTTGCCTGGATTGAGGTCGTCGATGACCAAGGTCCCTACGGGTTTTTTGCTGACCAATACGCTATCGCCCACCTGTAAGTGCTGTAGCCGTGAGGTTAAGGGGCCGTCTTGGACCTTGATAGAGAAGAACTCGAGGTATTCGTCATAGTTTGCGCTGGCGATAGAATAAGCTCGAAGCAACGGCTTGCCATCGATCTTCAAACCTAACATCACGAAGTGTCCATTTTCAAAGCGGAAACTATCGGAACGCGTGGTTTTGAAGGAGAACAACGTGTCATTCCAGTGACGGATGTCAGTAACCTGTTCTTCGACGAGTGCCGCCATGGAGTTTCCTGGGATGTTTGCTCTAAAAACGGCCAGCGATTATAGGGATACACTGGCTTAAAGCGAGGGCTGTAACCTTCGAAAGTGTTATAAGGGTATGCCAAGTGTTGTTATGTGACCCAAATCTAACCGAGTGAGCGCCCTGCGCTTCCACCCGCGCTGCGTAAGCGGTAGCCTGCGCCACTCGGGGCGTACAGCCTATCCGCCTGCGGCCACGTAATTTTATGGAGAAGTCGATGAAAGTCGTTGTCAAAAATGATGAGTACACCATATACCAGCGCCGAGATGGCCGTTATGCCGTTGAGGGTGCCGACAAGAAGCCGATAAATGGAGACGGAAAAGTCACGATTCTGGCGGCAAATGAGTTGATCGCAGTGACCCCGCCAGTAGCCCCAGAAGAAGAGGCCGCCCCAGAAGAGGCAGACGCAGCGGAAACAGAAACCGAAATTACCGAAGCGGACGACCCGGAGCCAGTGACAGAAGCGCCAGCAGAAGCATCTGGTGATGACGCTAAAGCGGCAGAAGACGAGTAGCAGCCAGGCCGTGCCTGACACATCCCCGAGAATTGAGGTTGTTAGTGAGTTCAAACCCGCCGGCGATCAACCACACGCCATCGATAGCTTGGTCGACGGAGTCGAAGCAGGGCTGGCCCACCAGACCTTGCTTGGGGTTACCGGTTCGGGGAAAACCTTTTCTATCGCCAATGTAATCGAGAGGCTGCAGCGCCCGGCACTTGTCATGGCTCCGAATAAAACCCTGGCCGCGCAGCTATACGGGGAGTTCAAAGAGTTTTTCCCAAACAATAGCGTTGAGTACTTTGTCTCCTACTACGATTATTACCAGCCCGAGGCCTATGTGCCGGCATCTGACACTTATATTGAAAAAGATTCGTCGGTAAATGCCCACATAGAACAAATGCGACTGTCTGCCACCAAGGCGCTGCTGCAACGACGGGACTCCATCATTGTCGCCTCTGTGTCGGCAATTTACGGTCTTGGTGATCCACAATCCTATCTGCAAATGGTGCTGCATCTTGATCGCGGGGACCGCCTCGCTCAGCGCGATCTTTTGCGCCGATTGACCGAATTGCAATATGAGCGCAACGATGTGGCCTTTCAGCGTGGCGCTTACCGGGTGCGTGGCGACGTGATTGATGTCTTTCCTGCAGAATCTGAAAAAGAGGCCGTGCGCATCGCACTGTTTGACGACGAGATAGAGGAAATCTCTATTTTTGATCCGCTTACCGGGGAAGTCCTCAATCGACTGCCTCGATACACCATATTTCCCAAGAGTCATTACGTGACCCCGCGTGAGCGGGTAGTGCGCGTGCTCGATGAAATAAAAGAAGAAATGTTTGAGCGGGTGAAGGATCTGACTGCAGCTAATAAACTGGTTGAGGCGCAGCGCCTTGAGCAGCGCACACGCTTCGACCTAGAGATGATTCAGGAGTTAGGCTACTGCTCTGGTATCGAAAATTACTCACGATATTTGTCAGGACGTGGTCCTGGCGAGCCCCCGCCAACGTTGTTCGATTATCTCCCGGACGATGCGCTTTTGATATTGGATGAGTCCCACGTCACCGTGCCGCAGATTGGTGCCATGTTTAAGGGTGACCGCTCGCGCAAAGAAACCCTCGTTGGCTACGGCTTTCGGCTGCCGTCGGCGCTGGATAACCGCCCCCTGCGATTCGAAGAATGGGAGCGACTCGCACCGCAAATGATTTTTGTGAGCGCGACGCCGGGTAAGTACGAGACCCAGCAAAACGCACCGATTGTCGAACAAGTGGTGCGCCCGACGGGCTTGGTTGACCCGCCGGTACAGGTGAAGCCCGCTACCACCCAGGTTGATGATCTGCTTGGCGAGATCAAACAGGTGATAGCGGGCAACGAACGAGTATTGGTTACCACACTGACCAAGCGTATGGCCGAGGATCTAACCGATTACCTAGGGGAGCACGATATACGCGTGCGTTATCTGCACTCCGATATTGATACCGTCGAGCGCATGGAGATCATTCGTGATCTGCGCCTTGGGGAGTTCGACGTGTTGGTGGGTATTAACCTGCTGCGGGAGGGACTCGATATGCCCGAGGTGAGCCTGGTTGCGGTATTGGATGCGGACAAAGAGGGCTTCTTGCGCTCCGAAGGTTCCTTGATACAAACCATGGGGCGTGCCGCTCGTAATGCCCAGGGTCGGGTGATTTTGTATGCCGACTCCATCACCCAGTCTATGCGTAGCGCCATGGACGAAACAGAACGCCGCCGCACGAAGCAAATAGCCCATAACGAAGCACACGACATCGTGCCTAAGACTATCAACAAGCGCATCGCTGATGTGATGGAGGGTGCACGCTCAATGTCGCCCAAACGCGGCAAAGGAGCATTGAAGAAAGGTAAGCTCGCTAAGCCGGTGGCCGTGCCGGATAATCCCAAAGCGCTTGGTAGGATGCTGGAAAAGATGGAAAAGCAAATGCTCGATCATGCGCAGAATCTTGAGTTCGAAGAAGCTGCCTCGCTTCGGGACCAATTGATACAGTTGAAGCGCGACCATCTCGTCGGGTGACCGAAGACAGAAATCGATAGACCGGGACTGAAATCCATCAGAACTCCAGTGTAAACGGCAGGGAGAGACAAAGCGACGCCTAATCCCTGACAAGGTCATGAATCATTTGGTGAGGCCATTAGCTTGAAATAGGGACGACCTTACTTGATCTGACTAGCTTCCAGACGCTCAATCCCCCAATTAGCCATCTTTCGACTCAATTCCTATTTCGCTACTTCAAGGCTCAGGAACACGGTCACGCCTGTTCTCAAGAGGTTCGTGGCACTGAACGACGTGTGTTGGCTTGGAAGGACCGCGTGCGAAAGCACCTAGATATGGTGCGGAAAAACATATCGGCTAATCGCAAGGCTCTAGGACTCGCTGGCTGCAGCAGACTCATCATCCTCGTCTTTAGGGGTTGATTCTATGATGAGACCAACTCGGCGCGCCCGTTGCTCCCAACTTCGACGGGCTAGCACCTGCATATCTGCGGTTCGGTCTGATTCGTCTACGATCTCTACGCCGAGTAGCGTTTCAATCACGTCTTCCATGGTGACGATGCCGTCCATGCCGCCAAATTCGTCCACGACCAGAGCAATCTGCTCGTGAGTACCCAAAAAGCGATTAAAAAGGTCAAGAATAGGGAAGTCGTAGGGTACAGCAATGATCTCGCGTTTCAGCGAGACCAGTGGCTTATCGGTATGCCCGTCGACAATATCGGCCAATACCTGGTCTTTGAGTACGTAACCAATGACTTGATCACGCGATTCATTTTCGTAAAGCGGAACACGCGAAAAGCGATGCTCACGGTTGCTGTCAAAGAAGTCGCCGAGAGACTCGGTCGCGGGGGACGAGCGCACCACGGTGCGTGGCGTCATCACATCTTTCGCCTGCACGGAGCGAAACTTTAACAGGTTAGTAATGATCTCAGATTCTTGTTGCTCGAAAATTCCGTCCTGAGCGCCAATGTCCGCCATGGCTAAAAAGTCGCTGCGGGTGAAAGCGCTGGTAACTTCTTTGTTCTTGAGTTTGCTGGTGATCAGTTGGCTCATCCACACCAGTGGCCCTAGCAAGCGAATAACCCAAGTCAGCGAGCGCGCCGTAGCTGGCGCCAGAGACTGCCAATGATTAGCACCCAGGGTTTTTGGAATAAGTTCAGACAACACCAAGATCGCCAAGGTCATTGATGCTGGTACTAAAAGGCCGGTAATTAGCGGATGGGCGTCAGCCCAAATTTTTGATGCCTGATCGCCAACGCCAATAGCACCGACAGTATGGGCAATGGTGTTGAGTGTCAGGATTGCAGCTAACGGTCGATCTATGTCCTCTTTGAAGCCTTGCAAGCGTCGACCGAGCGATGTGCCTTTTTGAAGCTGAATTTGAGCATAGGAAGGCGTGATACTCAGCAGCACGGCCTCCCACAGTGAGCACAGGAATGAAGTAACGATGGCGATGGAAAAGAACAGGAGCAACAGCGAGATCATGGGGGTCCCGAAAAGGTCTCAAAGTAGAGTATGTCATCGCCTAACCGTCGTTGACCAGAGCAGCTTGCAGAGCACGACGACGATCGAGATCGGGGTGTCAGTTTGCGTATAGAGCAGAGCAGGCAAGACTAACCAAAAAAACCAGTAGCTGCCGGTCACCGCTACCAAAACTTGATGGAAAGCGTTGAGCCGGCAAAAGAGCTCGGTTATTCTGAAAAGCTACCAAGGAATCAAATCGGCGATCTTACCGAGACAAAAATAACGCTTTTGTAAAGAGCACAGGCAAGGCGAAGAGGGCGGACTTAAACCCCTGCACGGTGGGTTGAAAAGAGTTAAGACAAAAGGACCATAGCTCAGTTGGTTAGAGCGCTACCTTGACATGGTAGAGGTCGGCGGTTCGAATCCGCCTGGTCCTACCAATAAAAAGCCCCGCCAAGGCGGGGTTTTTTATTGGTAGCAGTGGTTAGTCGAGACCGCCGACGTGGTCTGACCAAGCGCGAGTTCACGATTGTTTAGCAACAAGCGTCGCAAAGGCGCAGCTTGCTATCCGCCGGGTCATGCGCAATCAATGACCTGCGTATTTTAAAATCGGGATAAAATGTAGGAAATAGAAAAATTCAACCGTTAGCCCAACAAACCAACGTATTTGGCGATCCGCTGCAATCCTGTTCTATGGATCCACTCACCGGCTTTTTTCGGACTGGGTGTTGTGACGCGGACTCCGAAGACATCGGTAAACACTTTGTCTGCGCCCGTGTCGATGATGTATTTCTACAGTATTCGCTCAGTCAGGGTAATGACCTTATTACACCGAGACTGGAGTTTGGTTTTGCCGGGTTAAGCGCCGGTGATCAATGGTGCGTCTGCGCGAATCGCTGGTTGCAGGCTCTCGATGCTGGTTGTGCACCAGCGGTGATGCTTACTTCGACTAATGCAAGGGTTTTGCAGCTTATCGATCTGGCCACACTCAAAGCCCATGCAGTCGACCTAAATTGAATCGGTCTTCTCTTTTTGGAGGGCGAAATAGGAGCCGTGGTACATTCTTCGAACGCTCGCAAAGTTGGTCGAAAGTGGCGCGCTTTACGGTCGTTTGAGAGAAGTGCCCTTTATTTGCACGGTAGAGTTCGTAGGTTTGACCAAAGGCGAGTTCACGACCGATAAACAACAAGTGTCGCAGACTCCTCGTCTAACAATTCCCCGCCTATGTATTAACCACCAAATAAGCGGATTAGTCTGAATACACAGCCTGCTCAAAGCCCGCGAGTGTGGAGATCGTTGCAGCATCATAAAATGGCAGAATCTGCGTCCCAAATATGCCGTAAAGATCAGACTCTCTATCGATCCAATAATACGTGTTAAAGAGTCCGGCCCATGAGCCGGTATTTGCTCGTCTACCGCTAGGCAATCCCTCAGGGTGAATTAAAAGGCCCAAACCAAATGTTGCAGAAGCCCCAAAGGCCAAGTCAGCGTCGTTACTTACCTCTGGAACTTGAGTGACGAGCGCTTTGGGTCGAAGTTCGCCGATATGGTTGTGAAACATGGTGTCGACTGTTTTAGCCGCTAGCACTTGGCTGCCATTTGCTGTTCCTGCGCTTAGCAACATTTGCAGCACACGCCCATAATTCTCGACGGTCGAATAGAGACCGCCGCCGCCGGAGTAAAATGGCAAGCTGTGGCGATCCTTTGCGGTGGGTTGCCCGAATAAGGAAACAGTGAGCTGGTCCTCGGTTCGGGCCATCATTGTCACACTTCGATCAAGCTTGTCCTCGGGTAACTCGAAGTGGGTGTCTTTCATCCCTAGGGGCTCGAAAATATTTTTATCAAAATAATCGACGAGCCTATCTCCGGAGCGTTGCTCAATCAGAATGCCGAGCCAGTCGGTATTGGTTCCATACTCCCACTGGGTTCCAGGTTGGAACGCTAGGGGATTTGCGAGGAAGTTGCCCCCTGCCAAAAAGCTCTCCGTCATTCCGGCGGTCACTGCTTGCTGTGCGTTTGCGTCCCATATCTCGTAAACAAAGCCCGCGGTGTGGGTGATTAGCTCGCGCGCAGTCGGGGCGCGTTTTGCGTCTTCAAATTGCCCTTTGCCACCTGCATCGAAACCAGTCAAAACGCGCAGCTTCGCCAGGTCGTCAATATAAACGTCCGCAGGCTCGTCTAGTGCAAGCAGACCGCGCTCAGCAAGCTGCAGGGCGGCAATGGTGGTAACCAGCTTGGTCATAGAGGCGATTTGAATAATGTTATCTGGGCTAGCCGAGTGATGCTTGTTCGCGTCCCGGTGACCTGCAGCGTGTGCCCACACCTGACCCTTCGAGTTGCCCATAGCACCAACAGCGAATTGCAGTTCACCTTGATCGACTGCCTCGTCTAACACGGCCTTGGGCCCATAACCTACCGATTTAGTATTCACTTTCCCCCCTAATCGAAAGTTAAATCTCCATTGGTAAAAAAGGTACGCGAATTGATGCCTAACTGGAATTCACTGGGATCAGAAATGTAGCGTCGCCTGAACGTAGCCAAAATAGGTGTCTTCTGCTTGAGGCTTGTCAGCCGCCAGCTCAACAAAGTCACCGCCCAGCAGTGCTGACGCACCGACCTCCAAGCGCGCCCGCTGTGGCACGAGCCAATAACGCATTCGAGCATCCAGGGTGTGGCCGATAAATTTGCCCGACCGCCCCTGGGGGTCGCGTCGTTTGGCTACCGTCCAGCGGTCTGTGGCGGATGCTAATGATGCGCGGTGATACTGAAACCACCCATCAATCCGGTCATTAGGCTTCACGCGCAGGCGCAATCCTGGCGCGCTCAGGTTAGCTGGCGTTAGTGGCCCGTGTGTGGAGGTGTTATTGAGGTCAGAGCGCCTACCGCCAAACAAACGCTCGTACTGATCAAATTTATTGTCATTAAGGTCATCGTCCCCGCTGGCGTAGTAGTACTCGAGCGATAACCTAGGTTGCCAAGCCATATCGAAGGTATAGCCCAGTGCTGCGATCAGCATCAGTGCTCGAACCTCAAGACTGTTGGTGTCAGCAGGGTTGCTTGAAGCATACCTTGTGCCGCTACGATAAGCGGCTTCGATATCGTTATCCCATTGATTGGCCTGGGCTTCTCGAAATAGTCGAAAACCCACAGTGGTGTAGGCGCGGTCGGGTGTTTGAAAGCGCTGGCTGTCGTTTTCTTCAAGGCCGTAGATAAATGCCTCGCCCTGCAAGTTAGACACGCGCTCGGACAAGATTTCTCTTTTGATGAAATGTAGTCCCCATATCCTTCGCTGCCACTGTTCTTTGTCTGATTCCAGTTCGTTATCCAAAATTTCTGTCTGGGTGCCGGGCCGCCGATTGATGGGAACAATGTAGATGGCGTGCAGTTGATCATCTTGGCCTGAGTAGCTAACCCAGTGTGCGCCGGTGTAACTCTTGATGACGTTTGCATAGCTCACGCGTTCGATCTGACGCTTCGAGCCGATGGATACGGTTTGGCGGCCAAGGGTCAGGTGGCTGGTCGCATCGTAGTCGATCACGCTGGGCAGATTGTCGGCGCGTGCATAAAGCTGCAGGACATCAAGGGGATTCGTGTAGCTGCTGGAAAGCGGCGTACCGTCATCACCTAGATAGGTCCGGCTGTCCTGTAGCTCAATACCCAGGGTGATCGAGGGCGAGTTGGGTTGGTTAGTGGTGCTCCTCGGCAAGCTTGCTTCTGCGCGGAGCAGCGTCCGAAATGCCAGTAGCTGGTCGCCCCCTTTGCCATTGGCGCGAAACTGACCGTCCAGGGTCTCGAACCTGGCCCGGGTTTCGCCCTCAAGGGTCAGCCAGTGCGACCGGTCCGTATGAGTTCTTTGTGCATTGGGCAACTCAGCGCCGACAGATGATTGCGTTGTCAGCGGCCATATCAAGGCTGAGACCGAGAGCAGAATCCGCAGGACACTTGCGGTTTTTTGGTTGTCGGCTTGAGTCGAAAGCATCAGGCCATGCAGATTAATGTAAGCGTAGTTGCTTTGCATTGGGTGAACCTAGGATGGTGGCCATGGTGTGATTTGAGCTGACAAAAACTCAAATAATGATAGACATTACTTGCGGTTATTGTGAAAAATGGTCTTCGCCGAAAGGAGGATGCGAGATGGAAGTCATTAACAGGGTTATACCGTCCGAGGAGCAAATGGAGGGCTTTATGGAGCCCGGTCGGGAAGGGCCGATCTACATGCTGAATTTGCTGAAGTTTAAAGATGAGGCTGAGTACGCGGATGGTCGAGAGACTGATCTCAGTGGCGCCCAAGCCTATGCCATATACGGTCAAGAGGTGGTAGCTCACCTGCAGAAGGTGGGAGGCGCGCCCATGTTCTCTGCCGGCGTTGAACGACTCATGCTTGGGGAAGTGGAAGAGCTCTGGGATTCCGCCGCGATTGCTATGTATCCGTCGCGCAAGGCGATGCTGGAAATGTTGATGTCGCCCGAGTACCAAGCTTCCGCATTGCATCGCGAAGCGGGCTTGGCGGGTCAGCTCAATATTGAGTTGGTAGAGCCCGTGGGTGCTTGGCTCATGAAGGGGCATGCATCCTAGACCGAGTAGGTGAGACCGGGCTCAAAGGAGAGGGGACAAAAATGAGGTGGATGCTGAGAATTGGCATCGTATTAGCCATATTGGCAAGTGCTGCTTGGATCTTTCGGGTTGATATCGTACTTTACGGCGTCAGCCGCGCAATCGGTGAACAGTCAACGGTTGGGCCGAACCAAACAATTAACTGGTCTGCGGGCGCCGAGCCCGAAGGCCGGGATCCGAGTGAACGACCCCCCAATATTGTGCTGATACTGGCCGACGATTTAGGCTGGAACGACATTTCCATGAACGGGCCAAATCCTACAACGCAAACACCCAATATCGATGCCCTGGCAGCTGATGGCGTTACGTTTACGCAGGGCTATGCTGCCAATGGGACCTGTGCGCCATCTCGCGCGGCGTTAATGAGTGGCCGATACGGTACAAGATTTGGTTTTGAGTTCACGCCCACGCCACCTGGCATGAATACAGCGCTGAGAGTAATGGATGATAGCGGCGATAGTCCGTTGCAACCCGCGAGTGTGTTTAACAACGCAGAAAATGAACTTTCGTTCGATGAAATGGGCATGCCGCCTTCAGAGATAACGATTGCAGAGCTGCTGAGGGAGCGGGGTTATCACACGGTGCATATCGGTAAATGGCACCTCGGCCGCTCGAACGGTATGGCCGCGCATGATCAGGGATTTGATGAGAGCCTGTTGATGTCCAGTGGCCTATACGGACGACGGGATGATGAAGGGGTAGTTCAGGCGCGACAAGATTTTGATCCGATCGACCGCTTTTTGTGGGCAGGGCTGCGATTCGCCGCTAGCTTTAACGGTGGGCCGGATTTTGAACCGGCTAAATACCTAACCGATTACTACACCGACGAAGCGGTTAGGGTGATCGAAGCAAATAAAGACCGGCCGTTTTTTCTCTACCTTGCCCATTGGGCCCCTCATACACCACTGCAAGCAACACGCGAGGATTACAACGCATTGTCTGACGTTGAGCTGCATCGAGAACGCGTTTATGCGGCAATGATTCGATCTCTAGATCGTGGTGTGGGGCGAGTTATGACAGCGCTCAAGGAAAATGGCCTCGATCAGAACACTCTGGTTATGTTTACATCCGACAATGGAGGGGCAGGCTATATTGGTTTGCCTAACGTCAATGTCCCCTATCGTGGTTGGAAAATCACTTTGTTCGAAGGTGGTATACGCGTGCCTTTTTTGGCCCGATGGCCTGCCCAACTGCCTGCTGGTGTAACCTATGAGGCGCCGGTACATCACTTCGATATGTATGCAACGGCCGCTGCAGCTGGGAACACCGACTTGCCTTCGGACCGCGTGATGGATGGCGTGGATCTTACCCCCTACGTTACTGGTATTGATACTAGCACCCCTCACGACTATTTGTTCTTCAGCTCTGGTGCCGCTCAAGCCGTTCGCGATATGCGCTGGAAGCTTATCGTTAGCGCCCCGCAAGGCGGTAAGCGCAAAGAATGGTTATTTGACCTAAAAGCCGATGGCGAGCGAAAAAACCTGCTAACACAAAACTCCGACGTAGCGTCCCGATTGCGCGATGCGCTGGCAAAACACAAAGCTGAGCAGGCGGAATCCCGCTGGCCATGGGGGTTGACTACGGCGATAAACGTTGATCGTGATATTGCAAAGCCAGGTCAGCCCGAGGATGAATTTGCCTACTGGTCGAATTAACTGACCCGGAAATTGCTGATTTGCTTGTGAAGCAATTGGGGTGAATAGCGTCCAGATATCCAGGTGGCGCCGCTGGTTTTTCTTCGTCGCGGCTTTGGCGTTTGCCCTGATGATTGGCCGGCGGGCACAGGAGCAGCTAGGTATCGCCTTTAACCTCGAGAGCCTCGAGCGGTTCCGCCCTTGGGTAGAGGACTTTGGGTGGTTGGGCCCTTTGGTGTTTGTTGCCCTCGTGGTCAGTCGGCTCTTTATAGGCCTGTCTTCTCACCTCATCTTAATTACTGGCGGGCTCGCCTTTGGAGCAGTCAACGGCATTATGTGGGGCAGCATTGGCTTAATCCTTTCAGGCTTCGTGCTCTATTTGCTGTTACAAATGCTCGGAATCGCTCGGGTCAACCGGCGATTTGGTGCGGCATATCAATCGGTGCTAGCGCGTATTCAGCTAGTGGGCGCTATCGCGATTTTTGCTGTCACCGCGCATCCCACCAGACTTCTGACCCCAGCTCACCTTGCAGGGGGTCTCGTGGTTATAAGTGCTATCTATTTCGCCGTGGCGATAACTTGGCGTCACCAGATACGTCTGCGATGCAGTCGCTAACAATAGCCATAGCGATGATCTCGGTGTTTTTGCTTCCGTTGTTCAGTCCGCGGGTGCGAGACTGGAGCATGGATCCTGCGACTATAGATCACTTTAATTCGCAAGATCGATAATTCAAAATCGATAAGGTGCTAACGGTGATACTTGAACAATCAGACAAAAAATCCGAAACGGTAGATGTGTATTGGTCTTTCCGTAGCCCATATTCCTATTTGGTGACGCCAGACTTGCTGCGTTTGCGGGAGGACTACGAAGTGTCGGTGCAGATGCGCATCGTTTATCCGATCGCAGTCAGAGATCCGTCCCTGGTCTTCGATCCATCGAATCCGAATAAGTCCCGCTACATTGTCCGCGATGCGCGCCGCCGTGCAGAGTTTTTAGGCCTGCCATTTGCCCGGCCGCGCCCGGATCCTATCCTGCAAGAAGCTGGCACCATGGCGGTTGCTGAAGATCAGCCTCATATACATCGCCTGAGCGCCCTAGGTATTGAGGCCCAGCGGCGCGAACGCGGGGTGGAATTCGTGACTGAGGTTTCGACGCTAATTTTTGGCGGCACCCAGGATTGGGATCAGGGGGATCACCTAAAGCAGGCGGCGATGCGCGCTGGATTGGACCTCGCGGAGCTTGACGCCGCCATAGAGGGCGGCGACCAACTGGCAGAGGTGGCAGAAAACCAGCGCGCGCTAGTAGCAGTAGGTCACTGGGGTGTGCCGACCATGGTCGTCAGAGAGGAGCCTTTCTTTGGTCAGGATCGAGTAAAGACGCTACGCTGGCGACTGGATCAATATGGCTTGGCGCGGGCTGACTGAGAACTGGGGCGAGCGCAGTCAAAAAAAGAATCGGATGTTGAGGAATAAAACCGTGTCAGACCCCTATCTGTATAGCGTTTCGAATAACGTCGCGACGTTCAGCATTAATGATGCTCCATGGAATTTGATGAGCGTTGATTACATTGATCGGCTAGAGGAGCAGTTACCTGATGTGCTGGCCAATGATGCGGTTCGCGCCATGGTATTCACCGGCGAAGGTGAGGCGAATTTTTCGGCGGGGATGAATTTACGGCAAATTCCCGACGGCATTAAACGCGCTGGCAGTCCTGAAGCGTTTTTTGGTCAGCGCCATCGAGTGCTAGACATGATTGAAAACGGCGGCACGCCGGCAATCGCGACGCTCTTTGGATTTTGCCTCGGCGGTGGCTTGGAACTGCCCCTTGCCTGCCACTTTCGTTTAGCTGCTGACACAGGTGCACAAATTGGCCTGCCGGAAATGGATCTGGGTAGCGTCCCTGCCTGGGGTGGCTCTGCTCGCCTGCCGAGGGTGGTAGGCCGCAGTCATGCCCTTGATATGATTCTACGGGGCCTAAAAATTGACGGTCCGCATGCCTATCGAATCGGTTTGGTAAGCGAGTTGCTTCCCGTTGCTGAACTAAAACCCCGCGCTCAGGCGCTCGGCGAAGAGTTAGCAGCCCAACCGCGTCAAGCGGTCAAGTCGATGCTAGACACCGTGGTTGGGTTCGAGACCAAGACATTGGCCGAGTCCATGGCAGATGAAGTCTCTGCGGTGTCAGCCAATCGTGGCTCAAAAAATTCTCTCGAAGGTATGCAAGCCTTCATGGAGAAGCGCAAACCGGTCTTCAATCAAGACCTTTAAATTTGGCTCTGTCCCTTTTGTGATAGAAGCTGGGCCGGTCGCGGCCGTCGAGGGCAGATTTGTCTAAAAGTGCATTCCTGCAATTCATTGCGTGCGGGCTATTGTCTTCCCCGAAGTTTCCTCTGACTTGGATACCGTGGGATATATGCAGAAAAATCACTGACGAACCAAGGACCAAAATGCAGGTTCGTCGGCGCTAGGGCTCAGAGGCCTGGGCAGAAAAACCAAGCCATCAGACGCACAGGAGAAACTCACGTGATATCTCGCCGTCGGTTTATCGGACAAACAGGAACAGCGTTTGCCGCCCTTGCCATGCTGGGTTGCATGGATCGCGGCCTGACCCAGCCGCCTCGTGCTGTCGGTTACGGCCCCTTAGTAGAAGATCCAAACGGCTTGCTCGACTTGCCTATGGGTTTTAATTACCGCGTACTGTCCCAGCTGGGAGACCTGATGAACGATGGCACCCCAGTGCCAGATAAAGCAGACGGTATGGGCTGCTTTCAGGGTGAAAATGGCGAACTCATTCTGGTGCGAAATCACGAATTGCGGCCCGATGACGATGACGGAAGCGAGATTGCCCAGGGTTTCGATACTCGCAACGGCCGCGTGCTGCCAGGAGGTACCTCGCACATCGTGCTGGATAGCCAATCCCTGGCGGTGAAACGTCAGTTTAGGTCTCTGGGCGGAACCATCCGAAATTGTGCTGGTGGCACCACGCCATGGAACACTTGGCTCACCTGTGAAGAAGCGCCGGTGAGTCCCGGTGGTCGCTACGGCGAGGGCCTTGGCCGTTCCCACGGCTGGATATTCGAAGTGCCTGCGAGTGCTGCTAGGCTGACAAATCGCGCGCCGCTGCGGGCCATGGGACGCTTCAATCACGAGGCCGCCTGCGTTGACCCCAGTAGTGGGCTCGTCTACCTCACCGAAGATCGTGATGACGGAGCCTTATATCGCTTTGTTCCAGTGCAACCCGGAAACCTGCAGGCTGGCGGTCGATTACAGGCCATGGTCATTGAGGGGGTGAATGATACCCGTAACTGGAGCACACAAAATATGATCCAGAATTACAGATTTGAGGCGCGCTGGGTTGACCTCGAAGATGTTGAATCCCCCAATGATGATTTGCGTTATCAAGCTGCTGCCAAGGGTGCTGCAGTCATCGCGCGAGGCGAGGGCATCCACATGGGTACGAACGAGGCCTACATCTGCTCAACCAGTGGCGGCAAGGAAAAGGTTGGACAAGTGTTTTGCCTGAGCCCCAGTAGGGATGGCGTGTCTGACACAGTGGAGCTGTTTTTCGAAAGCCAATCGCATCATGTCTTTAACAGCGGAGACAATCTCACCGTCGCCCCTAACGGGCACCTGATTGTCTGCGAAGATCAGTACACGGACGTTGTTAATAATTACCTGCGTGGTTTGACAACTGCCGGTCTGCGCTACGATATGGCCCGACTCAGGCTACAGACGGAACTGGCAGGGGCGTGTTTCTCGCCTGACGGTCAGGTGCTGTTTGTGAACGTTTTTGCGCCGACTCGCACCTTGGCGATCACTGGACCTTGGGATCAGTTCGTCGCCTAGGATTCGATCCATTCCCCCAGACCGATCGGGGGCAAATGCTCTGGACTTAGGCGTTTGGTATCTTGTGGCGTGACCGCAAAAAACCTGTTTTAACCCTTGGCCTGGGCAGTAGGTTGGTTGATAGTCTTAACGCTGTTGAAGGTGTCACCGGGGGTTAGAGTGAGTGATGTGGTCTTAGTGACTGGGGTGGGTCCGGGCACCGGGAAGGCTGTTGTCGAGCGATTCGCCGGCGCAGGATATGTGGTGGCGATGCTGGCTCGAACCGAGCAGCGATTGATTGAAATCAAGGAAACGCTCCCGAACACCCATGCATTTGTCTGCGATGTTTCTATTGAAGCTGAGTTAACCGCAACTCTTAACGCGGTGCGCGAGAGCTTGGGCGCACCCAAAGTCGTCATTCACAATGCCGTTGGTGCCGAGCGTGGGACCTATGCCGAGATAGATGCCGACAATATGCGTCGCGCGTTCGAAATCAATACCATGGCCCTGCTAGCGCTAGCCAAACAGGTGATACCCGATATGGAGTCCGCTGGCGGAGGCGCTTTAATTTGCACCGGCAATACCTCAGCGTATCGAGGCCGGGCAAGATTTGCTGGGTTTGCTCCAACGAAGGCAGCGCAGCGTATTCTTCTGGAAAGTATTGCCCGGGAGGCAGGACCGAAGGGCGTGCATGCGGCCTATGTCGCTATCGACGCGGTAATCGATCTCGCCTGGACTCGTGAGTTCTTCGCCGATAAGCCCGATGATTTTTTTTGTCAGCCTGCGGACATTGCGGACGAAGTATTCCGTATTGCGCACCAACCGCGCAGCGCTTGGTCTTTTGAATCTGTGATACGTCCTTTTGGAGAGGTGTGGTAGCCATGAGTAAAAGCGTACTGAGGATTTTCTCTTATCTGCCCAACCCGCGTGTGTGGAAAGCACTGATCGCAGCGGAGTATTTGGGTGTCACTGTCGAGGTAATTGGCGATAAGCCCAAACACTTGGGTAAATGGCTCTGGGACTTTGATGCGCGTGAACTTTCTGAGCAGGAGCGCACGGACGACAGCCCGCACGCTCGCGCCAGCCGTCGCGGCTTTTCAGGAACGTTGTTCAAAACAGATGCATTTTTGCGTACTCAGCCCTATGGCACGGTGCCTGCGGCTTTTAGCCCGGATGGCAGCGTCGGCGTTTTTGAGTCCAACAGCATATTGCGGGCCGTGGCCCGGTCGGTAGAAGGCAACGGGGGGTTGTATGGTGGTAGCCCCATGCACGCTTCACGGGTCGACAGCTTTTTGGATGCGACCCTGGTTTTTGGTCGAGAAGCTCAGGTGTATTTGCTGGGCATGGACGATATGACCGAGCAACTGCATGAACGTATGGCCGGGGCATTCCAGTTTTATCTGGAGGGTATTGAACGAGCTCTTGAACATCACTCGCACATTTCTGGTGACATGATCACCATTGCGGATATTGCCTTTGCCTGTGACGTGAGCCAGTTTTTGCGCGAACGCTTGATGAGCAAAGGTCTGGAACCACTCTCGCTGCCCATGGTAAGCGCGGGTTTAGAAGCAGCTTATCCGGGAGCTTATGCGCACTTACTAGATTTGATTGAAAGGCCGGAATTTAGCCAGCACCTCGATGCCTATACTCTGCACTTCAGAAACTCTGGCTAGGCGCTATAAGTTCTGCCAGCAATGCCCGGCTAGAAAAAGCCATGGGTTAAGTGGTGACCCAGTTGCGCCCTGAATGTTCAAAAGGGCTGCCGAAAACAAAAAGGGATGACGGTTCAAGTTAGCAGCGATCCGCGCGGCCTGATCCAGCTGCAGATGGTCGAAAATGTGCATGCCCAGAGCCGCGTTAGCCAACGTATGGACTGGATTAAATACGCTCTCCACACCGCTTGGCCTAACATCGCTGATAGCGTCGCAGCTGATGGCCGCAACACCCCGTGCCCCAAGCCAGGGGCCAGGTGATGCATGAATCCCAGCTGTCGCCTCCAATGTGCATAGCGTTAGGGACGTTCGCAGCTATGATTAGGCGGGTAAATCCTCATCTGCGCTCAAGCACCGGGGAGGGCAGCAAGATGCTCAGAAATTTGTGCTTTAGTGGGCAGAGAGGATTGCGCGCCAGTTTCGACGCAGGCTAGCCCACCGGCCACATTGCCCCAACGAAGCGCCACCGGAAATGTCTCGCCCTGATCTAAGGCTGCAGTAAATGCGCCGGTGAAGGCATCTCCTGCCCCCACGGTATCTACGGGTGAAATAGCGAGTGCCGGCACCGATATCAGGGTATTGTTGTGTACGGCTAGGGTACCGCTGGCGCCCAAGGTGACAACCACGGATTGACCGGTAAGCGTAAAAATGTCCCAAGCTTTTTGCTCCACGTCCTTGGCTGAGTCGTTGTTTGGTTTCGGTGTTTGATGAAACTCTGAGTGCAGTTGATTCAACTCGCCCTCGTTAACAATCAGGCAGTCGACCTGTTTGAGTAGGACTAAATCAACATTTTGCATTGGCGCAAGGTTCCATATAATGCGTGCCTCTTTCGCACGGGCTCGCTGGATTAGGTCTGCCATTGCGTTCATCGGTATTTCCATTTGTAGCAACACGGTTGTGCGCGGAGTTAGGTTTTTCTCTTCGAGTGAGTCGCCTCTGGCATCAAGGTTGGCCCCAGAGGACACAGTAATCGCATTCTCTCCCTGTTCGTCAACATTGATTGCGGCGGTGCCAGTTGGCTTGGAGCTTTGTGCGACTGTGCTGATGTCTACGCCAGCGTGTAACAAGCCCGCAAGGGCGATCTTGCTCAAGCCGTCCCTACCCACAGCGCCCACCATTCGAACCTTCGCACCGGCCCGCGCTGCAGCGACTGCTTGATTGCCTCCTTTGCCGCCGGGCAGTACTTGCATATTCGAAGCCATCACGGTTTCTCCCGGTGCCGGTAGCTGCGAAACCTGAAAAATGTAGTCGACGTTCAGCGACCCAAAGACTGTGATCATGTAACCTCCCATGTAATTTTTAGAAACGCTGCGTTTGTGAGCTCTATGCGACGAGTGAGCGGTTGTTTGTTACTGCAGCTGCTATGGTCGTCCCACCAGCCCTACATTACGCGACTAGCGAGTCGCAATCGCCTCAACAAGTTGAGGATAGTCTTTTCCCTCCTCCACATATCCTAGCTCCGCCAGATGGATCCCAGTGGAGCCAATTTCTTCTTAGCCCTAAGTAATGATGGCGTTTTTTCGACGGCGGTTTGCTCGCTCTGCAATTTAGCCCTGCGGAGCAGAACCCCTACGGGGTCTGCTTGCCTTTACGAATCGATCCAACTGCGCAGCAATATGTCAAGATCTTGGGCAGCCTCGAAGACCACGCCGTCTGGATCCACGAGGCAGCAGTCGCCTGCTTGTTTATTGGTGACCGCAAGTCTGTCGTACTTATTGAGGTCGCCGTGTTCCTGAAAAATTTATTTCTGCCAGGCGGCACGGCGGTTCTCGATTAGGTCTAATGCCCGGTGGATCATTTTTCGTTCGAAGCTCATGCCGATCTTGCTCGACGAAAGACGAAGATGGTTCTCCAGCCAATCTACTTTTCGCTCTCCAGGAACTAAATCTTGTCGGTTGGTAGCCGCCTGCCAGCTTTGTTGCAGGGCGCGGGTGACTTTCGATATCTGCGATTGAATGGTGAGGCCACTTTCAGCGATGGGTGAACCCAAACGCCTCATGACAACGATGTCCTTTGATACATCGGATTCAAGGACGCGGACATAGCCTCGGCCGTTGGCGCCCTGAAGTCCGGCAATTTCGGTGTTAACGTCAGCATCAATAGACAGCAACATTTTCAGGATGCGCCGGATGCCGATGGAATCTTGAACAAGGGCTAAATAGCTTTCAGAACCGCCCTCTGCCGTGGGCAAAAGGCGAGGGCCATATTGGTTTAGTGCTGCTCCAACTTTGTTAGACAACTCCCGAATCCATACCGCGCTCGGTGTTCCGAATAGTGCGGCTCTTCTCTGAGTGACGTCAGAATGTTGGATATCCGTTTTAAGCCTTGCTCTGAACCTGTCTTGGCGTGTATGCGCGAACTGGATCAGCGCATAGAATAACGAGAGATAAAACAATTCATAAGAGGCCGAATTAAAGGCAGGAGAGTGCGATGTTGGATTTTCGATCAGAGGGCGAGGTCGCGGTCATTACCATAGATGATGGAAAGGCCAATGCGGTAAGTCATAGTTTTATCGATAACCTGAATCAAGGCCTTGATCGTGCTGAGGCAGAGTCCAGGGCTGTAGTATTGCAAGGACGCTCTGGGGTGTTTAGTGCGGGTTTTGATCTCAAGGAAATTGGCAAAGGACCCGCCGAGAGCAAGGC
This sequence comes from K189A clade bacterium, assembly GCA_902528515.1. Classification (GTDB taxonomy): domain Bacteria; phylum Pseudomonadota; class Gammaproteobacteria; order Pseudomonadales; family Azotimanducaceae; genus UBA4421. The sequence goes on from CABZTD010000011.1 coordinate 43,094, forward strand.
ACTGGTTGACAAAGGGGCATCATTGTTGCTTCGTTTATTTTCATTCCCCATGCCCGTCGTCGCCGCCAGCGCTGGACACGCGATTGCCGCGGGAGCGCTATTGATGTTGGCGAGCGATACGCGCTTCGGTGCCTTGGGAGAAGCCAAGTATGGATTAAACGAAACAGCGATCGGTATGACGTTGCCTCCCTTCGGACTGCAAATTGCGCTGTGCCGGGTTTCCAAATGCCATCAAACCGAAGCGATCATCCAGGCCAAGCTGTACGATGTGGAAGAGGCTATGCGCGTTGGCTTTTTAGACAAGGTCGTGGATGCCCAGGAACTGGAACAAACAGCGATTACGCGGGCGACAGAACTCGCCGAGCTGCCAACTAAAACCTACGCTGCGATGAAGTTAGACGTTCGGCGACACCACATTGATATTATCGAAGCAAGCTTGAGCTGAGATCTTGCAGAGTACGAAAAGGGCGCAAAAGATTGAGTTGAATCCCATAGTAAGGCTGGAGCTCGCAGATATTGCGGGCGAACCAAGGCTTGATGTGTCTATTGCCTTGGCAGTAGAATTCGCGCCCTAATTTTGGACAGATGCCTTTGGGCAGCTGTCACGGAACAAAAGCCTGCTAGTAAACCAAAAACGCTAAAGCACACGGTTTGCGTTGAGGCCTCAGGGCTGCAAAGCAAGGCATCATTTGGAGAAGTTTGGAGACGCCCATCAATAAGACTAGCAAGCGAGTAGATCGCTCGTTGTTAAACGAAGACATTACTGCTGCAAATGTGCGTCTTGTAGGCGCGGACGGTGGTCAAAGAGGAATCGTTTCTCGAGCTGAGGCGCTGGCGGAGGCGAAAGCCTCAGGACTAGACTTGGTTTTGGTCGCTGCGGAGGCCGACCCGCCTGTTTGTAAGGTGATGGATTATGGGAAGCACTTGTTTGAGCTGAAAAAAACAAAGGCTGCCCAACGCAAGAGGCAAAAGCAGATCCAAGTTAAAGAGATGAAGTTCCGTCCCGGTACTGAAGAGGGCGACTATCAGGTAAAACTACGCAACCTGAAGCGCTTTCTCGATGAGGGAGACAAAGCGAAGGTGTCTTTGCGTTTCCGCGGCCGTGAGGTGGTGCATCCTGAAATTGGGATGAAACTTATGACCCGGATAGCGCAAGATCTAGACGAACTGGGTTCCGTAGAAGCTGAACCAAAGTTCGAGGGTCGTCAGGTCATAATGGTTTTGGCTCCACGGAAAAATAGAAAAGCGCAGGCTCCGAAAGAGGCTTCTTAGCACTACACCTTATGTATGTGTAAAGCGGCAAGGCCAAACAATAACTGAGGTTTAACAGACTTGGTCGAAATTTCGCTCGGCCCTGCAGGCAACCGATGAATCGCGTGGAGATAGGCTAGTGCCAAAAATGAAAACCCACCGGGGTGCTGCGAAGCGTTTTCGCCGTACTGGCTCCGGTTTCAAACATAAGCAAGCTAACAAGAATCACATCCTCACAAAGAAAGCGCCAAAGAGAAAGCGTCAGCTGCGTGGCATGGAGGGTGTGGCTGCAGCTGATGTGCCTGGCTTGGTACGCATGCTGCCCAAGAAAGCGCGTTAGGAGGACTTATGCCAAGAATTAAGCGAGGTGTAGCGTCCAGAGCTCGTAGGAAAAAGATTTTAAAAGCTGCCAAGGGTTATTACGGCGCTAGAAGCCGCACTTTCAAGGTTGCCAAACAGGCGGTCATCAAGGCGGGACAATATGCCTACCGCGATCGCCGCCAACGTAAGCGTCAGTTTCGAAGATTATGGATCGTTCGAATTAATGCGGCTGCCCGTGAACACGGCTTGTCATACAGCCGGTTTATTTCTGGTCTCAAAGAGGCTGGGATAGTGGTAGATCGTAAGGTGCTCGCAGACATTGCAATGCATGAGAAAGACACCTTCGCCGCGTTAGCTAAACGTGCGGGCGCAATGGTCGGAGCGCCCCAAGCGGCCTGACTTCGTTTCGGAGCAGCTCGAATTGCTCCAGAAACGCGATTTACAACAGACTGCCTTTAGGAGACCTTAGTATAGCGTTCTTCCTAGGGGCGTATGGTGCGCACAAAGGGAAGGGCCTGGGTTCTTCCCTTTTTTTTGGCCTTGATGAAGGGCCCGATACGAGATGCGGAGCAAATCGGAACAAGCGATGGATATTGAGAATGTATTGCGGCGGGGGATCGATGCGGTCAGCGCTGCTGAAGACTTGCGCGGCTTGGATGAAGTTCGCATCAACTATCTCGGGAAGAAAGGCGGTCTGACGGAATTGCTCAAAGGGCTTGGCAAGCTTGAGCCCCAGGAGCGACCAAAGGCGGGGGCTAAAATCAACGAAGCGAAAACGGCTCTGCAGGACAAAATCACCGAGCGCAGGGTGGCTCTGGAAGCTGCCGCGATGCAAGCTTCGCTTGATGCGGATAGGGTGGATGTCACGCTGCCGGGCAGACGTGGCCGGAGTGGTGGTCTTCATCCAGTCACACAAGCTATGTATCGTATTGAGTCAATCTTTACCGGGGCCGCGTACGAGGTGGTCAGCGGGCCGGAGATTGAAAACGATTACTATAATTTCGAAGCGCTCAACATACCCGCGCATCACCCAGCGCGCGCCATGCACGATACTTTTTACTTCGGCGACGGCACTCTGTTACGCACCCATACGTCACCCAGTCAGGTGCGTACGATGGAGCGTCAGGAACCTCCGATACGAGTAATTTGTCCAGGTCGCGTCTATCGACGCGATTCAGATCTAACCCATAGCCCGATGTTTCATCAGGTTGAAGGTCTTGTTGTGGACCAGGGCATTAGCTTTGCGAACCTTAAGGGTACGGTCATCGATTTTTTGCAACGCTTCTTTGAGAAAGAGTTGCAGGTGCGTTTTCGTCCCTCTTACTTTCCGTTTACCGAGCCTTCTGCAGAGGTCGATGTGCAGTGTGTGCACTGCGACGGTGAAGGCTGCCGCGTGTGCAGCCATACGGGTTGGTTAGAAGTAATGGGCTGCGGAATGGTTCATCCCAACGTACTGCATATGTCGAATATTGACACCGAGTTGTATTCGGCCTTCGCTTTCGGATTTGGGGTGGATCGACTGGCGATGCTGCTTTACGAAGTTGACGACCTGCGTTTGTTTTTTGAGAACGATTTGCGCTTCTTGCGACAATTCAACTAGTACGAAGATTTAGGCGACACGATGAAATTCAGCGAAGCATGGCTGCGCCAGTGGGTAAACCCGTCTCTTACCAGTGAGGAGTTATTGTTTCAGCTGACTATGGCCGGACTAGAAGTCGACAGTACGGAACCAGCCGCTCAATCTTTTTTAGGTGTTGTCGTGGGTGAAATTCTTAGCGTCCAACAACACACCGATGCAGACAAACTGCGGGTATGCGAGGTAAGCGACGGCGACGAGCGCTTTCAGGTTGTTTGCGGCGCGCCCAACGTGCGTTCAGGATTGAAGACCGCTTTCGCAAAAGTCGGAGCAGTCCTCCCCGGCAACCTCAAAATTAAGAAGGCCAAGCTGAGAGGTGTGGAGTCATTTGGCATGCTCTGCAGCGCTCAGGAATTAGGCATGGGTGATGAGGCTGATGGCATCATGGAACTTCAGCATCCCGTCGGTGCGGATTTGGCTGAGATTGTTAATGCCGACCTACCATTGGATGACATAACCGTCGATCTTGATCTTACCCCAAACCGCGGTGATTGCCTGTCAATAAAGGGTCTTGCCCGAGAAGTTGGTGTTCTCAACAATCTCGAAGTGGCGTATCCAGTGATAGCGCCTGTGCTGGCGCAAAGCGATCGGAGTTTCCCGGTCACGCTTGATGCCAAGGCGCAATGCCCGAGGTATTTGGGCAGGGTAATCGAGGGTGTCGATTTAAGTCGTAAATCACCCGACTGGCTAACTCAGCGCCTGCGGCGCTGTGGCTTACGCACTATCGACCCAGTTGTCGACGTGACAAACTATGTGTTGATTGAGCTCGGCCAACCCATGCATGCCTTTGATCTCGACCGGTTAGATACCCAGATAACCGTGCGTATGGCTCAGCCGAATGACACGCTGGTGCTACTTGACGGACAAGAAGTCAAGCTTGACGCCGATACGCTGGTAATCGCTGACGCGAGCGGACCAGTTGCCATCGCCGGCGTAATGGGTGGTAAGACATCCGGCGTACAGATCGGCAGCAGAAATATCTTTCTCGAGTGCGCATACTTTTCGCCAATTGCTATTTCCGGCACCGCCCGGCGCTATGGCTTGCACACTGACGCATCGCATCGCTATGAGCGTGGCGTTGATTATGAGCTACCGTTCGAGGCTATAGAGAGAGCCACAGATATCTTGCTGAGCATCGTGGGCGGCACCGCCGGGCCAGTTATTGAATCCCTGGATGCTGCGTCCATGCCCAAGCAGCCTAAGGTGAAATTGCGTGAGCATAAGCTCAACGAAATGCTGGGTATTGAGGTGGATGTGGCTCAGGTGGACGAGGCGCTTCAACGTTTGGATTTTGCTGTAGCTGAGCGCAAGCAGTCTTCTGCGGGTGTGCAGTGGGAAATTACTGCGCCCTCGCATCGTTTTGATATTGCAATTGAGGCTGACTTGATCGAAGAAGTGTGCCGAATTTACGGGTACAACAACATTCCATTTAGACAGCCGAATGTTCAATTGCCCTTGGCCGCGGTGAGTTTGCAGCAGCACAGTGAGCGTCAGCTACGTCAGAGATTGACACACTTGGGTTTTCAGGAAGTCATTACCTACAGTTTTGTTGATCCAGCCATTGAAAGCGTCCTTAGCCGGAGTAACGGACTTATCGCCAAGGCGTTAACGAACCCGATGTCCTCAGAACAATCGGTGATGCGCACGAGTTTGCTGCCAGGGTTAATCGACGCTTATAAGAAGAATACTGCGCGCCAACAGGACGCAGGGCGGCTGTTCGAGGCTGGCTTGGTGTTCAAACCCGTTGCAGGACTAGAGCAGGATCTAGCCGTTGGCGGCATTCTTTGGGGACGCCGAGATTTGGAAGCATGGCATAGCGATAACGCCGTCGTAGATTTTTTCGATGCCAAGGGTGCGGTGGAGGAGCTGGGACAATGGGCGGGCCTGGATTTACGCTTTCAACCACTCCAGGACAGCATCTTGCACCCTGGCCAGAGTGCTGGCATCTTTCTGGGCGAAGAGCTTATCGGTCGTGTTGGCAGCTTGCATCCGGCGGTGGCTCGTCAGCTGGACATCGATTCGGTCTTTATTTTTGAGATAGACGGAGACGCGATTTTGCGGCGGCCAAGACGACGCCATGGAGTGGTGTCGCGGTACCCCTCCGTTAGACGTGATATCGCCGTGGTGGTGCAACAATACATAAGCGCGCAGGCAATATTAGACGTGCTTGCAGAGGGTATGGATAGTATTTGCACGAACATCACCTTGTTTGACGTCTATCATGGTGAGGGCCTTGATTCAAAAGAGAAAAGCCTTGCCATAGGGTTGACGCTGCAAAGCCAAGAGACCACCCTAGGCGATGAAGAAATCAATGCCAGTGCGCAGGCCGCTTTGGCGTTGCTTGAGCAAAACTTCGGAGCTCGGCTTCGTTAGAAGGAGAGTCGAATGATAATGACCAAAAAAGCGGGGAAAGGTTTTTGGGTGCACTGACCAAGGCAAAAATGGCAGACCAACTTTTCGACGAATTAGGTCTGAATAAGCGGGAAGCCAAAGAAATGGTCGAATTGTTCTTCGATGAAATACTTCAGTCATTGGAGAACAACGTTCAGGTAAAACTTTCCGGGTTCGGCAACTTCGACCTACGGGAGAAGGGCGAGAGGCCAGGACGTAATCCTAAGACAGGGGAAGAAATTCCGATTACTGCCCGACGTGTCGTCACTTTTCGACCCGGGCAAAAGCTCAAGTCGCGAGTTGAAGCTTTTGTCAAGGTAAGCGATGAATTTGTCGGCGGTAATGACCGCTCGAGCGATTAGCACTAGCGTCCGCGCGCCGAAAAGCGACTTGCATGCTCGAAGCCAGTAATAACAAGGAACTTCCACCTATTCCTGGAAAGAGGTACTTCACCATTGGCGAAGTCAGTTCGTTATGCGACGTGAAACCCCATGTGCTGCGCTACTGGGAACAGGAATTCCCCCAGCTCAAGCCTATGAAACGCAGGGGCAACAGGCGCTATTACCAGCGTCAAGACGTGATCCTGGTGCGCCAGATTCGGGGGCTTCTTTATGAACAGGGGTTCACTATCGGTGGGGCTCGTCAACAATTGGTCGGCGAAGACGCTAAAGAGGACCGCATCCAGTCCGGTATTGTGATTAAACAGGTGATTGCTGAACTGGAACACCTTCTCCGTGAGCTTAAATCCTAGGCAACTGCGAAACGGTAAAGGCTTTGTTTCACTTACGCGCGGCTCGCCAATCTCTATCCCCAGCGCTGTCGATGGCTGGCAGTATCATGCTTTTGGCTGTGCTGAGCAGCCACGTTCGAAGCGAGCATACGGTTTCTTTAGGTACCTTCGCCTATGAGGCACGCATGGGGCCGCTGATCGCCGGTGAGTTAATATTCGATTTTCAGCGCCAATTCGATACCTACACATTTCTGGGCCAGTTTCAAACCTCGCGTAGCCTCAGCGCCTATTACACTTGGACCGGCACCTTCGCGGCAAAGGGCCTTTGGCACGGCAAAAACCCCAGGACGCAGAACTACTTGGTGCTGAGTGAAGGTAAAGACGAAGACTACAAAGTAGTAGTCATGAGTGAGTCAGACACACAAATCCTATTGGGGCGATTTAGCGAGTTCGCCGTCCAGGACAAGCCTCAAGGTATCGATTTAATTTCAGCCCTACTTTTCACTCCGGGTTGTTACGACGGCGAATACGTGCACGATGGCGAGGACGCCTATCCGATCCGTCTAGATCGGATCAGCGAAGCAAAGCTGTCGCGCCTCAGCGGATTTTTTTCAGGCGCAGTGACGCGCTGCGACTACTCAGTCGTCACTCGGCGAAGCAAAACCCGACGATTACGAGTTTCAATGGCAGAAGTGGACGGCGTTTGGGTGGCTACTGAGGTTCGGATTCGCGTACCCTTTTTTCCGGACCCCGTGTTCCGAATGCGCAATTAACTACGCGTCGAAAGTGAGCGGGCTGCGCCTTTTAATCTTTGGAGAGAGGAAATAGATGGCAGAGAAAGAAGCGAAAAACCAACCATGGTTTTTACGGGGCAATTGGAGCCCAATGCCACAAGAGCGCACCGAGACCCAGCTATCTGTGCGAGGTAACATCCCATCCGATCTCAATGGTGTATATCTGCGCACTGGGCCCAACCCCAGGTCAGGCACCGGCCAACATTGGTTTCTTGGCGATGGCATGTTGCACGGTATACGGCTCAGTAATGGAAAGGCCCAGTGGTACAAGAATCGATTTTTGCAAACACCTGACATTACTGAGCCTCTTAGAGATCCGAGTGTCGGGCTTGGAGATTTGCGTCGCGGCAAGGGCAATACCCATGTTATTGCGCACAACAAAAAAATTCTTTGTCTAGAAGAAGCTCACTGGCCTTGGGAAATTGATGCCCAGCTAAATACGATAGGCTGCCAAAACTTCAATGAGGCTCTAACCTGCTCCATGACCGCGCATCCCAAGGTATGCCCGACAACTGGTGAACTACTCGCCTTTAGCTACTTTAATTTTGAGCAACCCTATTTGAACTATATTCGTATCGGCGCCGACGGTGAGCTTAAGCAATTAGAGGGCATCGAACTGCCGCAAATGGTCATGATGCATGACTTCAACATTACCGAAAATTATGTGGTGTTTATGGATCTGCCATTGGCGCTCGATCTTGATTTGCTCGCAACTGGTATTCCATTTCGTTTTAAACGCGAGAGCGGCGCCCGCCTTGGCGTGATGCCTCGCAATGGCACGTCTAGTGATGTGCGTTGGTTCGAGATTGAGCCCTGTTACGTTTTCCATCAGGTCAACGCTTGGGATAAAGACGACGTAATAACGCTTTATGTTTCACGCCAAAATTCGGCCTTTGGTGCAGACTCTGGAGACTACTCCGAGGTTGGTCGACTGCATCGCTGGACCATTGATCTAAGGCGAGGATTAGTAGGAGAGCAGCCCATTGATGATAGGCCTGCGGATTTTGGACGAGTCAATGACACCATGGTTGGAAAAGAGTCGCGATTTGGATACTTGATGGCGTTAGACGGCGAGGGTAACAGCGAAGAACCCGTATACGGACCGCGTCTTTACCAATATGACCTGCATTCTGGCGAGTGTTCCGAACACTATTTAGGTGTGGATACGCGCGGTGCTGAGCCTGTTTTTGTGCCGGCAACCGACGCCAAGGCAGAAGACGAGGGGTGGGTGTTGAGCTTGGTGCACAGTGAAAGCACAGGAAGATCTCGGTTGATTATTGTCGACGCTCTAGATTTTGCGGCTCCGCCGGTTGCAACGATCGAGCTGCCTTTTCGTGTGCCGTACGGAGCGCACGGAAATTGGGTTGCGGACAGCCAGCTGCAATAACCAACACCGCAAACTTTCGAAGGGCAAAGGCATCGGCTATGATTCGGCTTTGCGGGGCGTAGCGCAGTCTGGTAGCGCACTTGGCTGGGGGCCAAGTGGTCGCAGGTTCAAATCCTGCCGTCCCGACCAAATTCTCTTCTCAAGACTTCTGTCGAAGTCTTAGCTAGATTATAAATCTCTGTTTTTATTCGATTAATTGTCCAAAGAGATCTCACGGCGTCTCCTTGCATCTCACACGTCTGACGGCATATTTGTCGGTATAAGTCGTAATTTTGCGCTCTCAGGGAAAATATACCGACACTTACGAGTGAGCTCGAGATAGCGAAGTTAACGGCTACGGCCGTACGAAACGCGGACGCTGCGGCAAAAAGCTACAAACTGACAGACGGCGGTGGCCTGTATCTCTTCGTTAATACTAAGGGAGCCAGGTATTGGCGCTACGACTATCGCTTTGCAGGGGCCCGAAAGGCCCTCGCATTAGGCGTGTATCCAGAGGTCAGTCTAAAAGACGCGAGAGAACGCCACGCAGGCGCTCGAGAGATGCTGGCCAACAACCTCGATCCAATCACCCAGAAGAAGCTTCAAAAGCTACGCGCTGATGTGGAATCCAATAATGCGTTTGTGGCAGTAGCGGACGAGTGGCGCGAGCGGCAATTGGCTGAAAAGTTCCAGGGCTACAGAGTTCGTAGCGAACGCATCCTCTCGCAAGATCTTTATCCTGCGATTGGATTCAGACCAATCAAAGAGATCACTGCGGTTGAAGTACTTTCCGCTCTCCGTCTTATCGAGGAGCGCACGATTGATATGGCCCACAGAGCACGCCAGCTGGCCAGTTTGATATCCCGCTACGCAATCGCCACAGGTCGTGCCGAAAGAGACCCAACGGCTGATTTAAAAGGCGCCCTGAAGACCAAGAAGGTGAAGCATCATGCTGCGATCACAGATCCTGCAGGTGTCGGGCGTTTACTCAGAGACATCCAACACTACGAGGGACGTCCTGTGGTCAAGGCCGCACTCGAACTGTCTGCGTTATTGTTCCAGCGACCGGGTGAGATACGCTAAATGAAATGGGAAGAGATCGACTGACGAGACAGTCGGTGGGAGATACTTGCGGCCAAGGTGAAGATGGATCGAGATCACATCGTGCCTTTGAGTCGGCAGGCGATTGAATTGCTGAAGCGCGTTGAACCAGTGAGAGGCTCTAGCCTTAGATCGAGACCGCAAACCTTGGCAACACTATATGCGATTGGTAGATCAAAGCCCGGTACTAAGCTTGCATCTTGGTCTCTTATTCCGAGTGCCGCTGTTGCTCGGTCCTTGGCATCTGGTTGTCTTATTGCTGCCACAACTCCCATGCGACTAGCGCGAGAAAGTTTCTTGTCCTCTTTGTCTATTTTTTTATACACAGCTGCCCTAAAAGTTTTGTAATTGACAAAGTCTATGTAGCGGCAAGCTCTTCGCGCAAGAAGCCGTGCCACACAATCTTTCGGTAACGACCTGAGCCCTGCAGGTGCATGTATTCGCGAAGCAGTGACGCTTGGTCTCTTGTCTGCTTATGTCTGATTGGCTACTAGCTTGAACCGATGGCGAGACAAATCGCACGTCGAGATTAGTTGTAAATATCAGTATACGGACTCCCAAGCTGACAAGTAGGGGTGCTCTCTGAGCGGGTAGGTGATCCGGATTTTTATTTTGAGCTAGTTTGGGAAAACGAACTTGTTGCGAATACAGGCAAAAGGCTTCAAGGGTTTTAAAAGGGGGTAAAATCAGAAGCTTATGCTAAATTATTGATTTTTAAAAATAAATTTCGGATCGAACGGGACTCGGGAACCCACTTGAAAATTGATTTACATGGGTCGATTTCTTCTAACAATAGAATTCCGTCAAAATTTGCCTTCAAACATATTTCCCAAATTCTCCATATAGTTTGTGGCGGAACGTTTTGACCGCCTCTCTGTACCTTGTAACATCCACATGCTTTGGTTAGCCGTTGAAAACGCAAAATACAGGGGCCGTCCAAAGAGTAACGCGACAACTGACAGGTGAACAATGCAGCAAAGAGAACTTGGGCAGGCACGAACCCCGGTTTCCGCGATTGGCTATGGTGCCATGTCGTTTAGCGATTTTTACGGTCCCACAGACGACGCAAAATCTTTCGCGATCCTCGATCGCTGTATGGATTTGGGGATTACGCATCTGGATACTTCAAATGTGTATGGTCTAGGCCTTTCGGAGCAGCGTATCGGTGCCTATCTGAAACAACGTGGTCAGCAGGCTCGCGATTTTTTCACCATCGCTACGAAGGCGGGCATCGCTAGCAAGCCCGACGGCAGCCGCTATTTCAACAATAGCCCCGAGCACTTGCGCAAAGAGTTGGATGGGTCGTTGCGGCGTCTTGGGGTAGAGCAGGTCGAACTCCTTTATGTGCATCGCCGAGACGCCTCGGTACCCATCGAGGAGGTAGCCCAATCGCTAGCCGAGCTGGTGAAGTCTGGAAAGACACGACAAATCGGTTTCTCTGAAATCGCACCCACATCGTTAATGCTCGCCCACGCCGTGCACCCGGTAGCCGCAGTGCAGTCTGAGTACTCCTTGGCCACCCGCGCACCTGAGCTTGGCTTGGTGCAAAAATGTGCACAACTGGGAACTACCATGGTGGCCTTCAGTCCTGTGGCCCGCTCTTTGCTCACCGACCACCCGCTGTCTTTTGAGGCCTGCAAAAGCCTTGCCTTTATGCGGGTAAATCCGCGATTTCAGGAGGATACCTATAAACTCAATATGCAAAAAAGTGCGCAATTCAGAGCGTTAGCCTCAGAACTTGGCACTTCAGCGTCCGCCCTTGCTATCGCATGGCTACTTTCTCAAGGCGAACATGTATTGCCCATTCCTGGCACCCGCTCCGTGAGTCACCTTGATGAACTGGTATCTGGTGCAGGGTTGTCGCTTAACCCGACGGATCTAGAGGCGATAGAGCAGGCCTTGCCCGTGGGTTGGTGTTTTGGTGACCGTTACACAGCAGATCAATGGCGCGGACCAGAAAGGTTCTGTTAACCCCAAAGCTAATCAGATACCTAACAGGACTTCATCATAAAGAGAAACGGGACCATTAACTGAGAGGCGCAAAAACATAGGATACCCATGCAGCCAAAATCCATCGATTTTTATTTCGACTACATCTCTCCCTTTGCCCATTTCGCTTGGCGTAACATCACTTCTTTGGCGGGGAGATACGACTGCCAGGTTCACGCGCATCCAGTGGTTTTCGGCAAGCTATTGGACAAGTGGGGACAGTTAGGGCCCGCAGAGATAACGCCTAAACGAAAGTGGCTGCATCAATACTGCCTTCGTTATGCCTCACTGAACGGTTTTGCATACAACCCGCCCAAGTTCCATCCATTTAATCCCCTTGCCGCACTGCGGATGTCGCTTGAGGAGGTGAGCGGCGACGAGCAGCATCAGGTCATCGACGCAATATTTGAGGAAGGATGGTGTCACGGTAAGGACCTTGGAGATCTGCCCACCCTCGTCACTTTCCTCGAGGAGCGCGCCATCGACGGCGACTACCTCAGCCGCCAAATTGCTCAACCTAGCGTGAAACAGTTATTGGTGGAAGAAACTAACATGGCAATCAACCGAGGCGTTTTCGGCGTGCCATGTATGATTGTTGATGGCCTTTTGTTCTGGGGAAATGATCAAATGGAGCATATTGAGTTACTCCTCTCCGGTAAGGATCCGCTGGATCAAAGCAGGCTCGACACACTGGAAAGGCCGAGAGCCATTGATCGAAAAACTTTTAAAAGGCTCGACTAGATAAAGACCACGAAACCAGCTT